>JBAUIB010000247.1:0-11964 GCA_049680585.1 Phormidesmis sp.
CCCTGACGGACTGTTCCATATCTGCAGTGAGGTCGTAGGCGATCCCAACGACCCGATGACCCAGACCCGAGCGCAGATTTTTGAACCGCTTAGCCATCAGCTCGCCAAGGCTTTAGAAGCCGCCATCGGGGTGAAATAGACGAGCCGAAGCAAATCCTAGCGACATCCCTACATCGCCACCGGAAAGAATGCTGAACTAGATGCGACCTTACCCAGGCATTGTGAAGGGCGATAGGTTGAAGCAATCGGGAAAAGCGATCACGGCTCCATCCTGCACGACAAACAGACGGAAATGATCTCCGACTTTTACGCGCTCTCAGACTTTGGAAGGAGCGTCAGCCGGTTCTGAGAAGTGCTCGCGCATGTCGAACTGACGATAATACAATTTATCTGTATTTCACTAAAAATTACACGAAGGGCTGAAAACGCCGTCATTGCAACTGCTCTAAGTCAAGATAATTGCTCATATTTGAGCTATATAAAAATGCCGACTAAGCTCTAGCAGACGAGCCTATAGCGCTGCTGGGGGCCCTATGAAATTTTTCTAAATCTGTGGCCGTTGGCTTCAACCACCACAAAGGCTCGCGATAGCTCTTCCACTGAATACTTCTCAACAACTCGCATCAGTTCTTGGTGAACAGCGTTCGCGGTGGACGGCAATATCCGTAAATAGATCACACCAGCACCCAACGACTGAACAAAGACCAGGTTGCCATAGTCTCTGTCTCTCGTAATCAGGATGCGCCCCTGCGATTGCGCAGTACTTAAAACCTCTGTGTCTGGTGCTCTCGATAGCCCTAACTGCGATACTGAAACGACATCGAAGTTAGAATCGGCGAGGAATTTGGTTGTCATTCCATAGACATCTTGATCAAGCAAAAACTTTACCATCAAGCCGAAACCAGATTGATATCTTCAGCGGCCACTAGCGCGATCGCATACTGAAGGCAAGCGCGAATATCTTCTGGCTGCAACTCACTGTAGTAGTCGCGAATGATGTCGGCAAAAGATAGCTCTTCGTTGAGCAGTTCAAGCACGCTCTGAACGGGGATGCGCGTTCCAGCGACGCACGGTTTGCCAAAGTGGACCTGTGGGTCAATCACTATTCTATCCATGTCAACATGCTCGCAAGCGACAGCCTCTATTCTAGGGCATACCCCTTATTCAAAGGCCGAGGACCGCTAAATTAACACCCGTTTTTTTGATGGATCAAGCGCACGTAATCTAGTATTGACGAGCGGTCACATAGCTCAAGATACCGAAGCTTCGACCACTAACTTAACCACCGTTTTTTTGATAGTCGAGGTACAATGACACGTCTTTTATATCGAAGTTAAAGGGTTGACTAATTGGCAAAATTGCTAGGTAGCTATGCATCACAAGTTAGTCAGATTAGCTGCTTAGCTTGTTGGAAATTCAGAAGAGACTAACGCTTTCTTTTTTTCTTTTTCCCTTTTGGCCGTTGAGTTCCAAAACCAAGTTTAGGCTGGGAAGCTTTATGACGCTTTGCAGAAAGGGCTCCTTGACCAAATTGTTTCAGTTTCAAGTCTTTCGAAGATGTCTTTAGGCTGGCGAATGCACCTGGCTCGTCATCTGATTGCGCCAGTTCTCCAACGAGATCTGCCATCTGCCGGATGGAAGACATCCATTCCGGCTCCTTATGCCGCAATTCTTCGGGGCTAAAATCGGCTACTGTTGCTAGCCCTAAATCTATTTGTACCCGCGCCCAGCTACCGCAGACCATTTCGTCCATTGGCCCTTCTTTATAAGCCGCCTCGATCACACTCACCGATTCGGTGGCTTGCAGATTTAACAGCCGGGCGACCAGACTGCCGTTGAGTTCGGGCGGCTGTTGCTGATGGCGAGATAATGCTTCGGTTAATAGCTCCACGCATTCATCGCGGTGCCCAGGATGATAGACCGCAATTTTTTCCAACCCGCCTGCGGCTGCGGCTTTACTCCAGGCCGAAGGCTCGGTACGATTTAGGTAGTCAGTGAGCGCGGGGAAACAGGCCGGGCCAATCATACCGAAAACGATAGGTAGGTCCTCCATAAACCAGTCACTGTCATCACTGTCTAAAAGACACACCAAGGGGGGAATCGCAGCCTCTGCTCGCAGTTGACCCAGTGCACGGTAAGCATGAATCGGGGCATAACACTCGCCTTCGTCTGCCCAGTCGAGTTCTTCTTCAACGGCTAATTGAATCAGCGCGGGGATATGCTCGTCCGTGAAGCCGTAGGCCTCGACATAATCAAACCAGTCGGTGCGACTAATATTCTTTGGCCTCCCGCAGCTCAGCAATTGGGCTACGGGAGGATGGTAGTCATTGGCAGGCATATAGGCTTTGGTTGGGGGTGTTTTGACAAATTGTAAGGGGCACTGAGCAATCGTGTCTCAGCACGCGATAATTTGATACCTAGGCGAATGACTACGGCATGAAACGCTGCTCAACGGCTCTCACCTTTGGCGATTCTAAAAACAAAGGAACTCAGCATCGGAAACCACACGGCTTTGGTTAGCATGAAGAAAGAAGCGAGAGCCCACAAAACATTCATTGATATTGCTATATGACTGTCAGCAGAAAAGCCAAGAAAAAGAGAAAAAAGTTTGAAGGTTCTTGGCATATTCAAGAGATGGAAGCTTGGGATGAAGATTATTTCAATATGGACGTTCAAGCCTATTTTCAAATTGAATCAAGCAATCTCGGGAATTTTCAATTTGGATTGGTATCAGGTCAGCTTGATGGTGAGACGAACAAAATTGGGGAAGAGGAAGTTTTTGTATTCAGCTGGGAAGGAAATGATGAGTGTGATCCAGCCTCAGGCTGTGGTTGGTGTCGGCTGAGAGATGAAAATACAATCGAGGGGTCGATTAAACTTCATTTAGGGGATAATTCAATGTTTTTAGCAGAGCGAGTGGAGTAAGCATTTCAAAATATATTGTGAGCGGCCACTGATATGAATCCTCCCAGATCTACGGAGAATATTGAGAATTATCTAAAAACCCTAAGCAAAGAGGAGCTAATAAGCTTAGTACTAAAGCTAGCTCCTCAAGCCTTTTTTGATGCCATCAACGCTCGGTTTTCCAGCCAAAGCGAGGCTAAGAAGATTTTCAAAAAAGTAGAGAAAGAAATTGACTCTATCCTGGCTGATGAAAGGTTGCTATATGCTCCTAGCAAGTTTGAAAAGAAGCTACTAGAACAGCTAGAAAAGCTCAGAGGACTCTGGGACAAGCTACCCACAGAAATCGGAGGACTGCTCTTGAAACTTATTCAGACTGTTGAGCAGGCTTTTGAGGATGGATACTTGTATCTCACAAGATACGACACAGAGGATGAGTATTTTGAATCAGAAGCCGTCAACGATTACATTTTTCGCTTTGTCAGTAGTCTACCTACTGAGATGAAGGCTAGCTATACAGAGGAACTGAGCATATTGCTAGAAGGGGCGCTCTACTCTACCTTTCTCAGCCTTGCACAAAGGCTACCCACCCTCTGAGCGAAAGCCAAACAAGGTTTAGTCAAAGTGCCAAAAACGAAGATTTTCGGAACGATCATACGTACTGTATTAGAGTTCGCTAACAGTGTTCAAAGGCCAAAAAGGCTGTTTTGGGATCACGCCTTGGTTTCGACTATCATAGCGAGTGATATTGACTCTACTGCCTGTCAGATTATTTCGATAAAATATGCCTACTGCTATTCATGCGACTGAGAAACCATTATCTAAAATTTTCAGTGACGACTACTCATTTTCTATCCCTCCCTATCAACGCCCTTATGCTTGGACGGAAGAGCAAGCTAGCGAACTTCTTGATGACATATTGGCGTTTCTAGGTGACGACTCAGATGACATCTCGAAAACTAACCCTTACTTCTTAGGAAGCATTGTCTTAATCAAATCTGAGGGAAACGATGCGAAGGACGCTGAAGCCGATGTCGTGGACGGTCAACAGCGGCTCACGACGCTGACTATCCTCCTGTCAGTTATTAGAGAACTAGATCCTAGTCCAGGAATTACGAAGTATCTTTATCAGCCAGAAGACGAACTACAGGGTATACCAGCTAGTTACAGACTTAAACTTCGTCCTAAAGATGAAACGTTTTTTCGCGATCATATTCAAAAGGAGTCAGGACTAGACAATTTACTACGACTGAATAGTGCTTCACTTACCGATAGTCAACAGCGTATTCAAGACAACGCTCGCTATTTTCTAGGTGAGCTAAAGCTTAAGAATGAAACAGAACGCAAACGCCTTGTTAGGTATCTAATAACACGATGCTTTTTAGTTGTTGTCTCTACGCCTGATTTGGATTCAGCCTACCGAATATTCTCAGTCTTAAATGCTAGAGGGCGCAGCTTAAGCCTGACTGATTTACTTAAATCGGAAATTATAGGAGCCATCCCTAAGCAAAGGCAAGACAGCTACACGCACATTTGGGAAAGCGAAGAAGAAGATCTAGGGCGAGATGCGTTCCTGGAACTGTTCTCACACATCCGCATGATTTACCAAAAGGCAAAGCTTCGCGAATCAGCGCTTAAAGAATTTCGCAATGAAATACTGCCACAGATTCAGCCGCCCGAACGCTTTATAGATGAGGTTTTGAAGCCGAACTCAGATGCGCTAGAGACCATCAGAAAGGCAAACTATCAAGGCGGAGAGGAAACAGAGGCCGTTAATGATCGTCTGGAATGGCTCAATAGAATAGACAATTTTGATTGGGTTCCGCCAGCCATTTTATACATTTCAAAACACATAAATTATTCTCCTGAGCTGCTAGAAAAGTTTTTCATCGACTTAGAAAGACTCGCCGCTGGACTGATGATCATAAGAGCGAACGCTAACACTCGGATAAATCGCTATGCAGAATTGCTAACGAATATAGAAAACGATGACGACCTTTATGCTGACGGCTCACCGTTACAGCTAACCCCAGCAGAAACTACTGAGATATTAGATATCTTGAATGGCGATCTGTACTTGATGAAGCGCATTAGGAAGTACGTTCTTCTACGCCTTGATTCTGCATTAACAGAGGGCACAGCAACCTACAAATATCCAATTATCACCATAGAACACGTTCTTCCTCAAAACCCTAGAGAGGACAGTCAGTGGATGCATTGGTTTAGCGACCAAGAGCGCAGCCAGTACGTGCATAAAATCGGCAACCTGACTTTACTTTCTCGCAAAAAGAATGCGCAAGCACAGAATTACGAGTTTGATAAGAAGAAAACAGGATACTTTTCTAGCAGTGCAGGCGGTATTAACTCGTTTGTTTCGACGACCCAAGTTTTACAGCAAACTCAATGGACGCCAGAAGTAATTAGGCAGAGACAGCAGGAATCCATTGAAAAACTGAAGTGTTTATGGCGACTTTAATCAGGGTGCTGGACAATGGCTTCGTTCTTCTTCGTTTTGTTTGACGACAGATGCCCTTTGGCAGAGAAATAGTACATTTGATCTTAATCGTAGGTTGCTGACGCAGAGCATCCTCTGTACTCCTGAGTTAGCAGAAAGGTAACAACGCGAATTGGTTAGCTCAATAGTCTCAAATTTCAGACCTTTTGAGCCTTTGTATAAGCCGTGTCTCAAAACATGACTCAAAACGGCTTTCGTAGAAGGTCTAAGACGTTTTGAAACATCAGGCCAGCTTTCGGCGGCACTCAGCGCAGCTCACTTCGGCCCACTCCGATATCTCCCAGCTTTTCTTAGCTGACGGCTTCGCGCCACATAGCGCTGGCCGTCGCCAGTTCTTCGGCCCTATCTCACCAGCAAAGGCGTGAACGATACCGCCTTTGCTTGGTTGCCGCTTACACACGTAGCTCAGCTTCGGCTTCGTGTTTGACGCTACCTTCGCGTTTACTTTTGTCTTCGTCTTGCCGGTGGCCGCTGTGCCTGGTGCAACGTAAACGCTTTGGTCTAGCTGTAGTGGCTCGGTCACTGCTGAAGCCTTCAGTCTTGGCGCAACCTGACGGTAGTAGGTAGAGCGACTACAGCCAACCTGCTCACAGATTTCCCGGATCATCAGCTCACCGGCTTCAGCCAGTGCGATCGCAACCTTCACTTGCCCCTCATCCAACTGCTTCGGCCTCCCTCCTTTCCGACCACGCGCACGCGCCGAAGCCAACCCCGCCTTCGTCCGTTCTCTAGTGAGGTTTCGCTCATACTCGGCCATCGCACCAATCACAGAAAAAACCATCTTCCCTGACGCGGTAGAGGTGTCGAAGCCATCCTGAATGCTGGCGAAGTCCACACCTTTCTGCTTCAAGTCCTCGATAATGCTCAGCAGGTGGCTCAGAGATCGCCCCAAACGGTCAAGTTTCCAAATTACGAGCGTGTCGCCCTTTCTTATTTGGCCGAGCGCTTTATCCAAGCCAGGGCGTTCGGTTTTAGCACCGCTCACCCCATGATCAGTAAATATCTTCTCGCAGCCCGCTTTCTTCAGATCGTCTTTCTGAAGGTCTAAGCTTTGGTCAATCGTCGAAACTCTGGCGTAGCCGATTTTCACCGTCTCAAAACCTGTCAATAGTGCTTATTTTTGGCACTTTGATTATGACACAAGTTTTGATGTATAAAACAGGGCAAATAAGCCCAATAATCCGCTTTTTCCTTCCATGTACCAAAAACGGTCGTTTTTGAGGCTTCTTGAGACTGTTTGAGAAAGGCGCGATCATACGGTCTAGAGATAGAAGAGAGCGTCCGTATCTTTGGTGAAAGATCATTCATTACTTCACCAAAGACTAATTCACTCCAAATTTGGCGTGGTGGTTTCAATCGCGGGTGGCACCCTTTATTATTAGGAATTAAAACCTCCAAATCGGATCAAGTAGACTTCATGAAAGATCTTCCTTGACTCGGAGTGTTAGCCTGGCGAAATCTGAGTTGAACAACCCCAGACCAACTACTTCAGAACTCCCTTTTCTGGAGACCAAGCTTTACCTCCCGCAATGGTCTGCTGACTTAGTGTCGCGTCCAAGACTCATTGATCGCATCCACCCGAAGCGCAAATTGACCCTGGTCTGCGCCCCAGCAGGTTTTGGCAAAACGACACTGCTAGCAGAATGGGTAGCAGCCGTACCAACAGGGCCCGTTGCCTGGGTTTCCTTAGATCAGAGTGACAATGATCCGGCTGTTTGCTGGACCTATCTAATCACTGCTCTGCATAAAATTCAACCCAGTCTAGGTGAGCGATCACTCGCGCTACTGCAATCACCACAGCCACCTCCCATTGAGTCGGTCTTGATGACGCTGCTCAATGAACTTACTGCGATTGAAGAAGATATTGTTCTGATCCTTGATGACTACCAAGTGATAGCAACCCAGGCTATTCATGAAGGAGTCGGCTTTTTGCTCAGTCATCTGCCGTCCCAGGTGCATTTGATTATTGCCAGCCGTGCTGACCCGCCTCTGTCTCTGGCGCGCTTAAGATCTAATAAAGAGTTGACCGAGCTTAGGGTGAGCGACCTGCGGTTCACACCGGACGAAGCAGCCGTTTTTCTGAACCAGGTGATGGGGCTGAAGATTTCGGCAGCAGACGTTTCTGCTTTGGAGCAGCGAACCGAAGGTTGGATCGCGGGGCTGCAACTCGCGGCGCTATCTCTACAGGGGCGTGATGACATTGCTGATTTCGTGGCGGCTTTTTCGGGAGACGATCGCTACATTGTGGACTATCTGCTGGAAGAAGTCTTGCAGCGGCAGCCCGAGCACATCCGTCGCTTCTTGTTGCAAACCGCTATTTTGGAACGTTTGAGCGGTTCTCTATGTGATGCCGTCTGTGATGGCGTTATGGGCCAAAACGGTGGCCAGGGAATGCTGGAAACGCTGGAGCGTGGCAACCTGTTTATCATTCCGCTGGATAACAAGCGCCAATGGTACCGTTACCATCACTTGTTTGCTGATGTGCTTCAGGCCCATGCCCTGATGGAGTGGCCAGAACGGATGCCTAGCCTGCACGGACAGGCGAGCGAATGGTACGAGCAGAATGGATTGTGCTCTGATGCGATTCGTCATGCCCTGGCCGCCCAAGATTTTGAACGAGCGGCAGGTCTAATTGAGCAGGTCTGGCCTACCATGCGTCGGCGTCAGCAGGAACCTACGGTGCTGGGCTGGATAAAGGCGATCCCTGATGCAATTCTTCGCAACCGTCCCGTTCTCAGCGTTGCCTACGCGCTGGTGCTACTGAATGGTGGCCAGCTAGATGCGGTAGAAGCCCGTCTGCAAGATGCCGAACGGTGGTTAGGCGAAGGGAAAAAAATAACGGCCTCAGATACGTCTCCGACCTCTTCTGCCACTGAGCGGATCGTAGTGGACGAGAAGCAGTTTAGGGCTTTACCGGCAACGATTGCGAATACCCGTGCCTATTGGTCTCAATCGATTGGCGACGTGGCCAGCACCGTAACCTATGCTCAGCAGGCCCTCGATTTGCTTCCAGCCGATGAAGAGTACGAGCGAGGAGCAACCGCAGCGCTTCTCGGACTGGCCTACTGGAGTAGCGGCAAGCTTGAAGCTGCGTACCGTTCTTTTGCTGAGGGGCTAGACACGTTTAAGCAGATGGGCGGCACCCAGACGACAGTTGGCGGTACCTTGCTTCTGGCAAATATGGGCATCGCGCGGGGTCGTTTTCGTCAGACGATTAGGCTCTGTGAGCAGGCTCTAGCAATAGCGACACAGCAGAGCGAGTCCATACTATCTGGCGCAGCAGAGCTATATCTTACCTTGAGCGAGTTGCGCTACGAGCAGGGCGATTTAGAAGCTGCCAGTCAGCTACTTTTACAAGGGGAGGAACTGCGCCGGCAGATTTCTTTGCCAGTTTCGGAATATCTTTGGGGCGTTATGTGGGCCCGACTAGAGACAGCTCAAGGCGACCTAGAGACTGCACTTAATCAGCTATGTGAGGCGCAGCGGTTGTACTGTAAAACGCCCATTCCAAATGCGCGTCCGATCGCCGCGCTGAAGGCGAAAACTTGGGTTAAACAAGGTAGGCTGGCAGAAGCCCTTAGCTGGGTACGCGATAACGGTCTGTCGGTAGAAGATGAGCTGAGCTATCTACATGAGTACGAACATCTCACCCTAGCGAGAGTCCTGATCGCCCAGTACAGACGCGATTGCATAGATAACGCTCTCGATCAGGCAATCGGACTCTTAAATCGATTGCTGGTCGCTGCAGAAGCAGAGGATCGCACAGGCAGCATCATCGAAATTCTGGTGGTCCAGTCATTGGCATACGAGGCGAAAGGGGATTTGGCGGGTGCGATGCTCCTAGAGAGAGCCTCTGCCATCGCATCGCTAGAACGCGCCTTAATCCTGGCCGAACCAGAGGGCCATGTCCGTATCTTTGCAGAGTGTGGATCCCCTATGGCGCGACTGTTGCAAGCGGCCATGACTCGCAGCATTACACCCACCTATATCCAGCAACTCTTAACCGCATTAGAAACCTGGGGGCAACAGCCCAAAGGACCTTCCCCACTCCCCCACTCCCCCGCACCCTCACCCCTAATTGAACCCCTCAGCCAGCGAGAACTGGAGGTGCTACGACTGCTCAACACCGAACTGTCTGGCCCAGAAATCGCCCGTGAACTGGTCGTGGCCTTAAGTACCGTGCGTACCCATACCAAGCGGATTTACAGCAAACTCAATGTCACCAATCGTCGGGCCGCTGTAAAACGAGCAGTAGAGCTAGATCTGATTTAGCGACTCCTCACGCCAATCCCCACAGGGCTCACTCATAAATCCCCACCTCTAATCCCCACATCTGGGGACAACGACTCCCCACATCCGTTTGTATTTTTTGATCAGACATCCAAAAAGGAGAATGATCATGAATTTGCAGAAACAGATGCTGACAATGGAAACGAAAGCTAAGCTATCCACTCTGTGGACGTTTTTCCTGTTCAATACGATCTTTCGGGACATCCATGAATTTATCGAGCCTGGCTTCATTGAACAGGTGATGACCGGGACATTCAATGGAATTCAAATCACAGAACCGCTGTTGCTGTTCGGTGGTTTCGTTGCCGAAGTGCCGATCTCCATGGTGTTGCTCTCTCGGCTCTTACCTTATAGCGCCAATCGTTGGGCAAACATCATTGCCGCTGTGATTACCCTCGCGTTTGAAATCAAAAACGGCACCACTGATTTAGACGATACCTTTCACATGGGCATAGAAATGGTCGCTTTATCCTTCATCATTTGGTCGGCTTGGCGGTGGCGGAACCCATCTCCCAAGCAATCTGCGATCGGTCAAGAGGTACCGTCATGAAGCAAGAGCATCAAATAACAGTACGTTACTGAGAGGTTTCGCAGGAAGCTGGGGCCGCGCTTTTATCTCGACATATCGAAGGCCTCGTCACGATGCTCAACCTAACTACGTTTTCGGGATGTGGCTGACTATTCACAGAGTCCAGAGTTGATGCCCCGCCCCCATCTCTGGAGCAGAGGCTTTTCAAAAGTATATCGACAGCCAAAGTATAAAAGAGAAGAAACTCATGAAAAAAGTTGTTGTATTTGGCAATGCAGGCGGGGGAAAGTCTACCCTCAGCCAACGGCTGGCGAACCTGACTGGACTGCCCTGGGTGCCGCTCGATTCCCTCCAGTATCGGCCCGGTGGCGGCAAAGTGCCCCACGCTGAGTTCAAAGCCGCCCATGATGCGCTGTTGCAGCAAGACCAGTGGATCGTCGATGGCTTTGGTTCAATAGATACCCTATGGCCGCGTTTGGACATAGCCGATACCCTGGTGTATCTCGATCTGCCCGTATGGCGGCACTACTGGTGGGTGACAAAGCGATTTTTGACCAGCCTTTGGGTATGGCCTGCGGGTTGGCCGGAGGGGAGCTCGATATTGAAAGGGACGCTAAAGTCTTACCCCACCGTCCGGCTGTGCCATGCCAAATTGACCCCCAGATATCGAGACTACGTGGCGCAAGCGAAGGCAACCAAGCAGGTTTACCACTTGCGATCGCGCCAAGACATCACCCAGTTCTACCAAACCATCGCCGCACTACCCAGGAGTTAAACCATGGCTCAAGTCACCCAATTTTGGGACAAGATCGCCGAGAAATACGCTCAGCAGCCTATCGCCGATGAAGCCGCTTATCAGAAAAAGCTGGCGGTCACCCGCGAATACTTACGCCCCGACATGGACGTGCTGGAAATCGGCTGTGGTACAGGGTCAACGGCCATCCGCCAGGCCCCCTACGTGAAGCACATCCGCGCCATTGATTTCTCTGCCAACATGATTGCCATTGCCCAGGGTAAAGCCGAGGCTGAGAACATCGATAACGTGACCTTTGAACAAGCCACCATTGAAGACCTGGACAGTCCGGATCAAAGCCTGGATGCGGTGTTGGGACTCAGTATTTTGCACCTGCTGAGAGATCAGGAAGTCGTGATCGCTCAGGTGTATCAAATGCTTAAACCGGGTGGTCTCTTCGTCACCAGCACCGTCTGCATGGGAGACACCATGAGCTGGTTTAAGCTCATCGTACCAATTGGCCAATTCCTCGGGATTTTCCCGTTTGTTCAAGTTCTCACTGCGCAAGCATTGGCAAATAGCTTGATCCAGGCCGGATTTGAACTGGATTACCAATGGCAACCGAGCAATGGCAAGGCAGTGTTCATTGTGGCAAAAAAGCCTGAATAAACAACTGCGAAATTGAATCAAATCAACAAAGCGTCTAGCCCTCTACAACAAGAGGGTTCAATTTAGCCATGCTATTAAACACAACAATTCCAGCGTTAGAACACTGGAAAGCCGCTCCCAGCATCGACACTCTTCGCTCGATTTACGATGCATCCGCCCATCAATGGCAGGACAACTTGGCTCGTCTCGGTCAGCTCCACAATTATCATCTGCTGTTCAAAAGTCAGGTCGTGTGTCCCTACTTAAGCCATCTTGACCAAGCGTCAAAAATTCTCGACTGTCGGGTGGGAACAGGAGCCTTCAGTCTTGCACTTCTAGAAAGTGTCG
>JBAUIB010000248.1:0-23085 GCA_049680585.1 Phormidesmis sp.
GTATTGATGACAGTGAGTTTGAGTTGACTGAGGCGATCGCCCCACTTCCCAAAGACACCCGCTTCTTGCCTCAAGACAGCTGGGCCCCCCAGTTTGACATTAGATAAGACGCCGATAGCTACGAAATGTAAAATATCAACATTACGAACTAAATTTAAAAGGATTCGCCAGCGTCAATATTCAGAGTTGTTATCGAAATCTCGAATTATTTGTCGTAAGGTCCTGATCAGCAGTGGAATATCGTCCTGGCAAATGTTGTAGAGCTGCTCTGGATCAGCTTGAAAGTAGGCATGCGCCAGGATATTGCGTAAGCCAATCGCCCCACGCCACGGAACCTGAGGATACTGTGCAAACAGGCTACCTTCAGTCTGAGAATCAACTTTTTTAAACTCCTCCCCCGCTGCAATCAAGACCATACAGATGCTGTCCATCCGATCTAGACCTTCGTCATTGCTCATAAAATCAGCAGGTGTCGAGATCGCAGCAAAGCGTCGAGGAATACGCTCTAACGCATCTAAAACAAGCTCTAAACGCTTTAGAATCAATACTCGCTGGTCAAACATACACAGCTTCTTTTTCAATCTGGGCTCTAAAGCTGGGATGCAGATATCGGTTCAGACGTACTATATCTACCTGACGACCTAGTAAAGCTTCTAAATCCTGCTGCATCATGGCAGTCATCAGCAAATTTGGCTGCTCGGTGTCAAACATAATATCCACATCGCTTTTAGCCACGGCTTGGTTGCGAGCATAGGAGCCAAAAAAACCGAGTTTGCTCAAGTGATAATGATTGCCACGCTCAGCCATAAACGCTTTCAATAATGCTTGAAGGCGATCGCGTTGCAATACAGATTCGCTCATAGACCGTTGTCTCCAAGATGTTCATCGCATCGTTATTTGGCTACAGACAGCAATGGGAGTTAGCCAGAAGCCGCTTCAGGATTTTCTGGCTGAGTGGCCGTCTCAGGCACAGTGTCAGCCCTAGGCGCAGTGTCAACAGGCAGATGCTCGGTAGACGGCTGCTCAGCCAGCGGCTTTTGAGAAATTGACTTTTCCTCTAGTGGCTGCTCAACAGGTGGCTGCTCAACAGGCGGCTGCTCAACGGCTGGGCTCTGGGCAACCGGCTCATCAGAGGCAACTTTGGGCTTGGGCTTAGGCTTGGGAGCGCCTCCAGTGCGAGGCTTGCCGCTTGCACGCTTACGACTGCCGCCATCTCTACGAGCATCTTTAGACTTTTTCTTCGGTGGGACAACGGCAATGGACGTGCCCTCTTTAAGAACGAGCTGACCGCCCTGGCGCTCTACCTCTAAATTCCAAAAGTAGCCGGTTGTCCGGCCGCTGAGCTGACCATTGATTACCAGCTTAAAGGGGCGCTTTGGCTTGGCCTTTTCAGACTTGCTCTTTTGGACAATGTTGACGACGATCTCGCTGCTTTCTTCGGAGTATTTCGCAATTTCACCGCGAATCGAGAAACTGTCGCACTGCGACTCCGCTTCTGCGCTAGAGAGTATCTTGGGCACATCGTCGTTGTCACCCTCTGATCTTTCTGCTCTGAGGGTTTCAGGTTCCCAGACGCCGACAATTTGCATATGCAAAGCAGGCTCGCTTTCTTCCGTCTGCAACGTGCGTGGATAGACAACCCAAAGATGCGCTCTCTCCAAATCAACATGTTTTTTGATCAGGCTCGTCACCCGACCTAAAAGCACAGAGTCAATCAGCGTGTCATCGCCCAAAGCGATATTGCCTCGGTTGAACTGATCTTCTGACGGGACATACTTGCCCTTGAGAAGGCCAATAGCGCGGTACTGCATCCGCTCGCTAGGGACCGGAATCGGCCCAATCGGCTGTGGCTCTGCTGGAACCTCTGGCGGCGGCGCGGCAGCGGTTACGGGTGAGGGCTCTGGGGCTGGCGGCTTTGGCCGGGTGGGAGGCCCCATGAGCTGAGGGCGAGCGGGTGGCTTTTTCAGATTTTTTTTGCCTGTGCTGCTAGCACCATTTTGGGGAGTTTGACCCGGTGTTTGACTAGACATTTGATCAGATGCGTGGGCAGACATTTGACTAGAGGAATTCTGGCTGAGCTGCTGGCTAGACGGCTGAGCATCAACTGAAGCTGACTTCTTCGAAGACTGGCTCACAGACTGACTGGCAGACTGGCCTACAGATTGACCTGCAGACTGGGGGCGGCGGCTGGCGGCAGAACTCATCAATCCTCAAACTCCTGAAACTGTATCTGCAACTCTGATGATAGAAAGCAATAGAGTGCTCAAAAAGACCCATCGCGCTCAAGACCTAGCTTTGAAGACTAGGGTAACATCAGTGCTGAACCCGATTTATGACATTGGCTACTTTCCCCGTGACTTCAGGGACTAAAGCCTTTAGCGAAACCTGACATAGCAGCGCAGGTCACAGACTAAAGCTAGCGCAGCCGCTAGGCTTCGTCACTGAGAGTTCACGGTTCTTGTTGAAAAGGAAAAGGCTATGCGCCAAAAAACCTTCAAAAGTTGATGTATGGCCTCATCATTAGCGACTTCTTCCATCAGGGTCAGTGACTAATAGTTCATGCGCACACCAGAGAATCCGTACTCTTTTGGCGTTACGACCGTTCACCTAACGTCATCTTCACTAATCGCTTTGGCTACTTAGCTCGCTGCGTTAGTGACTACGAAACCATCGCGATCGCCGATCTGTCTCAATCAACACTCGCTCACTACCGAACCCTCGTCTAATCTTTGTTCAGCAAAGACCAATAAAGGGAAAGTTAGGGTTAATATGAGCAAGTTATTTTGATGAAAGATAGATCTCAGGTCTGGGAGCGCACTGTGACGTTTAAAAAAGATAGCTGGCTGGTTAGAGGTGTACTCATTATTGCAGTCGCAGCATTTGTCGCGGTGCCGCTCCTCTATTTATTTGGAAATCGGGCGGCGGGTCCACGGGCTGCCGATACGCCGACCGCGCAGAGTGCTGAGGAGCAGACCGCCAAGCTCCAAGGAACGGTCGATGGCTACACAGCGGTACTAGAGCGTGAGCCCGATAACCAAACGGCTTTGATCGGCATTATTGAAGCCAAAATTGCGCTGGGTGACTTGGAGGGAACCGTAGAGCCGCTAGAGCGCCTAACTAGCCTCAACCCAGATGTAGCCGAGTATTCGATTGCGCTGGCTCAGACCAAGCAGCAGCTAGGCGATCTCGAGGGCGCAGCTCAAGTCTATCGCCGCGTGCTAGCCCAGAATCCGGGTAGCGTACCGGCACTAGAAGGTCTCACCTATCTGCTAGTGACACAAGAGCGCTCAGAAGCGGCGGTCGGCCTCTTGCAAGACACGCTGGCGATCGCTGACTCTAGCAATGAAACGACGCCCGGCAGTATTGACCAGCTCTCAGTCAAGCTACTGCTCGGTCAGGTATTTGCTGAACAGAAGAAGTACGATGAAGCGCTGACGATGTATGACGAGGCGATCGCCGATGCAAAAGCCGCCTCACCGACGCAGCCTGACTTTCGCCCTACCCTAGCAAAAGGGCTCATTCTTCAAGAAACAGGAGATGAGGCAGCGGCGGCGACTCTCTTCGAAGAAGCCTTGGCCCTCGCGCCCGCTCAGTATAAAGATGGCGTGCAGCAGCTCATTCAACAAAAGACTGAGGGCATAGACCCAGCGGCCAGCGGAGAGGCTTCAGAAAGTTCGGGAGCTGAATCGGAAACTGAGCCATCGCCGGAGAATACCCCTGACACAACAGCCCCCGAGCAAGAGTAGGGCAGGCAAAGCATTTGGCTAATTACCTCGCTATTACCTGACTAATTACCTCGCTCGCGACGGCCTCACCCTAACTGCATAAATCGTATTAAGCGGCGTTTGCGCGGGTCACCTGACCAGATTTTTCTAAGAGCGTTTGCTCCGACTCCGCCTGCGGGTCAATGGCATCAAACTCAATGTGGTTGAGCAGGGTAGTCACAAAGGCAAATAGCAAGAACGGCAGCGACAACACCAAAATCAGCCCCACAGTTGCCAGCGCATAGATCGGGCGACTGGCCCCCATCAGCCCTAAAGCTGCGGCCAAACTCACAAATAGAACGATCAGCCAAACAATGATCTGGCTGTAGATATCACCAAAGGTAAGCGTGCACATCATCCGATACTTTTTAGCGTCAGCCATAGCCCTAGTACTTCCAAAAAATTCAGTAATCGCGGGGCAGAGCATGACCACCCTCGCTTTTAGTCTTAAATAGGATATCGACTGTTTTTTATTTTCGGGCGCTTTATCACGCTTTATCAATAGAGTTCAAGAATTAATAAGATTACTGACGTGGTCCACCGATATATCCTTCTGTACAAGCCTTACAACGTGTTGAGTCAGTTCACCGATCCGCTGGCTAGCCAGTCGTCTACTGGCAAATTGGACAGAATGACGCTCAAAGGCTTTGTGCCCGTATCGGGCGTTTACGCAGTCGGTCGGCTGGATCGAGATAGCGAAGGACTGCTGCTGCTGACAGACGATGGCCCGATGCAGCACCGACTCAGCCATCCGAAGTTTCACCATCGTCGTCAGTATTGGGTTCAAGTAGAACGCACGCCAACTGAGTCTGCCTTGACTGAGCTCCGAGAGGGAATTGCCATCCGCAGCTACCGGACTCGCCCAGCGCAGGTGACGCTTATCGCCGAACCCGACCTACCGCCGAGAGATCCGCCCATTCGCTATCGTAAGCAGGTGCCCACCGCTTGGCTAGAGATGACACTGACTGAAGGAAAAAACCGCCAGGTCCGTCGCATGACAGCCGCCGTTGGCTTTCCGACCCTCCGACTGGTGCGCAATGCCCTGCTTCTACCCGATCTAACCCTTACGATTGAGGGGCTAGCGCCGGGTCAGTGGCGAGAGCTTACGGGCGCGGAGCAGCGATCACTGCCTCGTGACTAACCGCTAGACAACCCGCTATACCCACTTTCAAAAAATCAAGATATCGATATGTCTATCTGTCCTGCGTGTCAATTCACCAATCCCCCCGATCATAAGTTTTGTCAACGCTGTGGTGAGCCGCTGACATCTGCCACTGAGGTATCTGCCGCTGAGGTATCTGCCGCTGAGGTATCTGCCGCTGAGGTATCTGCCGCGAAGGAATCTCCTGCTGACATGCCCCAGCCAGATAGCCAGCCAGATAACCAGCCGCTAAAGGCCAGATTAATTCCCTATGATGCAGTCGGGCTTGCGCCTGCGACGTATCTAGACGACGCCCAGCGCTATCAAATCATCACCGTCCTCGCGCAAGGCTACGCACTCATCAAAGATATGACGCCTGAGGTGCGATCGCCGCTACAAGACAACCTGCCCAAGCTCACCCAAGCGCCGATAGAAGATCTGCGATCGCAGCAGGACTTACCCGCTGCGGCCTATCCCTATTTACTACTCTCAGAAGCCGCACCGTCGCTACGCGATGCTTGGGAAAAAGGGGACACCACTGTTTTGATCTTAGCCTCAGAAGAGGTGAGCGTATCCGCTTTATTAAAGGCATTTTCCACAGCCGTCGATCCGCTCCAGCATGTTTACTGGCTCTATACCCTCACCGATCTATGGATAGCCCTGTCAGATGTTCCGCAGTGGCGCTCTAGTCTGCTGCTGGCAGATAACCTCAGCATCGATGCCGATCAATCGCTGCGTGTTCGCCAGTTCATCACGCCTGCCGACACCCCGCCCACTCTCTCAGAACTCAAAGCCTTTTTACAATCGCTTTTAGCCCAGCCCCACGGCGGCACCATTGCCCCGCTCAGACAGATCCGAGAAATCGTATTGACCGTCACCTCTGCAGAAACGCTCGATCAGCTTCGCAGCGAGCTGGCCGCCATTGGGGAGGCTTTGCTGACAACGCCAGAGGCTATTACGCCCGCCGTCACCTACTCAGGTCCCGCTTTACACGAGGAGGGTGCTAGCCTACCAACCGAAAAGCCGATAGCAGCACTCAGCGAGCAAATGCAGATGTTTGCCGAACAGGCTAAAACACCTGAGCCAACACCTGAACCAGCATCCGAGTCAACATCGGAATCAACGCCTGAACCAGCGCCCGAGCCAACGTCTGAGTCAGCACCTGAGCAAACGCCTTCTGTTTCCACAGCCATGACAGAGCCGTCGTCGGCGTCACCTATAGACGACACCGAAGCCAGCGACACCGCTATTTTAGAAACAACAGAAATAGACCTTCCCGAACCCGCCACTGGCAGCGACGAAACCACAATGGTCTTGCCGATGCGGCTGACGGCACTCGAAGATGTGGGCCAGACGGACGTAGGCCGACAGCGAGATCATAACGAAGACTGTTTTTTGATTGCGAGCAGCCTGAAAAAGTACGCCGAGAATAGCGGTCGAAGCGTCCAAGCTCACTGCCTATATGTGCTGTGTGATGGGATGGGCGGACATGAGGGCGGCGAAGTGGCCAGTCAGCTCGCCGCCCAAACTCTGTCTGATTACTTTGAAAAGCACTGGCCTCAGCCATTGCCAGGGGAACCCTCCGGCTCGCTGCCCTCGGACGAGAGGCTAATTGAAGCCGTCAAGCTCGCCAACCGAGCGATTTATGACGTCAATGAACAAGATGGCCGTGTGGGTCACAGGCGAATGGGAACCACCCTAGTGATGGTCCTGCTGCAAGGCACTGAAGCGGTGGTTGCGCATGTCGGCGACTCCCGTCTGTATCAGTACACGCGGCGCACGGGCCTGCGGCAAGTAACCGTCGATCACGAGGTTGGCCAGCGAGAGATACAGCGCGGCATTCCCCATGACATTGCCTATGGTAGACCCGATGCCTATCAGCTCACTCAGGCATTAGGACCGCGAGAATCTGAAGAGGTGAAGCCCAGCGTGTCTCGTCTCACATTTTCAGAAGATACGCTGCTGCTGCTGTGCTCCGATGGGCTCAGCGACAACAATTTAATAGAAGATCATACGGATAGCCATATCGATCCGCTGCTGAGACGAAGAAAAGATCTAGAAACGGGCGTAGATGAGCTGATCAGGCTGGGAAATGAGGTCAATGGCCATGATAATATCAGCGCGATCGCCATTCGATTAGACGCCAGCCCTGATCTCAACAGGCTAAGAGGCAAAAGCTCCAATTCCAGCCAAACCCTGCTTCAGTAAGGCAACAAATCCTCAAAATATCGCAGGTTCTCAATCGTTCCGATTCTCCACAGAGCGATCAAGATTCGGGAGGGCGCTCTCGACGAATCTGTTGTTTCGCCTGATTCCAAAACGCATTTAGCTCTTCTGCGCTGTAGTCAGCAATGGGTTTGTCAGCCTGTGCTTCTACTTTCTCGAATCGCTGTACAAATCGACGACTGGTCCCTTTCAGCGCTGCCGCTGGATCCAGTCCGCGCCAGCGCGCCACCTGAATCAGAGAGAACAGCACATCGCCAAGCTCGCTTTCTTGGGCGGCTCTAGATTCATGATCGAGGGCATGGCGAAATTCAGCCATTTCTTCATCCACCTTTGCCCAAACCGCCTCAATCGTATCCCACTCAAATCCAGCCTTTGCTGCTTTTCTAGAGAGCTTCAGCGCACCCGAGAGCGGGGGCATAGAGCGAGCGTAGCGCCGTAGTTTAGGAGAGAGCTTGGTGGGATCTTCGCTTTGGGCCTTTTCCTGAACCTTAATTTTGTCCCAGTTTAGATTGACGGCCGCTGGCGTGCTCACCATAGTGCCCTCACCTTGAACGTCAAATACGTGAGGATGACGGCGGACCATTTTATCCATAACTACTTTGGCAATATCTCCAAGGTCAAAATCGCCCTGTTCTTGAAAAATTTGCGCCTGAAGAACAACCTGTAACAGCAAATCACCTAGCTCTTCAGCAATGTCGGTTTTATCGCCGCTCTCAATCGCATCAACCACCTCGTAGGCTTCTTCAATGATGTAAGGCGTCAGGCTTTGCGGTGTTTGCACTAAATCCCAAGGACAGCCCGTTTCAGGCTCACGGAGCTGTGCTATCACCGTGATGAATGCCTGTAGCTCAGACAGTGTTTTAGTCATTTTCTCGGTCACTTGCTCGCTCGCCTGTTCGGTCATTTTCTCAGCCATCTGTTCGATCATCTGTTCGATTACCAGAAACATCTTGCCAGATCTATTCCATCGCTAGGCGAAAGCCAAACAAAATATGCTTTGAGTCTACAGGGCGATCATGTTCGTAAGCGGCCCGGCAAAAGCCAGGGTAGTCATCCCAGCCACAGCCTTTGAGAATCACTTCAGCGGCGGTGTTGTGATTCAATGAGCTGGTGTACTCAAACACATTGCCCGCCATATCTTCAATTCCATATGCACTACGGCTAGCAGGGTATGTGGCGATCGCACTCGTTCCCATCGGTCCATTTTTAGCCCAGTTGGTTGCCTCATTGCGCCACTGATTTCCCCAGGGAAAGTAGCGGCCATCCGTTCCTCGCGCTGCTTTTTCCCACTCCAGCTTAGTCGGCAGGCGGTAGCGGCGATCATCGCGCTGCGATCGCCAGTCCACATAGGCCAGTGCATCCTCATACGAAATCAGCACCACCGGATGCTGAGCCTGTCCTGCCGGGTAGCGATCGCCCTGCCACAGATAGGGCTCCACCTCACTATAGTCATGCACCAAAAATCCCTGCGCCTGATACGCCGCCGCTGAAATTCCTGGGGCTGGGTGACCCGTCGCCTGGATAAATTGCTGATAGTCTGCGTTTGTAATCAGGTTTTTACTGAGGCAAAAAGCAGGCAAACTCACCGTTTGGCGCGTTAGCTCCTGATCGAACCAGCCCTGCTCCCGGTAGCTTGCCTCTGCCTCTGCCACCGCCAGCAAATCAGTCTCAGAAAAATCATCCCCCGGCTGCCCGACGAAGCCCTGGGCACTAATGCGATAGGCATAGTCTCGCTCAGCGCGATCGCTCCCCGCCACAAACGCCCCGCCGCCGACAAACGCAAATCCCACCGCCTCACAGTCAGATCGATCAGCAGATAATTCTCCCCCCGGTGCCTGACAGCCCATCATCACTGTCATTGCGCCAACGCCGATCAGCCACCATCTCTGATCCAAGCCCCTAACCATCAACCTGCCCTGTAAAATCAAGAAACACCAGCGCTGCTTTCTCCTTTTGCCCTTCTATGACCAACCACAACTGGCTTGTAACCGACGATGGCCGCTGCACCCCCTTCGGCACTATCGAAAACGCCGCCCCTGAGCGCACCTATCGACTCTACCGCTTCCTCACCGACCTAGAAGACATTCTAGAGCGCGAGACGGATGACGCTCGCAGGGTTCAGGCCATTGTGCCGCTTGTACGCAAGCTCCTGATTAGCTCCTACTGGCTGCAGCTAGAGCATAAGCCCCCGTCCCAAAAAACCGGCTGGTCTGTTAACTTTCTCTACCGTGAGCACGAATATCCGATCACGGTCCAGATGGTTGCTTGGGCACCGGGCAGCGAATCCAAAATTCACAATCATGCCACTTGGGGCATTGTGGCAATGGTTGGTGGTCAGGAAAACAATACGTTTTGGCAGCAGGCGACTGATAATCCGAAAGAAATCACTGAAGTCGGCGAAAAGATGCTCTATCCCGGTGACATCATCGGCTTTACCAGCAACGCTGTCCATAGAGTCGCACCAGTCGGCGACGAGCCTACCATTTCTTTTAATCTCTATGGCATTACTGACTACAGCCGGCGCTACAAATACGATCCTAAAACCCTCGCTGCCGATAAGTTTTAGGCTGACCTACTGCCGTCAAATGTCGTCAAAACAACGCCGTACCACCTGAATTATCTAGAGGGGTTATCTGGAAGTGACGGTAGCTGAATGCATTTCATGGGGGCGCTGGCTGACATTATTGCTAGCGCGCCAGCTATCCTCCCCGAAGAAAGCACCGGTCAAATCAGCATCAGACCAATCAACATCGGTCATCTCTATTCGACGTAGATCGGCCCGAAAAAACTTAGCTCGGTGTAGCTGAGCATGGTCGAAGTTAGCGCCAGCTAGATGAGCACATTGAAAATCGCTATTTTGTAGACTGGCCTCAGAAAAGTCTGCCGCCGTCAGATTCGCGCCTCTAAAGGTTGCACCCTTAATCCGAGCGCCGCGAAAGCTAATGCCGCTCAAGTCCATCCCGCTAAAGTTAAGACCGTTGAGAAACGCCCCTTCAAAATTTACGCCTGTAAAATACGTTTGGGCGATCGCTCCCCCAATCAACCTCACCCCGCTTAGGTTCGACCAGGCAAAATTACCCTCTGTCAGTCGGGCATTGCGTAGGTTCGCCCCGGCCAAATTCGCACTGGCAAAATTTGCCCCAGCCAAATTCGCGGCCCTCAGGTTGATATGCGCGAGCAAAGCACCACTCACACTCGCCTGTGAAAAATCAGCTCGAACACCGAAAGCACCCTGCAAATTCGCCTTTGTCATCACCGCCGTACGAAAACAAGCATCGCTTAGCTTGGAAAATTTCAGATTTGCCCGGTTCAAGCTAGCCCCTGCGAAATTCGCCTTTGTTAAAAACGTGCGGCTGAAATTTGCCCCGCTCAAGTCAGTATCCGCAAAATTAACTCCTACCAGAATTCGAGAACTAAAATCAGCGCCAACCAGTGAAAGGCCGCGGAAATCTCGATAACCCTCTTCATAGAGGCGGAGGACATCTTGTGATTGCATTTGAGATAACCTATTTTCTGATCTAGTCCCTTTGAGTGCCAGCATTGCAGCGGGCTTTAGCCTCTTGGCTTCTGGGCCTCCGCTTTTGGGCCTCTGCGGCCTGCGAGTGGCACTGTTAGGATATGTCGCAAACCCTATTACTTTGTCTCAAGGCAACATGGCCAACATCATACGAGCAGAATATTCCCGCTCAAGGATTAAGATAGATCCTTTGCTAGGCGAACCAACTGAAATGATGCAGCTTAGTAACATAGTCACTAAAAACTTCAAAAACCAGCTTAAACATTCATCATCTCTCTCAGTAACGAAACCGCAAATGGTCTTAATCCATGCCGCTTTTGCCTCGTTACCAACACTCTCATACACCTGATCTAAACTCAACTCAACAACGCCATAGATGACTAGAAAAATTGGTTTTGCGCTGCTGTGGATAGGCTTCAGCCTTTACGCATTCACCCTTGCCCCGTCTTCACAACCCGACACACTCGATCTCATCATTCAGCTCTCAACCGGACAGTGGGACACCATTAATCCCCTGATCGTTACCTTGTTTAACCTAATGGGCATATGGCCAATGATCTATGCCTGCCTTGCTTTGATTGATGGCTGTGGTCAAAAAATTCCCGCCTGGCCGTTTATCACAGCTAGCTTTGGTGTTGGCGCATTTGCGCTGCTGCCTTACTTAGCACTCAGAGAGAACAATCCCACCTTTGAGCATTCCAAAACCGCCCTTTTAAGGCTTCTAGACTCTCCTTGGACAGGTCGCTTGCTCACCGTAGCCACCCTTGCACTCCTGAGCTACGGTCTGCTCAATCCTGCCCTCAATGGCAGCTTGGGCACTCACTGGCAAGACTTCATCGCTCAGTGGAAAACCAGCCAATTTATCCATGTCATGAGCCTAGACTTTTGTGTACTGTGCGCCGTTGCCAGTCCTCTCATAAAAGATGACATGAACAAAAGAAATCTTCACAATCCTACACTCTTCTGGACCGCCGCTGCGATTCCTCTGTTGGGCGTTCTTTTTTATCTCTCTGTGCGTCCTCCCTTGCCCGATACTGAAACAGCTAGCGACGGGCAAGCAGCCACAACCTCGTAACCGGTTTTGCTTCGGTCATTGCGCCTTTCTCCTCAACAATCATGATGAAATCTCAATGGTCTTGCATTCAGCAAAACATCGGGACCTGGCACGGTTCCTTCACCCAGTTTTCGCCTGAAGGCCAGCAGCTCAAAGACACTCCCAGCGTTTTAACGCTAGAAGAAACCGAGCCCGGCAAAAGGATGCAGCTTACCTTAGAGCGTACCCCTGAAGGCGGCACGCCCGATATTGTCCGGCGAGAATTCTCTTATCCTGGCCCGGCTCCTTATGTCTATTTTTTTGAGAGCGGCGCATTTTCCCAGGGGTCAGCGCAGTGGACGGCCTTTGCTCAATTTGGCGCGGAGATGTCGATTAAGGTGGGCGATCGCCGGACACGCTTCGTTGTTATGTATGACGCCAATAGTAACGGCACCAGCTCTCTAAAATACGTCACGCTCATTTGTGAAACTCGGGGCGAGGAGACGACATTTGAGGAGCCACTGCTAAGAACAAAGCAGCTCATCGAGTATTTTAAGGGCGAGGTCAGCGTGCTGCATGCGGATATGAGCCCGATGTCCCAAGGCTACAGTGAATGGCTAGCAGGGGCAACAGGCGATGGCAAGGTGGTGCTTGACAATCAAGAAAATGGAGAAAAGCAGGGCAGCTTCGCGCGATCGCTGTCCCTTTCAAGCGATTCTCCAATTGAGTTGCCCTTCTCTTCTACAAAGTCAATCTTCCTTTTGGGAGAGATCATGTATCAGCTAATGCCGCTGCCAAATGGTGCGTACTGCCTGCTGCCGCAAACCATTGAAAAAGAGATTGCGTTTCGTATAGAAGTGGGCTGGCTAAGAAAAGGAGGCGCGCGATCGCGTCTGATCCGCTACTACGACAATCGCGGCGTCTGGACAGACTCAGCCCTCATAGCGGATCGCCTTGCCTCGTAGATAAAGCTAGAGAACTCGAACTAAGCGGTTAACGCCAAAGGAACTAACGGGCGCTTATCAGCAACGAACTGCTTTTTGATAAAGGGTGAGGTCATCGCTGAGAGCAGGCCCCCGTAGTCGAGCTCAAAGTTCACCTCGTCGCCGATCTTTAAAGGATGATTTTGGCTGTCGAGAATTGTATGATCGCTGCTAGAGCCCAGAATTTCTAGCTGATCGGGAGATCTCAGCCCAGAGGTGAGCACATCTTGCCGGCCCAAGGCGACAATCGCCCGCTGGTGAAGGCCCCGATCTTTCACCCGAGGAATGTTGCCAAACGCATCCTGGCAAATCTCACCAAATGGCAGAGAGGGCTTTTGCTTGAATTCGATCACTTCGGCAACTAGCTGAAAGGCATGGGCACTCAGCCCTGGAATCATCTGCCGGTTCACCGTTTCGCGCCCCAAAAGAATCGACTCGCCTATCCGCAAATTGTTGATCTTTCCAACCGTGCGCTCAGCGCTGCACCATTCGTAATTAGCCGAATTTCCACCAGATACGATGTTCAACGTCATGCCAAACTCATGCTCGATCATTTCGACCAGTTCACAGAGCATCCGCATGTTTTTGGTATCTGGCTTGATGCCGCCGTAGCAGGTCAAGTTACAGCCCACGCCTGTAATTTTGATATGAGAAAGCGATCGCACTCTTCTGACAAATGGCATCAAATCGCAAGGCAGTATGCCTTCGCGCAAATCGCCTAGCTCCACCATAATGATGACTGGGTGAATTTTGTTGTGAGCTTTAGCGTAATAGGAGAGTTCTTCTAAGGTTGCAATTTCTGTATTGAGGCTGATGTCTGCATTTTGAACGATCTGCTCGGCCTGGCTTAAGGCCGTCCGCAAAAGCACAAGCTGAGCCGGGATTCCAGCTCGTTTCATTTTTTGAATATTTTCGATGCGAGAGTCGGCGATGAATTTTACCCCGCCTCGGATCATGGCTTGGGCGATCGCGGGTTCGCCTAGTACCGCTTTAGAGACGCCCATTACAGAAATGCCCTTGCGTGCATAGAGATCGCACAGCACCTGAGCATTCGCTTGAATTCGAGATAGAGAAATTTCTATTCTCGGTAAAAACAACTTCATTTTTAAAGGTCAGGCGATCACGCCTAAGTGGTGCCCATATTGAGAGAATCAATATTAAGCAGGTGATTCTAGCAGAACTTTAGAGGCCGATATCTTTTCGCCTATATTGGGGAAACGCTCGGCCAATGCCTGAACCAGCTTTTGGCAACCATCGCTTAAGACATCTGTTGCCGGTAGCTGAAACTGCTGCTCATAGCGCTCAATGATGCTCACCATTTCCTCGGGCTTTAAGCCTTCATGGCTAAGCGCGATCGCCATCACGCGAGCAGCAGAAATAGACTCTATCAATTCAATTTCGCGCTCAACGGTAGGCATCGGCAGCGCCGGAAAATCGCAGCGAAATTCTCTAGCAGGCGGATGCTGAAGGATCACCCCATCCGGCATGCTGCCCTTTAAAATACCGAGAGAACTCATAAAGGCCGGATGGCTTACTGCGCTTTGTCCCTCAACCAAAATAATATCGGGCTGCTCAGCTGTAAACGCTTGAACGACCGCATTTTCGATTTCACCAATCACGAACTGAGAGACCAGCGCGTCGATCGATACGCCATACCGTGCGCCCTGCATCAGGTTAGTTTGTCCGGTTGCAATTAATATCGACTTTATGCCGAGGGCCTTCAACGCCTGGTTGAGTTCTATCGCGGTCGTCATTTTTCCGCAGGCGCAATCTGTTCCTAAAAATGCAATTACAGGCGCTGTTACCGTAGCGATTTGGCCAGTGAACACATGTAAATCTTTTAGCGCGGGTGGCTTTCTAATATCTTGAATAGTTACCCCAGCGATCGCTGCCGCCTGAGCAAACTCAGGATCTTCAGAAAAAAACTGATGAAGCCCATTGACGATATTCATCCCCCTAGCGATCGCCTCTAAAACCAGACGCCTCTCTTCAGCAGGGATGTGGGCTTCCAAAGGCGCTTTGCCGTAAATATAGTAATCGGGAATGTCGGCAAGCTGACTTAAGGCATCGTCTAGGCTAGCAAAAACTGGAATATTGCATCTCTGAGCGCCCAATGCCTCGCCAGCATCCTGACCAGCTCGCGCGCTATCTAAAACACCTACTATGCTGTACAGCTCAGAGTGCCGGATCAATCCAGCGGCGGTTTTGCCATCGACTAATCCAAACTGTTTTTCGCAGTATACTAAGGCCGTTTTCTGTGCGATCACCATCCGATTCCCTATATCCCATAAGCCGACCGCTGCGGGCACGTTAAAATTTGTTAGTTAAAATTTGCTATAAAAACATAGGTAGTGCAGGATTCGTAGCGAAAATCTCAGACCTTAATTGAGTCTTGGCTTATACTTACCCGTGTTCGCTGATGGTAACATACATTACCATTTTGCATTGAGAGCAGCCCTAAGAACGGCCCTAAGAGCAACTCTGTGCGCTTCTAGGCGAGAATCCCCCGAACGATTTAAAGCTAACAAACGATTTAGAGCTAATGAACGATAAAGCTAAACCGGACTGGGCAGGCGACGACGTACTCTCTCGCTTTGTGAATCTATTAATTCAAACCAAGCCGATTTACCGGGTGATGAAGTCACAGGCCCGGCGAGTACTCATACAAACCGCCGAAAAAAATGGCATTGCATGGCAGGAAAACTACAAAGCACTAGAAGCCTCAGGTGCAAAACAGACCCTGACAGATATTGCCAATCCCAATATTGTTTATCCAGATTACTATCAAGTTCCTTTCCATGCCTACGATGAAGGCAATCTGTGCTGGCCAGCCGCCTTTGAAGCCGCCTCAGCTACCTACGCAATGGGACTGCGAGTTTGGCCAAAAGGAGAGCTGACCTGGCAGGCCGCTCAAGAACGACTGCGTTCTAGCTTTCACGAGGTGCTCGCTCAACATGGCCCTCACCCGGTGCGAGACATTCTCGATATGGGCTGCTCGGTCGGCATTTCCACTCGTACGCTACACGACTATTATCAAAAAACTCAAAATTCTCCTGTCCGCACCGTTGGCTTAGATCTCTCTCCCTACATGCTGTCGGTCGCAAAAACGCTAGATGAGAAAAACGAGATTCAGTGGATTCACACGAAGGCAGAGGACACCGGACTCTCCGGCAGATCTTTCGATCTGGTGACGCTTCAGTTTGTCATTCACGAGCTGCCGCACACTATCACCCAAGCCATTTTTAAAGAAGCCCTGCGACTGCTGCGTCCTGGCGGCTATCTCGCCATTGTGGACAACAATCCTAAGTCACCCGTCATTCAAAACTTACCTGCCGTGCTGTTTACGCTGATGAAAAGCACTGAACCCTGGAGTGACGACTACTACTTGTTTGATGTAGAAGCCGCCTTAAAAGAAAGTGGCTTTGAGCCTATCGTGACCATTGCGAGCGATCCGCGTCATCGGACAATCATTGGCCGAAAGCCGTCAAACAAGCTTTGACGCTCTTGTCCGGTTAGGTCAATTTTTTGATCGCACTGCGTAAAAACTGTTTGACAAATTCATCGCGTTTGTTGAGCTGGTAGTGTTGTTCCACTACGGATTGAATGCCGCGATCGCCCCAATCCTGATTGGCTTGAAAATACGTCATAAAGCTCTTACCCGCGATCCGAGTCAGATACGCCGCGCTCACTCCTTGCAACAGCTTACTGGCCACCGCCGTTGCCACATTCATCTGCAGACCCACCGCCAGCATTTTCATCGTGCCCTTGGCTAAGCTGAGCCCTGCCATCGTTTTCGCGAGCGACACCGCCAACGCTTTAGCCTCCTCAATGCTCACCTCTATGCCATACACCCGGCCCAGCTCCACCACCATTTGTGCGTTCACCGCTGCGGTCGCCAGCATATCTACAACCGGTAGCGGGGTTGCCGCCAGCACCCCAGCCCCGATCCACTGGTAGCGATCTACAATTGCATCGGCCTGCTGCTGACGCTGAGCAGCTAGTAAGGCCCTGGCATCTTCGCCAATTCGCTGAGACTGCAACAGTAGATTATTTGCAATTAGCGCTGAGCCCTCACGTCGCAGGACTGCCATAATCCGACTCACCAAATCAGCAATCTCGGGATCTGGCTGGACTTGGGTACCGTCTGGTAACAAGGCAGAGGCAGGTTTGGCCGCGATCACAACCACATCTTCAGCCGCAATCAGCCCTCGGGTCCGCTCTCTCAGCCGTCGCAAAATATGTTCTTTCTCTTCTGGCAAATAGCGATCGCTTTTATTAAAGACAAGCAGCGATCGCTTCCCCATTCCCGCCAACATCGCCAGCGGCTCATACTCCGCCCGGTGCAGATCGTTATCAATCACAAACAACAACAAATCTGCCTGCGTGGCCAGCGCCTTTGCCGCCTGCGCTCTCTCGCCACTGACATCTCCCGCGTCTAATAGCCCCGGTGTATCGGTGATCAACAGCTCTGAAGATGCCTGCTCACCCAGTAATCCTGTCGATTGAGCGTCCACTGCTACTCGGTAGGTCTGGGCGACTTGCGTGGTCCCCAGCGTTGCGGCCACAGGCGCGGCCATCTCTCCAAGCAGCGCATTTACCAAAGCGGTTTTGCCCGCCGATCCTAAGCCAAACACGACAATTTCAAAGGTTTGTTGATCTAGCCTGTGAGCGAGGGTTTGAGACTGCGCTTCTAGGGCTTGGCGAGCAATGGTGTCTTCTATCTGGGCGATTTGCTGCTGGGTGGCTTGGAGGCTGACGGCGGCGACCTGATCGGGTTTGCCAGGTAGGGCGATCGCTCGCTTTCGCTTAGGTCGTAAAAACAACCAGGCGTAGTACACCAAAATCCCTAGTGCCCCCACTAGCAATAGCACGACTAACATTACTACCGCTTGAGCGAGCCACGGTGAAACGCTGGCCAAAGCGCCATATAGCTGACCCAATGTGCTGACGGTGCTCAGCAGGAGGATTAGGCTGATGAGTAGAGCGATCGCAGCGAGTAAAATAGTGGGACGACGCATAAACGCAGAGGGAGATTTTTTGTATGCTCCTACCCTAGATCATTTTTATTGCGCTCAGCGTCTCTTAGTGTTTCCATGCGCCTCTTAGTGTTTCCGTGTGCCTCTCTGATTGATAGGCCAGTGCGTCATTGAGATCTATTAAAATTTCAGGTGTTGAAAAGGCGACTTTTTTAATCTGGGCGGACGACGACTGCATGAGTTTGCGCACACCTAAACTCTCATCACTGATGTTTTTGAGAGCGCTCAGCAGTCGATGCGAGAACACAACTGGATGTCCTAGTTTGCGCTGATAGCAAGGGGCTGTAATTAAGGATTTTTCCTGTTTTGAGGTCTGTAGCAAGGCTTTGTAAACGTTAGCAGAACGGGGCTGATCGACCGCAGAAAGGGTTATGGTTGAAACATTTTCAGGCAGATGTGCTAGGCCCGTCAAGATTGTTTTAGTTTTGCTGCGATCGCCTTCTGGCTTAACAACAACCTGGCTTCCCGGCGCGCAATCTACCTGACGATGCGCATTATGAGAGCCTAGGACCACAATCGGCGTGATATTAGCCTGCAAAAATTGCGCTGTCTGATAGTGCAGCAGCGTTTGATGATTGTGCCAGGGGAGGGTTGTTTTGCAAACGCCCATGCGGGTAGAAAACCCGGCGGCTAAGATAATGGCGAAATCTTGGCTGTGACTTTGACTGTGGCCTTGACTATGGCAAGCTGGCATAGAGCTGTCCTCCCACGTGGACTTTTGCCGGGGCGCTCGAATGCTGTATGCGTTCGCAAAGCGATCGCCCCGTTCCACCTCGACGCACTTTGATCAGCTCTGCGCAAATACTGATGGCAATTTCCTGGGGGGTAAGTGCCCCAATATCTAATCCAATCGGCGCGTGAAAATTTGGCAGCTCGTCGATGGGGATTCCCTGCTGCTGGACGGCCTGACAAACCCTACGAATTCGCTTTTGACTGCCAATTGCGCCCACGTACTGGTAGGCGCAAGGACGCAGCAGGAGGGTTTGCAAGGCTTCAACGTCTTGTGACAAGCCCCGTGCGACTAGGGCGATGTAGAGCTGAGAATGCGAGGCGAGACTATCTACCATCTCGCGGATAGAGTGCGATAAAAGCCTTGCTTGCGGAAATCTCTCTGGCGTTACAAACTCAGGGCGATCATCCTGCACGGCTATCTGAAAACCGGCAAAGTCAGCCATTAGAGCCAGCGCTACCGCGACATGTCCGCCCCCAATAATGAGTAAAACAGGCGGTGGCTGAATCGTTTCAATAAAGCAGTCTTCAATAAAGCATTCAGGGTTGAGTGCATCAAGGGCGTATTCACTGGCGAGATACGGTCGGCGATCGCCCACCAGCGGTATCACGAGCTGACTAGATTTTCCTGTCTCAAACGCTTGCAGAATTTGTTCGATTAGGGCGATCGCCCACGCCCTTGGCCAAACCGCTAACCATACCTGCACTTTCCCCCCACAAATGCCCTGAGTTACTTGATTGGGTGCACCGGTGAGGTTGATTTCAACCAGCCTCCTGTCACTGCTTTTGCGGCCTTTTGCTTTTCTCTCTTTTAGGATCGCCAGCGCCTGCGCAATGATTTTTCCTTCACCTGCGCCGCCACCGATGGTGCCGATAATGCTGCCGTCGGCGCAGATGGCCATCTTTGCGCCCACTTCTCTAGGCGCAGAGCCGACGACCTTGACGATAGTGGCGACAACTACCGATGCTTGTTCTGGGGATGCTTGTTCTGCTGACTCTCGTTCTGCTGGCTCTTGCTCTAGCGTGCTTTTTAGCTGCTGATAAAAGGGTTGGTTGCTCGTCATGGTGCGTCTGTTAGTGCCGGATAGCTAGTGCCAGACAGCTAGTGTCAGGTAGCTAGTGCTGGCCATTTAAAGCCTGCCATACGCGTTCGGGAATCATGGGTAGCTGGCGCAGCCTAACGCCTGTCGCCTGGGCAACGGCATTGGCGATCGCCGGCGCAGCGCAGTTCGTCCCAATCTCACCGATGCCTTTGGCGCCAAAAGGCCCAAACGGATCAGCCTTTTCAATTAAGAATACTTCCATCGGCGGGATATCGGTCGCGGCGGGAATGCGATAGGTCCGCAGGCTAGGATTCAATATTTTGCCCTGCGAGTCAAAGCGCAGCTCTTCAGCGATCGCATATCCTATTCCCATCGCCATCCCGCCAGTCGCCTGTCCCCGGCAAATGCGAGGATTGATTGCCGTGCCAATATCAATCGCTTCAACGCAGCGCAGCACTTTTATCCTGCCAGTTTCGGTATCGACTTCCACCTCTGCGCCTAAAAAAGCAAAGGTTAACGAGGCGCGATCGCTGGTGTGCGAAAGCTCTACGGTGAGCGGATTACTTTGTGCTGTTGCTTTTTGAGCTAGCTGATGCAGCGTTATTTGTGCGGTGGGGCTGTATAGCTTGTCTGAGTCTAGCTCGATCTCTTTTGGGTCCGCTGCTATCAGCTGAGCGGCCGTTGTAATCAGGTGCGATCGCAGCTTTTGAGCCGCTAAGTTTACGGCTTGCCCGGTAATAAAGATAGTGGCAGACGCATAAGAACCCGCATCGAAGGGGGTGTTCTGCGTATCGGCGCTGACGATAGCGATATTCTCTACGGTGGTGCCCAGTACCTGCGCCGCTATCTGCCGAAGCGTCGTATCTGAGCCGGTGCCCACATCCACCGAGCCCGTCCGCAGCTGATAGCGTCCCTCTGGCAGCAGCGATAATTTGACACTGGCCAAATGAATCTTCGCTAGGCCGCTGGCTTGCATCGTGGCGGCAAATCCAATTCCGCGCTTGAGATGGCTTTCTGTGTTAGCGAGGTGCTTAGATGGTTGTCCAGACTGATTTCCAGGCTGATTTTCAGACTGATCTGCGAGCGGATAGCCCAGCGCCTGAGTCACTTTCTCAATGCACTCATCTAACGCGTAGCTACCAATAATATGAAAGTGTTCCTCTCGCCCAATTAGAATTTCATCCTCAGCGGTAATGAGATTTTGCTGGCGCAGCGTGATCGGAGCGATATCCAGCTTACTGGCGATTTCGTCTAGCTGAGATTCTACGGCAAACGTGCCTTGCGTAGCCCCATACCCTCGAAAGGCACCGGCAGGCATCGTATTGGTGTAGGCGACCGTACCCCGATAAGACTGATTAGCGCAGCGATACAGGCCCAGCGGAAAGCAGCCGGTTAAGAAGGTGACCGTCTCGCCATGATTGCCATAGGCACCGGTATTGGAGAGCGCTTTCATTTCTTGCGCGACTAATGTACCGTCATTTTTTACCCCTGTTTTCAGCCGGATCTCCATCGCGTGGCGGCTGTTGGTCGCTGTGAATTCTTCTTCTCGGGTAAACTGCCACTGAACCGGCTTTCCAGTTTTTAGCGTGGCTAATACGCACAAGTCTTCAGTTAATATTTCTTGCTTGTTACCAAAGCCGCCGCCCAGCTGAGGCTTGTAAACTCGAACATTTTCCTCAGATAAATCAAACAGTTCGCACAGCGCTCTTCTACAGTGAAAGGGCACCTGGGTACTAGAGCGAACGACCAAAGTGCCGTCTTCATCCAACCAGCTAATGCTCACATGTGGCTCTAAATGAACGTGCTGTACGGCGGGTAGGTGGTAGGTGTTTTCGACCACTAAATCGGCTGCGGCAAATCCGGCGGCTAAGTCTCCTTTGTCTAAGCTAACTTCACTAGCAATATTGCGGGCGGCGTCGTGTATTTGGCTCGACTCTGGCTCATCGTGAATGATGCTCTCTCCACGAATGGCTTCTGCCGGATGAATGGTATGGGGCAAAATCTCGTAGTCTACTTCGATAAGTTCGCAGGCGATCGCAGCGATCGCTTTTGTGTTGGCAACCACAGCGGCGACGCGATCGCCGATAAATCGTACTTTGTTATCTAACAGATAGTGGTCTAACGGATCGGGCACAGGTGCGCCATGCCCAGCGGTACTGTAGGCGCGTCGCGTGATGTCTCTGTGTGTAAAAACGGCCTCTACGCCTTCTAGCGCTTCGGCCTTGGTGGTGTCGATACTGCGAATGCGCGCGTGGGGATGGGGCGATCGCACGACCTTTAGATGAAGCAGCCCAGGCGGCGACCAGTCAGCGGTGTAGACCGGTTTGCCAGTGACCAGATCGGGGCCATCTTGCTTGGGAATATCTTCACCGACTTGTGCTTTGGTGGCTATCTTCATAGCAGTTGTCTTGGTAGCGGCTGTCTTGGCTGTGCGCTCGTCACCACATGCCAGAACGCTATCAAGAATGGACTCATAGCCCGTACAGCGACAGAGATTTCCCTCCATCTCCGCCTTTAATTCCGCCGCTGAGTCATAGTTCAGCTTGCTGGCGGTCATGATCATCCCAGGCGTACAGTATCCGCACTGAAAACCCTGCTTATCTAGAAAAGCCTGCTGCATGGGCGACAGCACGCCATTTTCTATCCCCTCAATTGTCGTAATCTGATGGGTGTCTGCTCGCACAGCCGGATAAATGCAGCTATGAATCGGCTTATCGTCTAGCCACACGGTACAGCTACCACAGTCTCCTGACTCACAAACGCGATGTACGCCTGCATATCCCAGCGATCGCAGCAGGCTCAACAAACTGGTCCCCGGCGGGCAGGCCGGGCGATGCGTTTGGTTGTTGACTTGGAAGTCTAGCGGTGTCTGCACAAAAGTATCTCCGAAAAATGGCTCCGAAAAATGGCTTCGAAAAGTGTCTCCAACAAACCTAATATCGACGCTCGCCTGCTGTCCCCTCTATTAGCTCGGTGATGCTGCGCTGCACTAGCACCTCGGTAATGTGCTGCCGGTAGGCCGCGCTGCCGCGTTCATCCGCTAAAAAATGGTTGTCAGCATGCTTCAACTGAAGCGCTGCTGTGATTTGTTCAGCGATTTGTTCAGCGTTAGGTGGGCTGTCAAATTCAACCCGGTACGGGGCTGACACGCTACCGCCAATGCCGACTCTCACCCGCTGGCTTTGAGGGTGATAGGCTGTGACGACGATGGCGATCGCATATCCCGCCGTACAGACAGCCATACGCTTGAAGCGGGTCTGCCACTGCACCAAATTCGAGATCGGAATCTTAATTTTGCGCAGGACATCTCCAGGCTGCAATATCGTTTGCTGAGGAGCCGTTTGAAAATCAGCGGCCGCTACAAAATAGGGATCCCCCTCAACTCGCCAAATTTCGTACTGAGCCTGGAGGGCCACCATCGCCGGCGCAAACGTACTGGCACTGAGGGCTAGGCAAAGATTTCCGCCCACAGTAGCCGCATGCGATAGCTTGAAGGAGGCCAGTTCCCTCACCGAATCTTTGATCGCCGCTGCTGCCGTCCAGTCAGCCGGAAAAGAGAAGTCTAGCAAGTCGTTTTGAATACAGGTTGCGCCAATCACAAGTGCTTCTGAGG
>JBAUIB010000249.1:0-14836 GCA_049680585.1 Phormidesmis sp.
TCCCCAAAATCTTCTCGCTCAGGGTTTGAGCACAAGCTGGAAAGCTCGCCCAGCCTGATATGGCTAAAACCGCTATCACTCCAGCGGTTTGGATCAGCCAGCCGTTTGGTGAGACTCTTTTGAAGCGCTGATGTTGTTTTTGGGGAGGAATCATTCTTTAGCACTATAGAAAAGGGCAGCAGCTGTACCTGATCAGATGAAATAGAAATCGCCTAATTACCGCGTGGCTATAGGTGTGCTTACAGCTGCATCTATCCTAAGCGCTTGTAATAGCTGGCTCCAGGTATAATTAACACTGTCATTGTTAGGATATTGTTCTCGTAAGCTAGCAAGAGCGCTGATGGCGTCGTTCCATAGTCCCACTGTCTGATAGGACCTGGCTAAGGCAAGTGCATTTTCTATATTTTCACTCTCTACGCCGTGGCCTTTTTCTACGCTGTGATTATCAGAGGTGTTTATGCTAGCCTCTATGCTGCTCTCTATGATGGTGTTAGGTTCTACTTGGCGCAGCCAGCCGGATAAAACGTCGTTCTGAAAAGGATCATGAGCATCGCAGACTACCGAGAAATACCAGCGATAGTCTTGTTGGACCTGCAAAGACTGCGGCGGCAATTGGATGCTGACGACACCTTCACTGTCACGAGTGGTTAAAGATTTTTCATAAATGCTGTTGCCTGCTGAGTCACGTAGAGAGAACTCTAGTGGATAAGCATCTTCCAGTTCTGGAATAATGAAATAGATTGAGGGGCGATCGCTCATCGTCTCGCCTAAATTTGTCTCAGGGTTTAGTGCTACCACAGGCGGGCTGCCCGCCATACAATCACTGCGAGAACCCCCGCTAATTCGCCGCCCTGGTAACCCCTGCCGCAACGAAGATGCTGTGTTTTGGTTTGCGACGGCAGGCATGATCGTGGATGTCAGCAACAGCCCAGCTCCGAGCCCAGCCTGTACTAGCATTTTTTTAAGACGGATTGTCATATTATCTCCTTTGATTCCTTATCGGTAGACACACAAAACCAATCAGTCACCTACAAAATGCCATTACAACAATGTCAGTTAAAACTGACTATTAAGTGTTAGGACTGACTTCGCGAGCTATCTATCAGTAGCTCTACCTTCTAGCGTAGGTATTTATTACACTAGGCATCACCGTCAAATTACGGGCTTAGCCTGTGAAGTTTTGGCTTGGAGTTTCGGATGGCTCTGCTTAAAAGCTATCTTTCATCTGGCGGATGCGGGCGAAGACGGTAACGGGGTCTTCGCTGTGAGCGATCGCCTGAAGTTCATCACTGTCCCACCGTAAAAAAGGATTGGTCGCCTTTTCTTCGGCTAAGAGGGAGGGAACGGTGGGTTGGCGGCTGGCGCGGGCGGTGGTGACGGTTTGGAGGCGCGATCGCAGCTCCTCATTCGAGCCTTCTACACTCACTGCAAACTTTAGGTTGTTGAGCGTGTATTCATGGGCGCACCATACTCTCGTGTTGTCGGGTAGGCTCCGCAGCTTTTCGAGTGAAGGCTGCATTTGGGCGGGGGTGCCTTCGAACAATCTGCCGCAGCCGCCTGCGAAGAGAGTATCGCCACAAAACAGCTCACCAGTCTCAGCAGCTTTTTCGGGCGCGAAGTAGTAGGCGATGTGTCCGTTGGTGTGGCCGGGGACGAAGAAGACTTTGGCGGTGCGGTTGGCGAATGAGACGCGATCGCCTTCCTTTAGCGCATAGGTTTGCTTGGGGATGCGGCCTCTATCTGCTTCACCGCCGTAGACTTCTGCTTTGGGAAAGCGCTTGATCAGGTCTTTGTTGCCGCCGACATGGTCATTGTGATGATGGGTGTTGAAGATGGCAATGAGCTCAGCGTCTAGCTCCTCTAGCTTGGCCAGTACGGGCGGGGCATCGGCGGGATCGACGACGGCGGCTTTTTTATCGTCGGGATTGAACAAGAGGAATATGTAGTTATCCGAGCGAGCGGGCAGGCGATAAATTTCCATAGGATTTGTGATTTAGCTAGGTGCTTTAATTTGAGGGCTTTATTTTGAGAGCTTTAATTTGGGGGGTTTGATCTGAGTGCTTAATTTTTGAATGCTTTATGCTTTAAGTGTAATGGTCGCGCTTAAGGTGGGTTTTTGCCGTCTGCTGATTGCAGTATTTTGTCGCAGTGTTTTGTCATGGTACAGTTCAATCCGCTTCAGCTGTTGTCTCCTGGACCTCTATCGATTTTAGCGCTGGCCTGGGCTGAGCGGACGGATTGGTTTTTGGGAGTGAACTTGGGGGTGTATTACGATCCTCAGCAGTCAGCGGTGGGGCCGGATGCTTTTTTGAGCTTGGGGGTGCGCTTGGCGAAGTCCCCCTAAATCCTCCGACTTCGGGGGACTTTGAGACAAGAAGTCCATCAACTTCTTGGACTGCAATCAAAATTACCTGGATCGGTGTTGCTCCCCCGGAATCGGGTAGGGCGAATTCGTTTTAGAGAGAAAAACCATACTGTAGACAAACTAATGCGATCGCTTTTGCGTACGCCGCCTGCTTTCTCGTATTCGTTACTGTTTTTGCCGAATTTGGCCGCGACGCCTAACAACATTTGCTCGGAGTAGTCTGCCAGGTCGCGCTCGGCGACGTCGATTTCGTTTTGCAGCTGGTCTATCTCGGAGAGGGTTCTGTTGTAGGTGTTGATCTTTTGGCGGAGGTTGGCAATGCGTTTGCTGTACTGCTGGGCGGTGAGTGTGCTGCTCAGCTCTAGCTTTTCGTCAATGGCCTGAACGCCGGATAGGCGATTTTCTGCTTTTTCAAGTGTACGAGAGTTTCTTTTCTTTCTCGGCATAGGATTTTTCTCAAGGAGATAGGGTTGCGTGCCTCGCTTCTGATGAGGTCTCAAAAAAAAGAGGCTGGATATTCTTAGGGTGTCCGAGTTGAGTACGCTGCTGACTCTGTGAACTCATGGAGCTTTGTAATGTTTTAACAGAGCGCTTACGTGTTTTTGAGGATTTGAGCGGCGTGATGAGGGGAGGTATGATCGCTGCTCGAAAATGAGGGCTCACTGCAGGCAAAAGCTGAATAGGTGGGGCACTATCGACTAACGTTGCGGCGTGAGGCTTGAATGCTGCAGCCGAATCGACTAACGCTGTAGCGGAAAGCTTGAAGGTTACAACCGAATCGACTAACGCTGTAACCGAATCGAGTAACGTTGCAACCGAAAGCTTGAAGGTTGTAGCTGAACCGACTAACGCCATTACGGTGAGCTAAAGAATCTAGGGTAGTCATGATTAGCTCGCTCGGAGGTCTTGCCCTATTTACAGAGATGCAGGCAGCTGAAGCTCAATACCGACTTTGTCGCCTAGCTCGACTACCTCATCAACAAAATCGTTAGCGGCAGCAACGCTTCCCGATAGTAGTGAGGCTGCTGTGAGTAATGCCGTTAGGCGCTTCTTTAAGCGAGGTAGACTGCGCTTTTCCTCTGGCTTTTTAACTTCTTCTTCTACATCGTCGATATCGATGATTAGATCTTCTTGGGCTTCAGTAGGGAGCTGAAAGGCGGTTTGGCGCAGGTTGGCGATGAGCTGTAGCAGCTCGGCAGTACTTGCCCTTGTGGTTTGGGTAAAGCCGGAAGCGCTGACGTGGGCGTTGTCTTTGGCTTCATTGACGACGTTGCCGATGTTAGAGCCTGAGATTTGATTGCCGATTTTGTTGCCTGCAACGTTGTCGCCGCTGCCGTACTGGTGAATGGTATTTTCCATAGCTGAAAAGGAGGATGAGACGGTATTAGAAGTGTAGTAAAGCTTCAAAAGTTGGTGGGTATGGAGAGGCAGCATGGCATAGGTTTGCCCATCATCATCGCTAAATTCGACTTCGTAGACATCGGGAGCTAGCGGCTCTACGAGGGTGCCGACTTGTCCGGCAGTGAGGTGATGCTCTGGTAGATCTTGCTTAAGAGCGACGACGTCGAGTAGCTGTAACTGAGTTGCTGTATTGACCATAGGGTTACCTCAAGATGTAGCAGCTGACGAGTCGAGGGAAGGTTTCATCGGGTCGAATGATCCAGGTTGTGCGGATAGTGGCAGTATTTTGGTTACGAGACATGACAAAGTCTACGCGGTAGCGTTGACCGTATTTGTCAGTCTCGCCAGGAGTGGCTGTTTCGGTTTGAATCGCTTCTAGAATAGTAGACTTTAGCAGTTCAGCATCCTGACTTGTTAATCCTAAGATAGCGGCAAATAACCGGGCTTTGTGTTTGCCGCGAGAATGCTCCGGATTGAGGCTGTAGTCGCATAGTTTGATGAGGTCGATAAATGCAGATGTGGCGTTAGGTAGCTGCATGGCTAGCTGTGCTTATCACCTTGCACTGAGTCACCTGCGACATTGTCACCTTTACCATGCTGGCGAGTTGTGCTGGAGCGAGCATCGGTGTTGTCTTGTGGCATAAGGGTCTTCCAGCCTTCATCGCTGGCCTGGTCGATCAGGCGCAGCAGTTCATCTTGGGTCATTGTAGGGGCGGGGGCGGTGTCCTCTCAGTTTTAGCAGACATCCGGTCAGCGTAGGTCGTTGGAGGAAACTGGCTATGCTTTTTTTTAGGAGTCAGGCTGAGCGAGTGACCACTAGGGCGGTATTGCTATTAAAAAGGCTGCTGTTCATGTTGCCTGTTGTCTGGATGGCAATGAACTCGCTGTAGTCGGCAAAGTTATCGAGCCCCACTAGGTTGAGGACGATTTCGACGGCTAGCCAAAATAACAGCTTTGTTAGGAGCGTTTTTACAGTTGCTGACATTGCCTTTCTCCCTTTGCTTTACTTCCTCATAGGATGCTCTAAAAGTGAGAAGATACCGAGAATAGCTAGAAGTTGATGTTTTGAGTCAAATAGGGAGCATTTCACACACGCGAGATGCTCTTAATTTAGGTTCGAGCCATCGGGCAACAAGTGCGAAACATCGATCAAGGCAGCGTCATTCATCTTGGAAACGGCTTGCGCAATTGCAGTTAGCTCATACTCAACGTATTTCTTCCAAGCATGACTGATCTTGTTTTGAATACTTTCCCAGTTGTTTTCGGCATAGTCTGGCTTGCTCAGAATCCGACGGCTATTTATCACACTCCAACTGCCTTCGACTAGCTTGCTGTTTATTGTGTTTGGTAGATCAAGCGCTTTTACCGGATCAAAAATAGCCTCTTTGTCCGCCTTGTTTCCTGGCCCAATCACCAAGTTCAGATCAAGCATAGTGGACTTATTGATGAAAAATTCAAATAAAACAAGCCGACGGCTACTTGTCCATCTATCACAGCTTTTCTGAATGACTGGCATTTTCTCATCCCACTGCTTAAGGGCAAAGCGAACCCACCATTTATTACTATCGTCTAGTTCAATTCCTGCTGAGGTAGTTCCTTTGATCATTTCTTGTAGAAAATCTGATACCTGTAGCTGCATATCTGGGCGATGGGCGTATATCAAATCTAGCGCTGGATAGTGCTGCTTATAGATCTTTCTACAAAGCTGCGCAATTTCTGAATCACTCACAAAATGTCTCCTAATCAGGCTAATGTAATGAAATATAAGCGTCTGAACGTCGCTACTCAAAGATGAATGATGCTTGTTTTGGATCGCTTCGAGCATGTTGGCAATTTTGCCATAGCTGAGCGATTGCCATTGCTTTCGAGAAGCAGCCTCCCCTTCTTTAGTCAGATAGATAAAAGCCTTTTTTAGGCAGAAAGGAAATTCTCTGACAACAGTGCGTTGATATCTTCTGAGCTGGCCGCTGCGCTCTTTTGAATCTACTTTATTTTCGATTGCGATCGCCCAGCCGTTACTCTGCGAATAAATCAAAAGGTCAATGTTGCGCCATTCTCTTCGGACCTCTACATCCGTCAGATCAGCAATATCAATTTCTATCGAGCTAAATACTGGTGACTCAGAAAATGCAGATATCAGGAGCTTCTTCAGAAAGCGATCGCCTAACCCATGCCGCTCACTCGGCGTCAGCAAAAAAGCCAGTAAATTAGAATGCTGTAACTCCTGTCGAACCATTCCAACCGCTTCAAACAGGTTGAACTCCGAAAGCAACGACTCTAGCTTCTCTAAATCTGGATTGTTGACGATCAGCTTAGATAAAGCAATTTGTTCATCATCGCTAGCTATGTTGGAACCCATCCAAACTCACCTCATTAGTCAACTCCATCTAAAGATTCCCAAATCCTTATTTCAAGAAGCTTTGGTCATTTTTCGTAGTTGATTAGGTTGTGATTAACCACAGTCAGCAAGGTAAACGCGCGCTGGACTGTCTTGTCCTTTAGTTTGGGTTGATCAAAGATCGCATCATATGAACAACCGGTATTGTGCGATCTGAGGCGAGTCTGACTGTCGTTCGGCCTATCGCCTGGAAACCGAGCGCTTTGTAAAAAGGTCCTGCATTTAGGCTGGAGTAGCACTCGAATGCCTGGATACTGGCCGCTTGGGCTTGGCGATCGCACTGCTGATAAATTGCTCGCCCGGTCGCTGAGGCGTCCACCCCCCGCACCCGATCAGCGCGCCTGCTGTCTCTGCAAGATAAAAGGAACCGGATGAGAGCAAGGTAGGATTTGCCTGAGCGATCGCTGGTAGCACACCCGATAAAACATCTGGACTGTAGGCAGATTGCATTAGCGCCGAATACGAAGCTTGCAGCAATGCGCCCACTGGGCGTTCGTCGTCCGGGGTGGCTAACCGGATAGAGTATTGAGTCGCTGGAGCATCGCCTGGGTTAGGAATAAAATGTCGATCTTGCCTAAATCTCAGAGGCCCTTATCCCTTATCCCAAATCGTAAGTGTTTAGCGTTGTGTTTTAGGAGGCTGAGGAGGGAGACAAGAAGAGACAAGAAAAGGGGATTTCCTCCCCTGCACCCCTCCTTTGCTTAGTGGCTTTAAATTCTGCCTGGGGTCCTAACTCCCCCAGACCCCCCGAAAGGGCTATCTGGCAAGCATTCGAAAATTTTGTTTTAGTCTATCAACTCATCGCTTGACGCCAGCCCAGAATCAGCCTATTGTCGATAACTATGATTGTGATGCCTATCGCAGTCTCTATTCAGAACTCAATTGTCTCTAGCGCCATCGGCAGGTGTAACAGCACCATACCGACGGCTGACACCCCAAACTGATCCAAGCAGTCTGGAGTGCTGAGGGTAATGTACCTCAGTCACACCAATTTGCATACATTTTGCGGGCTGACTGAGGCTTTTGGGTTCTGGTTTCCTCCCCAAATCCATACCCCTTGGAGACCAGATCTCATGACTATCCCTCATATTCAGGGCGCAGCCGCGTCCACGGATTCCGCTGCCCAGGGCTCACCAAATGGCCCAACCGATGGCCTCATCAATCGCCCAGCCAACGGCCAGCCTCCCGAGCCCGTGCGCCATTTGCTCTTTGGCTCGCCCAGCGCTGTGCGTACTACCATCTATCACCTGCACCCTCTCAGCTACGCCGAACCCAACGACTGGAGTCAGCCCATCTCCACCGGCAGGCCAAATGAAGTGATGGCAGTATTCACCCAGCGGGTAAAAACGGAATAGCCCCGCGAGAACTCGCCTGAAAGCCTTTCACAGCCGCTTTTTGTGCGGCGGGCAAAGATACCCTTAGCGGAGCCAACTGCGGCTCCGCCCAAGGCAAACTGTCGGACGATCACAATGCGCCTGCTAGCCGTTCGTCGTCTGGGGAGCTAACCGGATAGCGTACTGCACGCTCTATATGCCTTTTCTATATACCTTTGGAGTAACGCCCGTAGATTGTCGAAACCGCTTGCTTAAGTGACTGTGGCTGCTAAATCCACAGGCCAACGCGATCTCCACAATTAGCTGATCTGTCTTTTTCAACAGCCGCTTCGCCCGTTCTATCCGCTGCTGCATCAGGTACTGGTAAGGCGACAACCCCACTGACTGCTTGAATAAGCGGCTAAAGTGAAACTGGCTCATCTCTAGCAGCTGAGCCAAGTCAGCCAGCTTAATATCTCGCTCTAGGTGAGCATCCATATAGTCCAAAACTTGCATCAGCTGCCGCTGGGGTAAGCCGCCCTCATACATCGTCAGCCGAGGTGTGGTCGCGGCATGATGCCTGAGCACATTCACTGCCAAAGCATTGGCCAGAGAATCAATATAGAGACTGCTGGCTGAATGGCCGCAGTGAAGTTCGCTCAGCAACAGGGTAGCGATCGCGTCAATCTGCGGACTGCGAACTTTAAATTCAGGCAGCAGTTCTAGCTGATGAGGTCGTTGTTCGAGCGTTTCTTCTAGAACACTTTGGAGCAGCTGATCGCTCAGCCGAATCTGCAAAAAATTGTCATCGCTCTCCCATCGGGCAGAGAACGGAGTCTTCGCAGGCGTAATGGTAATATCCCCTTTTCCATACAGCCCCGAGTAGACTTTTTCACCCTGACTTTGCAGCATTCGCACCGGGCGAGACGCCAGCGATAGAGAAAGCGTCAGATCGTCGCTACAAATGCAATTACACTCTCCAGCCGGAAGCTGGAATTGCTGCACCTGAATATTCTCCCAGGGCTGAGTTTGGAGAGGGCCACAAGAGTAGTTGTGAGGATCGCTCTGTTGAATAGCGGGGTTTTTCATCGTGAAAGCCCAGTGCGTATAGTGCTTATTGTATTCAAGGTTTGGCAGATGACCCAATACGACAGCAGAAAAATTGGCCGCAAGATTGTGATAGCGACGCAAGAATGAAGTAGCTGAGCGTTGCATCGATTTTCTAGGCTGAAGTCGGTCAATTGTTCAGGAGAGATACGAATGAAACTACTTGTTTTTGGGGCAACCGGAAGCATCGGTCGTCCGGTGGTAGAACAGGCACTGGAGAAAGGGGATAGGGTGACGGCATTTGCCCGGACCCCTGCCAAACTAGACGATATTCAGCATCCCAATCTTGCTATTTTTCAAGGAGATGTGAGGGATTTTTCTGCTGTACTGCGAGCTGTGCAAGGTCAAGACGCCGTGGTCTGTGTGCTGGGCTCAGGTAAGAAGCTGACTGGAACCATTCGCTCAGAAGGCACCCAGCAGATTATCCGGGCGATGGAAGAAGCCGGTGTTCGACGCTTGATTTGTCAGTCCACGCTTGGGGCAGGCGACAGTTGGGACACTCTCAACTTTTATTGGAAGTACGTAATGTTTGGCTTCATTTTGCGGCAGGTGTTTGCCGATCACCAGCGGCAGGAGGGCTATGTGCGGCAGAGCCATTTGGATTGGACAATTGTGCGGCCAAGCGCTTTTATGGAAGGGCCGCGCACGGGCCAATATCGTCACGGTTTCTCAGGTAACGACAAGCGCTCAAAGCTCGAAATTGCGCGAGCCGATGTGGCAGATTTTATCCTTAAGCAGCTGATGAGCGATGCGTACTTGGGCAAGACGCCAAGTGTGTCTTATTAGCTGTATTGAATTGAGCAGCGCGACTGGTTAGAATGACTGACTAATGTTTCATCAGGAAGTGATCAAGTCATGGCAAAGAAACTAAAGCCAGTTGAGCTGTTTTTGTCCTTGGGCCTCGTGGCTTCTTTGGCAACTGCTTGTGGGGGACCAACAGAAGATGCAGACGTCATCGAAGAAGATGGTGTGGGCATTGAAGAACCGGTTGAAGAAGAGGATCTGCCTGAGGAAGACGAAATGGAAGAGATGGAGGAAGACGGCGGCGAAGGCGGCGAAGGCGGCGAAGGTTAATCCCTACAGCGCTACAGACTGCATGATGCTGATAAGCTGCTGCTGCATGTCTTCTGTCGCTGAGACGATGATCTCTGAGCGGCGGTAGTTTTCACAGGCTGACGGGGGTGGCAATGGGTTGCCGTCATAGGTGCTCACACAATAGCCCATTCCCTCAGCCATCCAGGCCAGCGCGGCAGTATCAATAAACTGAGCGCTGGCTAAAATTACCCCTGCGACTTCGCCCGTCAGCAAACCGTTAATCGGAGGCACGGGCCTATCGGGTGAGTAATCGTTTTTTAGATCAATCACGGGATAGTGCGATCGCACTACATCCGCAATCGGGCTCAGTACCCAGCCCAACAGCACTTTGTTACCCGGATCGTCCACCTTCAGCGGTTTGCAATCCTCTAGCGCATCGTTCATCGTGCCGACGAAAGTGCCTTGACCGCGCAGGGTGTAGTAGTAGCGATCGCAGGCCGGACTCAGTGCGATCGCCCCTTCAAACCCATCGGCATTCAGCACCGTGAGGATCACCATATAGTTTGGGTGATTGTCCATGTAGTAGCGAGTGCCATCAATCGGATCGAGCGTAATCAGATAATCGCCCTGCGGACCCAGATCAATCGCGCGAAAGTACTTGGTGTTGTAAGACTTCTCATACTCCTCCCCATAGAAGCGCAGGTGAGGAAACTTCGCCAGCAGCGTCACCTCCATAAACGTTTGAACCGATAGATCCGCGTCCGTCAGGGCATTGGCAAAGAGATGATCGCCCTCAAACTTATCGGGATGGCGAGCAATGCGCTGCTGAATTTGATGCGCGTAGGCACCCGCGACTTTGAGAAACGGCAGCAGCGTAGACAAAATCTCTTTTGGCGAAGGAGATGGCGCAGAAGACCCAGGCATAAAGCATTCTTCGTTAGAACATCAGGCTTAATAAAGGCGCATTTGCGCTTGCAGCATACGCCTTGTAAACACTAGCACTATAAGCAACGTCGGATACATCCATAGATAAGGGATGTGCGCTGAAATACCATCTGGTTAATGATGCTGAATCCTGTGGGAGATCGGGCGATGCTAAAGCCAGGTTCGGCCGTACGTAACTGTGAAAATCAATGTATAATTTCTCATAATTCGGCTAATTCAAAGCTTTAAGATATTTCTGGCTTTTGCTGGCCTATTTCATCTGAAACGGAGAAAAGCCCTTCCGAATGTAGAGAATCTGCTAAAAACCATCGATGGTTATAACTGTTCAGGAGCCCATCTAGAATGTTTAAAATCAGCGGTTTGCCAGTCAACGTTACCAAAGAAGACTTGGGCGAGTTTCTGTCACCCTACGGCAAAATCAAAACCACTGATATAGAAGTTGGAGACTCTACAAGTACTGCTTTTGTCGAACTAGAAAATCAAAAAAAAGAAAGACAGGCTATTAAAGACTTAGACAGAACAGAATGGCCTGGTAGTGAATACGTTCTTAAACTCGATCCCATCAGAGGGAATGGAACTTTAAAAAATCAGCCTGGAGATAGGCAAGTTGAAAGTGAGGCACCTGAAAGTCAGACACCTAAGGGTGAGGCATCTGAAAATAGCGGCAACGCAAGCGAGAAGACATCCTGAGAATCTCATACGTAGGGTCTAAATGGTATCGGTATAATTTCACATTAGACAGGAATCTTGACAGATGAGTGAATCTACACCAAAAAAACAAGGAATCATGTATCTCGCGACGTATGCTCGTGATTTAGATATAGATAAAGAACAGAAAGAGATTAGTAGTGCTATACGAGGACATGGCGCTATCGATGTTGATGTCGAGCGGGCTAACTCGGCTGGAGACTTTTCGAATATTATTCAGAATAAAACGCCCGGCCCTTATGTTCTTCACATATGCGGAGAGGGAAGAGAAAATGGAGCGTTTGAGATCCCCGATCTTGATGACAGCGATAAATTAGATCTTCTAGAACCAGCAGAATTAGCTGCTTTTTGTGAGAATGCTGAGGGTGTGAACTGTGTGATTCTCAATTTTTGCTACTCATCTCACCCAGCTGAGCGGATTGCTCAGCATATTCAGTGTGTGATTGGCATAGATGGGTACGTCGAGAGAACAGCCGCAGTTGAATTTTCTAAAAGCTTCTACGGCTCTTTAGCAAAAGAAAGCTCTCTCAATCAGAGCGCTATAGATCGTGCCTTCAAAAAAGGCGAGGCGGCAGCTTCACCTAGAACTGGAGATACTGATACCTACATCATACATACGCGCCCCTCGGAACCAGAGATGCAGTTGATAGAGCCCCCTGAAGGTAGCTCAGTTCCTTATCCATGTAAATGTAGAGGACATTTTAAGCAGTTGCAAAAAGGGGCCAGCATGTGGGCTTATGTGAATGCGACGGTGGAGGGTAAGTTTTATTTGGTCCCTATCAATAATCATTATCCTCCCGGTGCCACAGAGGGGAATTGGGAAGTTGAGCTGCATATCGGCCCCCCAGAAGGGGACTCTGATCAATATAGAATAGGTGTTTTGATGATCGAGCCGGAAAGTACGAGTAAGCTAAAACTAGACAGCAAGAAAGCTGTTGGGGCAGATGGATTTTTCGCGCTAGATGATTTACCGACTGGTGGACAGATTTTTGGCGATCGCGCCGTCAAAAGAAAATAACGTAGGGCCAAAGAACAGAGCCCGTCAGTTGGCGCTCTAGACCCGATTACCTACACAATTGCTGTAGGTTTTCTGATTGAGCGTCGAGATAGTCGCTGATATGGCTACAGCCTTTTTTCAACAAACCTTCCAGACTCATATCAGATACATTCCACAGCAGCACAGAGCTATCTGCACTGGCAGAGGCTAACCACTGGCTGTCAGGACTGAAGCTCACTGTGTGCACTTTATCCCTATGACCATTCAGCGTCGTGATTGATGTGCCGTCTGGTCGCCATAGCTTGATCGTGCGATCGCTACTGGCCGAAGCAATCATGCGTCCATCCGGACTAAAGCTAGCGCTGAGCACCGCCGCCGTGTGCCCCTCCATTGCTGTGATTGGAGTGCCGTCGCGCTGCCATAGCCTCAGCGTTTGGTCATTACTGGCCGTCACAATCTGGGCTCCATCTGGGCTAAAGCCAACAGACCAAATAGCGCTCGTGTGACCTGAGAGCGTTTGAAGTGGTTGTCCCTGTGCTTGCCGCTGAGTTCTCCACAGCTTCACGGTGGCGTCATCTCCAGCAGTCGCAATGGTTTGTCCATCCGGGCTAAACGCTACGCTCAAGACTCTATCGGTATGGTCTTCTAAGCTTTCGAGTTCTTTACCATCCCGGTTCCAAAGTTTTACGGTGCCGTCATAACTAGCCGAGGCAATCGTGTTTCCGTCATCGCTGAAGCTAATAGAGGTGACTGCCCCCTGGTGCCCTTCTAGGCGCTTCTGGAAGTGTCCGTCCGCGTCCCAAAGCATTGTTGTGCCGTCATTGTAGCCAGTCGCAATGCTATGTCCAGTCGGGCTAAAGCTGACGGTTCTAGCTAGAGCGCTCTGCTCCGCTAGGGTAAAGAGCAGCTTAGCATCTCGGCTCCAAATCCTCACAGTTCCATCCGCATCTACACTGGCAACCCGTCTCCCGTCTGAGCTGAATTGGGTTGCCTCCACAGCGTCTTGATGGCTCCCTAAAACAGCTAAACCGCTGCGATTGACTTGCCATAGCTTCACATTGTTGTCGTTACCGACCGTTGCTAGGGTCTGTCCCTCTGGGCTAAACGCGATACTTGGAATTTCGCCTTCATGAGCGGTCCAGGTATCTAGCAAACTGCCGTCTGGTGCCAATCTGCCGTCTGAGGCCCAAAGCTTGACGCTGCCATCCTCACCGCTAGAGGCAATGGTTTGTCCATCTGCGCTAATACTCACACTCCATACCGGTACAGAATGCAGAAGTGTTTTTAGCGGCTGTCCATCGCGGCTCCAGACTTTTACGCTCCCATCCATACTGCCAGTGACAAAAAGCTGACCGTCATCACTAAAACCTACACTGACAACTTCTTTTGGCTGTTGATCGAGCGTTTTTACCAGTGTCTTACCATCTGGGCTCCATAAGCTGATGAGTCCATCGTCACTAACGGTAACTATCCTATTTCCTGTGGGGCTGAACTTTACTTGCCCAACAAAATCTCTTGGCTTTGCGAGAGTATTCAGCCACTGGCCATCTTCTACTCGCCACAGCTTTACAGTGCCGTCGTTGCTTGAGCTTGCAACTGTCTGTCCATTCGGACTAACACTAACGCTAACTACGGAGCGATCTGGATGGGCCAAAATTACTTTTTTAGCCTGACCGTTTCTATCCCAAATTCGGATCGTGCCATCATCGCTGCCGGAGGCCAGCAGCTGAGAATCCGCACTAAAGCTGATGCCCATCACTGTTGCGGTGTGACCTTCCAACGTTTCAAACAGGGACCCATCTCGCCGCCACAGCTTAATCGTATTGTCGTAACTACCTGTTGCAATTATTTGACCATCTGGGCTAAAGCCAACATTCTGAACAGAGTCTTCGTGATCTGACAGAATATTTTCTTCTCTGACCCAGCCCACAGATTGTGCCAACGCTTCGAGAACGTCAGCTTTAAGCGCGCTGTCCATAACCAATTGAGGAAGCCCTTGTAAACGCTGTCCTGCCGTTAGGGCATTAATTAAAGCATCGAAAGAATTTCGATTCGCTGCGAAATTGGCTTCAGAAGACTGTACTAACGCTTCAGTTCGACCCACTTCGGCTTGCCTCCACTGATACGCGGCGTATATCGCAAATCCGCTGAGAGAGAGAATGACGCTCGTGACAGCCGCCGCTAGGCGACGAGAATTACTTTGTCTCTTTTGCATGCTGCGCTGGACAAACACTGATTCTATTTGGTTTAGCCAGTTGTTATCAGAGCTGTTGCACACCTCACTTAAGATATCTAAATAAGGACTAGAATTCCAAAGGAATGTCGGCTGCTGACGCTCTTTCCATTCTAAAGCGGAGGATGTTAAACGCCTCTGCAAAGCCAAATCTTTCTCTTCTATTAGCCAAGTTTGTAGCTTTTCCCACCCTCTTACCAGCGCATCATGAGCCGGTTCTACAAAGGGGCAGCCTACTGAGTCTTGTCCTTTTACCAATAGACGGGCTGCGCTAAATCGCTCGATCATAGTTTGAGCGAGATGTTCTTTCTGGGATGGATATTATAGCTCCCAT
>JBAUIB010000250.1:0-2689 GCA_049680585.1 Phormidesmis sp.
TCTGTGTGCGCTGGGATGAAAAAACTTGAGCGATCGCACTCGTAGACAGCGGCCCAAAGCCTGCCAGTAGCAGAGCAGACAATCCGCCAAAAACCAAAGATTTCATTACAACTTTCCTCAGGAAAACATCTAGCACGAGGCGTTTAAAGGCCACTGTTGCCCAAGGAGTAAAGCTTAAAAAGATTCCATGTGACTGTCAGTGCCTTGGCCGATAAGCCACTGACGGCAATCTACAGCTCCTTACAATATACCCGCGATCGCTGCGCTCGTGCGAACTTCTACTGGGTCAAACTCTGGAGAGCCGTCCCCACTGTACTCAAGAAGTCAGGCTGAGTTCCTGCCACAATGCCACCGATAAAGCCAAATAAATGCCCCTCCCAGGAAATCATCTTTTCATTCGAGCTTGGAAACAGACTCCACAGCTGAGAGCCATACAGTAAAAACACCAGCGCTGCAAAGCCAACCGTCAGTAAAGTAGGCCCAAGATAGCCCTCGACCAATAAAAAACCGATATAGCCGAAAATCAGACCACTGGCCCCTAAATGAATCGCCTCGCGGCCGAATAGCCAAGTTCCTAGCCCGCCAATCAGCAAAATAGTCACCGTCACAGTGTAAAAATCTCCGTCTCCTTGCAGCTTACCCTGTAGCAAAATCAACCAGCCCAATGCCAAAAAGGGCAGCGTGTTTGCCAGTAGATGGCCAATGTCGCGATGGAGCAGGGGCGAAAAAACGACTCCCAAAAGACCCAACAGCTGCCGCGGCCGAATCCCCAGCAACCGGCCAAGACTATTGCCAAACAATATATTCGCAATGCTCGCTACCCAGGCCAATATCACGCTATCGCGTAGTACCAGGGCTCTAGCCTGCCAGGCTGAGTCTGCCAGAAAAAGAGCGATCGCAAATCCACCCAAAACTAGGTAGAGCAGTAGATACTGGAGTTTGATATTCAACCCGCGCTGACTCCTTCATCCTTGTGAACTATGGCATCCGGCGTTGACGACACATCCGAGCGCTGGCTATAGAATGTGGCTAAAGCCGTCGGTTTGTCCAGTCATTTGCCAGCAATCGCTTTGCCCAGCCGTCGATACAGATGTCGCGACTGTCTATGATTAAGCGTCCTGACCCTGGTTGTCTGTGAATGTTTGTCTGGTGATTGTGGGACAATGGAAACCGTTGTTTGCTTGGATGCGGGGTTACTAACCATATGAAAATCAAAAGTCTCATCGATGGTTTCGTCGCTGTTTTGATGGCGACCGTCATTTTGCTAGCAGGGCTCGGCAGCTTTGCGACGCCTAGCTGGGCCTACATCGAAGACGACGTTCAAATGCTATTAGAAAACAACGAATGCCCCGTCTGTATTCTCAATGATGCTGATCTCTCTGGCGCTCAGCTCAGAGGCGCAAACCTCAAAGTCGCTTCGCTCTCCGGCGCAAATCTCACGGGCGCTGACTTATCCAAGACCAACTTAATGCTCTCTGAGCTGGTCAATACCAACCTCACTAACGCAAACCTGACCGGCGCTGAAATGAACGGCGCGCAAATGAAAGACAGCAACCTGACCGGCGCGGACCTCAGCGGGGCGACACTCACCCAGGCCAACCTGCTAGATGCGAATCTCACTAACGCCAAACTCATCAACACCGAAATGACAGCGGCCGTCATCGGGGTTGCCAACCTTACGGGTGCAGACCTCACGGACGCAAACCTACGCGCTGTTAACCGCAGCCGCGCTATTTTGTGCCACACAATCATGCCCGATGGCACCGAAGAAAACCGCGATTGTGCTCGTTAGCGCGCACGGTATCGGGCTAGCCCTAGTGAGCAGCTTCAGTCAGAAGTTTTAGACAAGAGCGCTCTTACACACTTGTAGGAAAAAAGCAAGGGGAGAGATATCAATGGAAGAAACGATATCAATGAAAGAGAGCAAAATGAAAGCGGTAAGCGATTTAGCGACTACCCTCAACCAATCCTCCGCTGCATTTGATCGCAGCCACTGGGGTCGCATTCGTCTGAGCGGTGCAGATCGAGTCCGATTTCTGCACAACCAAACGACCAACGATATTGAGCAGCTGTCGGCAAATCAAGGATGTTACAGCGTCTTTGTCACTTCCACGGGGCGCACAATTGATCTGGCGACGGTTTATGCCTTTCCTGAATCTTTGCTAGTCACGGTCTCTCCTGGTATGACCCAGCAGCTCTATGACTGGATGGACCGCTATATCTTTTTTTCTGATAAAGTCACACTCGTTAATGAGAGTGAACAAACCTTTATGTTCACGCTGCTGGGCGATCGCTCAGATCAGGTGATGCAGCAGATCGGCACAGGCGATCTGGGCGATCTGATTGAGCAAGCCAATCAGTCCGGTCATCAGTTCAGCCATTGGACGGGTCAGCTTGCGGACTCTCAAGCACCCGTGACGGTAGCCGCAACCAGTGATTTAGCGATCGCAGGCTACACACTTTTAGGGAATCAGGCAGATGCGTCCGCCGTCTGGCAAGCGCTGAGCGATGCCGGAGCCAGCCGGGGGAGTGAAGATCAGTGGGAAGCGCTGCGCATTCAGCAAGGGCGACCGATGCCTGGCTGCGAGCTCACTGACGATGACAATCCATTAGAAGCCGGCTTATGGCACAGTATTTCCTTTGAAAAAGGCTGCTACATCGGGCAGGAAACCATTGCCCGGCTCAATAC
>JBAUIB010000251.1:0-3606 GCA_049680585.1 Phormidesmis sp.
CGGCGGAAACGAAATCGCTTCAAAAAGAAAGTGCTGTGTTCCAACCGATATCACTATCCTAACAAATGTAACGGAATGTTGCAAGCTCTCAGATACACTTCTTAAGAATTTATACCTATTGGCATAGGGAGGAAATACCTGATTTTCCTACCGCATAGCCCCTATCGTACTTTTCCACGACAGCTCTTTGCGCAGCACTTGAAGCGCCCTTTGATCTGGGCCTGAAAATAGCTCTGTCGCGATTAGCTCACTTAATACTTGCTGCGTAAGCTGCGCTGCAAACCCGCCGCCAGCGCGCAGCAGGTGGCCATAGTAAGCAAACTGCGGTTTGCCCTCGGCGGACAAGTGAAAGCTGTGAACTTCAGCTGTCTCCATTCTGCATACTGGCGTATTCGCAGGCACAACGACTCGGGGAATGCCGTGCAGTCCATAGCTATTTGACTTGCCTTTTTGCAAGCTGCCCACGAGCACGACGCTGAGCAAAATGCAGGTGTCCTGAATAAGATCAGGCGTGAAGATTGGATCGGGCGCACTCGTCAGACGCGGGCCACTGTTTAAAAATGATGAGTTGAATAGCTGTGAGTCGTACACAATACCCACGGCCCAGTGGCGATCGCTCTCAAACTTAACAAACTGCCCAAAGCCATAATCTTCAATTTGAGGCGGGCTTTCGACATCGTTGTGGGTGTCAAGCTGCACAACATAGTCGCAATGAGAGTTGGATTTTACAACTCTGCCTAGGCAGGAAGTAGAAGTCGAATCGGAGGCATTGCGAGAAGAATAGACCATAGCTAGCTAACGCGCTGTGGCTTAAGGATATCTCAAACAAACGTACAGATGTATTAACAGGCTCTAAAAATACACAGCTAGAAAATAGAGCGCTAAAAACACAGGGCTAAAAGCACAGACAAAAAAGGAGGAGCGCTATGCACTCCTCCAAAACCTTTACTACCTATCACCCACCCGAATTACGGGCAGACCGTGAGCAAACCCTATGAAGCCATTGCCTGAATAATATAGTCGAAGTAAGGCTCAGCTTCCGCCGCGTCTTCTTCACTCATTAGCGGTAGGGAGGCATCCTTGAGGCAGCGAATCGCCTCAACCATGCCAGGGACAGGCACATCGAGCGCGTTGTACATTTCACGGACACCAATCAGGCCGATGCTTTCAATAGGATCCTTGTCACCCGCTAGAACGCTGTAGGTGATTAGGCGCAGATACCAGCCATAGTCCCGCAAGCAGAGCGCTCGCTGCTTTTGGCCGAAAGCATTGCCACCTTTCGCAATAAAGTCAGGACGGATCTTCCAGAGAGAACCACTGGCTTGAGAGACGATTTTCTTTTCATTATCCGCTAGGACTTGGGCAATCCGCATGCGCTGACTGCCGGTCTTCAAGAAGTTTTCGATACCCTTGAGTTCGCCGCTAGTGGGGTAGCGCAACTCGTCATCTGCATTTAGGATTACTTGGCTGACAACAGACATAGTTTTTAAATTGCGGTAGCTCTATTTGTGTAAACAGTTTAGCGACTTCAGGCGACACAAGGAAAGCACCTGTCGTGAGTTAGTGGATAATTTGCTCGCTAAAGATAAAGCGAAACATTGCTAAGCCACGCCTGAGAAAGAACTTAAGAAATATTAAGTCGGCGGGTAAAGCGGCGAAATATTGTCATTAGCGCATCATCAAAAGCACAAAAAGCACTGCAATATCGCCAGTGAATGATTGACTAATCAATCGGTCCTGCTAAGCCCTGCTGAAATGGGCCATACTGAAAGGCTAACGCTAAATTTATAAGTGCTCATGTCGTCTTCACACTCCTTACCTGACTCTCAGGCAGCCTCTTCAAGCAGCCCCAATCAGGCGCAGAATCAGACGCAGAGCGCCGTATGGCCTGCAGAGCCTCCCCAGCCCAGTTGGCAGCAAGGGGAAACGCTCAAGGTGACGATTACCGACTTGAGCAATGGCGGTGACGGAGTTGGCCGCTGGGAAGATCGCGTCGTGTTTGTGCCCAATACCGTGCCAGGAGACGAGATGCGGGTCAAAATGACCCAAGTGAAAGCCACTCACGGCTTTGGTAAACCGGCAGGTATTATCACACCGTCTCCTCACAGAGTGCGTCCTGCCTGCATCGTGGCAGATAAGTGCGGCGGCTGTCAGTGGCAGCAGGTCAGTTACGAACGGCAGTTAGAAGCCAAGCACAACCTAGTAGCCGATGCGCTGGTACGAATCGGTAAAATGGACGATGTACGGGTTGATCCGGTGCTTGCCGCTGATGAGCCATTGGGCTACCGAAACAAGGCGACCTATCCGCTGGGCCTATCGCAAATCAAGGCCGTGCAGGCAGGATATTACCGCAAGGGCTCCCATCGACTGGTCAATCTCAATCAGTGCCCTGTACAGGATGACCGCCTCGATCCTTTTTTGGCTGAGGTGAAGCAGGATATTCAGGCGCGTCAGTGGAAGATCTATAACGAACGGCTGCACAATGGTCATCTCAAACACTTGTCTGTGCGCGTGGGCAAGCGCACTGGACAGGTCCTACTGACTTTGATCAGCCGCTCTGTAAAGCTCAAAGGGATTCATGAGCAGGCGGAGCAGTGGATGGCTCGCTATCCCAACCTGGTAGGTGTTCTAGTGAATTTAAACTGGAAGCGAACCAACGCTATTTTTGGCCCGGATACGTATTGCATTGCGGGTCAGCCTTATTTAGAAGAAACGTTTGCTGGCTTGACTTATCACATTCAGCCCAGCACATTTTTTCAGGTTAATACTGCGCAGGCTGAGCGGCTGCTTGCGCAGATCCAAGATGAGCTAGGGCTCAGCGGTCAGGAAACGATTGTGGACGCATACTGCGGTGTGGGTACCTTCACCCTGCCGTTGGCCCGTCAGGTGAAGCGCTGCATTGGGCTAGAGTCGCTGATAGAGTCAGTGGAGCAGGCTGACAAGAACGCGGCGCTGAATGGCATTGAGAATGTTGACTTTAGGATTGGGGATGTCGCTGCGCTGCTGCCTCAACTGGGAGAAACGCCGGATATTGTCCTGCTGGATCCGCCGCGTAAAGGCTGTGAGCCAGCGGTGCTAGAGGCGCTGATCGAGATTAAGCCAGCGCGGATTGTGTATGTTAGCTGCAATCCGGCGACGCTCGCGCGCGACTTGCAGCGGCTGTGTGAAGAGGGCGGCTATCGGGTTAGCCGGGTACAGCCTGCTGATTTTTTCCCTCAAACCTCCCATGTGGAATGTGCGACCTTTCTGGTAGCGTAATTTTCGAATAAGGTGATCCCGAGTAGAGGGAAAGACTATGAAATTTAGCCAGATCGTCGCAGCTTTGGGTGATGAGGTAAAAGCCTCAAGTCTCGAGATGGAAAGTGAATTAGATTGCGATCTCGAAGGAATCGCCGCTATTCAGGAAGCGATCGCTAGCTCGCTGAGCTATGTAGAGGGGCCAAAGTTTGCTGAGCATATCGCGACGACCGGGGCGGGGGCATTGGTGCTGCCATTTGATGAAGCGCTTCAGGCAAAAGCGATCGCCCGCGCTATTCCCTGGGTCAGTGTCAAAAATCCTCGGCTGGCATTTGCTCGGGCGATCGCCCTTTTCTACCAACCTTTTCA
>JBAUIB010000252.1:0-3226 GCA_049680585.1 Phormidesmis sp.
AAACAGACGCAGACGGCATCTCTATTCCGGGCGAACTCTATGCACTCACAGCCGAGCAATACGAGTATCTAGTCTCTACCGAGCCACCTGATATGTACCCCGCGGAGGTGAGCCTAGCCAACGGCGAGACAGCGATCGCGATGCTCTATCCCAAGCAGCTAATAGATGAAGGCAACTGGCCAGACATCTCTGATTTTGGTGGATGGGCTGCTTACAAGGCGCAACAACCTCGTGATCTGTAGATCTAGCCATCTTCTGTCCGTTTTACTGGTTGGAGGCAACGATGAGTAAAGTGCTGATCAAAGGGGGCCGGATTGTGACGGCTGTCGATGATTACGTCGCCGATCTGCTGATTGAAAATGGCAAAATTGAGGCGATCGCCCGTCACCTCGAGCTTGAAGATGCCGAGCAATATGACGCCAGCGGCAAGCTGGTTATCCCCGGCGGTATCGATGTGCATGTGCATATGGAAACGCCAATGGGCAACGACGTGTATACCTGCGACACCTTTGAGAGCGGTACCCGTTCAGCCGCTTTTGGCGGGACGACGACTATTATTGACTTTGCTCAACAGTTTCAAGGTGAAAGCCCCAAGGCCGCGCTGGATCGCCGGTTGGCTGCGGCAGAACCGCAGTGCTGTGTGGACTACGGCTTTCATGTGATTTTGACCGATGCGACTGCAGATGCGATCGCGCAGCTTCCTGATCTGGTCAATAGCGAAGGTGTGTCGAGCTTTAAGCTATATATGGCCTACCCAGGCGTGATGATGGTGGATGACGCGGCCATCTACAAAATTATGCGCAAGGTCGGCGATCACGGCGGCATGGTGAATGTGCATGCAGAAAATGGCGTGGTGATTCAGGCGCTGATTGAAGAGGCGCTGGCGGCGGGAAACACATCGCCAAAATTCCACCAGCTGACCCGCCCCCAGCTGATGGAAGGCGAAGCTACCCACCGAGCGATCAGAATTGCGGAGCTAGCAGAGGTGCCAGTGTACATTGTGCACTTGTCTGCGAAAGAAGCACTGGACGCGGTGGTAGAGGCGCGCGATCGCGGTATTCATGCCTTTGCTGAGACCTGCCCGCACTATCTGTTTTTAGACCATTCAGAATACGACCGGCCAGGCTTTGAGAGTGCGAAGTATGTGATGACACCGCCATTGCGTGACCATAAATGTCAGCATGAGCTGTGGCGCGGCCTGCGGTTTGACGATCTGCAAATTGTCTCTACCGATCACTGCCCCTTTTGCATAAATGAAAATCCGCTGGGAATTCTCAAATCCAAGCGATTTGGAGAAGATAGCTTCAACAAGATCCCCAACGGAGCACCCGGCGTAGAACTGCGCCTAGAGCTGCTGTATGACGGTGGCGTACGCGACGGCAAAATTAATCTCAATCGGTTTGTGCAGCTAACGGCGACAGCACCCGCCAAGATGTTTGGTCTGTTTCCCCAAAAAGGAACAATTGCTGTCGGCAGCGACGCCGATATTGTCTTGTTCGACCCGCAGCAACAGCATCAAATCAGTGCCAGTACGCAACACTCAAACGTAGATTACTCTCTCTTTGAAGGACGGCAGGTGCAGGGCAAAGTAGAGAAAGTGTTTTTAAGAGGGGAGCTGATTGTAGATGGAGAGAAGTGGCTAGGGCGAGCCGGGATGGGCCAGTTTTTGCGCCGCTCGGCGTCAGGGCGAGTGCTATAAGCGCATTATTTCAGTGACAGCACAATCCATACAAGCGCAATCAGTACCGAATATTTAGCGTCACCTGAGCATTGATAGTTTGTTCCGCGCCCACGACAGGGGTGCTGACATCCTGGTTCGCAAGGCGGGCTTCTGCGGCGAAAGGGACCGGTGGCGGTGCGCTCACTGAACCAATAGAAATATTGACAATTTCCTGACGAGAAAGCCCTAGGGCCGCGAGAACAGTATCCGCCTGCTGCTGAGCATCTTGTACGGCTGATTCTAATGCTTGTTGGCGGGCAGCGGCGATCGCCTCATCTTCGGCCACAAAGCTGACTCGATCAATTCGAGTCGCGCCTACATTGACCGCTTCATCCATAATTGCGCCTGCCTGCTCAGTCGGTGTTCTAAAGCTGACAATATTACTCGCCTGATAGCCTTTGAGCACCTGGCGATCATCGATATAGTCGTAGCGCGGCGATAGGGAAATGCCGGTGGTTTCTAGTTTTTCGACATTTTGCGATCGCAACCACTCAATCACCGCCGTGGATTTTTGGGCGGCTTGCTGCTGTGCGACTTGAGCCGTGGGCGCTTCTACCATCACACCCAAGCTAACTTGGCTCAGCGTAGTCGGAATAGACTGCAACCCCTGACCAGTGACGCTTAAGACCCGCTCAGGCAGCGGCTGTTGAATAGATTGAGACATCGCCATCGTCGGTCGTAGAACGGTATAGCTAGTGAGCGGCATCAGCACAAGGGACGCCAGTGCTAAAGAGCGTCCCCATCGGCAGCGAGCCCGCGAATCAGCATGAGAGTTGGATAGTGGTTTTGGCATCACAGTGCCTCCAAGGCAATTGCAGAGCGCTGTAAATACAGCCGCTATCTGTATAGCCTACAGGCGCTTTCGAGCGACAAAGGCAAGGTTTCACTTTTAGAAACAGCAGATCTAATTTTTGTCGGTGGCATCATTGCCAGACGCGCGTATATCCTGCCGCGATTGCTTAAGGGCAGTTGACACAATCGCCGTTTGCGACACGACTGAAAAAGCGTATGTGAATCGGGTATACAAGCCGCGCTGTCGGTGAGGACAGTTAGGTTTCTCTATCTTCTTTCGGGCGATCGCCCTCTGGCAACCCTAGCAATATGTACGCGACGGGCAATCACGAGCCCGACATAGTAGCCTACTACAGCGGCCACAATGCCGACCATACAAGAGCCTGCCATCAGCGCTGCGCCGACATCTAGGCCCATTGCCATCCACTCATCCCAATCCGTAGGAGAAGCGGGGAGCATCGTCGTTGTCGGCAACCGCAGCAACCAACGGCCAATATGGAAGTTCAATGCAAATAGGGGGAAATAGGTCAGCGGATTGCTGATCCAGGTGCTAGCCACGGCCATGACCTTATTGCCACCCACCAAGGCCGCTAGCATAATCCCAATCAGCGACTGAAACCCCAGCAGTGGAAAAGACCCTGCAAACGCACCGACTGCTACACCGCGGGCGATCGCTCTCGGACTGCTCTGAAGCCTCACAAAGCGAACATACAG
>JBAUIB010000253.1:0-12889 GCA_049680585.1 Phormidesmis sp.
CTTCAACTGGATATGGCAGCATAGTCGTAGCCGAGACACGGCTGCTCAGCGAGCTGGATTGACCACCATACCTTGGTCATGGCATGATTTCGCAACCTATCCCACGTTTTGTTGACGCACGACCGACGAGCGGACAGGAGCGATCGCCCTACACTCAGTAACGAAATGTATACGACGAGGACTCAAAATTATGGCCGCTGAGCAAAACGAAAACATCGTTAAAGAGGCGCGTCCAGGGAAAGGAGCTGCGGGCGATCAGCAAGCTGTACAAACGGCTCAACCGGTCGGCGAGGCGATTCAGCCGGAAGGCACCAAGAGTATGCCAGGAGGCGATGTCTCTCAAGCAAAAGGCGATATCGCTAGAGCAAAAGCAGAAGAGGCTGACAGCGATCTGAAAACGACAGATGGCTTGGTCGTTGATGATTCTGGGCGACTAAATAATTTTGCAGTAGAGCCTGAAATGTACGTTGAGAAAAAGTAATCTGCCTTACGGCTACGCATCACAAATCTAGGCGTTGCCAGCTTAGCTGCTGAGTGTTGGCATCCTGCCGCCAGCGCATGAGCTGAGTGGAGTTGCCTAAAATATCCCTCGTTAGTCCAATGGCCTGGCGGGGGTTTGTGCTGACAAGGGCGATCGCCTCATCGACACTGCACAGTCCCCAGTTCACCAAATTAATTGCTCCTGCTATCAGCGGCAGCGTCGTGCCTGACAGCGTGCCATCTGCTAAGCGCGCCGTACCGTCAGTCACTTCAATCTGGCGGGCATCCCAAGGATAAAAGCCATCCGGCAATCCCAGCGGAGAGAGCGCGTCGCTCACCAGAAACAGACCGCCGAGCAGGCCATCCGCTGGCCTGTTTGTACCGCCTCGATGAGTGCGTAAAAGCAAGTCCAGCATGGCCGGACAAATATGCTGACCATCGGCGATAAACCCACATGAAACGCGAGGATCTGCGATCGCCGCGCCCAGCAGCCCAGGTTCACGGTGATGGAGAGCAGGCATTGCGTTAAAGGCGTGAGTCACCATCGTCGCGCCTTGATCAAACGCTCGCTTAGCCTGCTCGGCAGTTGCCAAAGAATGGCCCAAACTGACCGTAATTCCCTGCTCGCACAGCCATTCAATCACGCTGCCATCAGCGCTCTGTTCCATTTCTGGGGCAAGCGTCACAATCTGCACAGTCTCTGCAAAGTCGCCAATCAGCGCTTTGACACTTGCTAACGTCAGCGGCTGTAAATAGTCTGCGGGATGCGCACCTCGCTTAGCCGGGTTTAAAAATGGCCCTTCTAAATGGACGCCGACTATCTGAGAGCTATTTTCAGTCTCTTTTTGCTGACGCTGAAAGGCCGCGATCGCCGCTAAGCTTTCGCGAAAATTCGCTGGAGAGGTCGTAACCAACGTCGGACAAAATCCATCGATTCCCTGCTGCCACAGCCACTCACAAATTGCTTGAAGTGGCTCAAAATGAGCAGCGCTTAGATCTGGAAACGCCAGCCCCAACGCACCATTTATCTGCAAATCGACAGCGCCCGCCGAAATCCAGTCACCCTCGACATCTAGCACGCTTGCAGACGCAGAAACGGCTCGATCCCAATTCATCGGCACTACAGATTTCACGCGGCCCCTTTCTATGACGATTTGAAACTGTTCTGTCTCAGGCGTTGGTTGGCTCAGGCGAGCGTTGAGAATGACAGTACTATCAGACATGGATAAACCGCAAAAGAAATCAGCAAAAAGTCAGCCAAAAAATCAGCAAAAGAACTGAGGTTATGAGTATTCCACAGGCAGGTGAATCGACGAGCAGAGCCGCGGAGGTTGGAATCATTATGGGTAGCGACTCAGACCTGCCGACGATGATAGAAGCGATCGCCCTCTGCGAAAAATTTGAAATCGCCCATGAGGTCGCCATTGTATCGGCCCATCGCACCCCCCATCGCATGGTTGCCTATGCAGAGAGCGCACACACTCGGGGACTCAAAATTATCATTGCGGGTGCGGGCGGCGCAGCACATTTGCCTGGAATGGTAGCCGCCCTTTCACCGCTGCCCGTGATTGGCGTCCCGATCAAAACCAGCACCCTCTCTGGACTAGATTCCCTCTACTCAATCGTGCAAATGCCTGGCGGTATTCCAGTAGCAACGGTCGCCATCGGCAATGCTAAAAATGCGGCGCTGCTTGCAGCTCAAATGTTGGCTACTCAAGATCCTACCTTGCTTGACAAGGTGCTCAACTACCGTCAGCAGCTTAAGACGATGGTGAGCGACAAGCAAAATCAGCTAGCAGCTTTAGGGGCTCGCCAGTACCTAAAGCACATGATTAATCCCTAGAGATTAATACTCAATAAAACCGTCCGACAAACCGCAGCCAAAGCCGCTTATATCAACAAAAATCAATGTTACAAAGATGACACAAATCGCTTAGAGCTGTGAGCAGACCCAAGCGTTGCGGAGACATTTCGGAGACGTTCTGGCGATTTTTTCAAAACCTGCTCAAAAAAAGATACTCCGTGTGGCGACTCCGTGTTCAAAAGTATCGGGCGATACAGAACGACTGACTCAGACTTGGTGGAATGACTCCATCAGTTTGACAGAGGCACAAAAAGGATGAGGGCCTGCCAATGGCACGAAGACGAGCCCATCAGGTCACCCATCACGCCACGGATGACTGTCTAAATTGCGTTAGGAACGCCCGACAAAAATGTCTAATTTTACAATGAGAAAAAGAAAGCAGCTCAGGCGTAGCACATCGCCCTGGGATGCGAACGTCCCGCCATTTACAGAGATGGCCAAACGCGGATTAGACCGCGCCTTTGGCCGTAAGTTTGCTTGGGGCTGGCTGGCCTGCATACCCTTGGCATTTGTCATTGTGGCTACTTGGGGATTCGCAGCCCACGCTCAAGATGAAATCGCAGCTAGCGATGTTCAAATTATTTTGGACAACATCTGGATTGTGATTGCAGCCGTCCTGGTGATCTTCATGAACGCTGGCTTCGGCATGTTAGAGACCGGCTTTTGCCGTCAGAAAAATGCCGTCAATATTCTCGCCAAGAACCTGATTGTGTTTGCTCTGGCAACGCTTTCCTTCTGGGCCGTCGGATTTGCTTTAGCGTTTGGTGAAGGCACACCGTTTTTCGGCCTTCAAGGATTTTTCCTAGCCGGTACAGACCCAGCTGAGCCTGTCTGGGGCACTTTAACGACGCCGGTATTCTTCCTGTTCCAGGCGGCTTTTGCAGGTACCGCCGCCACTATTGTCTCAGGTGCGGTTGCCGAGCGAGTCAAGTTCTCTGGCTTTATCATTTTCAGCGTTTTGCTGACGGCGATTTCGTATCCGATTACCGCTCACTGGGTATGGGGTGGCGGCTGGCTCTCTGATATGAGTTTTCTCGGTGAAGGCGTTGCTTTTAGCGACTTTGCTGGCTCTACTGTGGTTCACTCCGTGGGGGGTTGGGCCGCGCTGATGGGGGCAATCTTCCTCGGCCCTCGCATTGGTAAGTACCAGAATGGCGCGGTTAATGCCATTCCGGGTCACAACATGAGTATTGCAACGCTAGGCTGCCTAATTCTCTGGATTGGTTGGTTTGGCTTTAACCCTGGTTCTGAACTAGCAGCCGATCTAGCTGTGCCTCAAATCGCTTTGGTGACTAACCTAGCAGCGGCGGCAGGCGGTGTTGCGGCAACGTTCACAGCTTGGACACTAAGTGGTAAGCCTGACCTTTCGATGGTAATTAACGGCATCTTGGCTGGTCTGGTGGGTATTACCGCTGGTTGTGGCGGGATTGGCTACTGGGGCGCGGTGATTGTCGGGGCTATTGCAGGCGTTATCGTGGTCTTCTCGGTTGGCTTTTTCGACAGCATCAAAATCGACGACCCGGTTGGTGCGACCTCTGTTCACTTGGTCTGCGGTATCTGGGGCACCTTAGCGGTGGGTCTATTTGATCAAACAGCCGGTCTGTTCTACGGTGGTGGAATCACTCAGCTCATCGCTCAGATCATCGGTATTGTAGCCATTGGCTTGTTCACGGTGGTGGTCACAAGTGTGCTTTGGGTGGTGATCAAGTCTCTCATCGGTATTCGTGTTTCCTCCGAAGAAGAGCTCAAGGGCTTGGATATTGGCGAGCATGGAATGGAAGCCTACAGCGGTTTCCTAAAAGATACGAGCGATATGGGCGGGATTATCTAGCCCAGTATCTATTCCCTCTAGTTTCTATAAGAGTAAACAGCAGCTGATAAAAGCGATATGGGTGGCGTGTTTTGCACAGCCCATATCGCTTTTTTTGCAATGATCACTGCTGTACGAGGTTTACTTTTCTTTTGATTAACTTACGAGCATCTCCCCCCAAACCGCCTGTTATTCTAACGGTACTTGTTAAAACACTGTGAAAATTTCGGCGAGCCGTTGCTGCGAAAGGCACGTCACAAGCAGGACAGAAAACGTCGCATGGGTAACCCAGCTTCCATCGTGGAAGAAATGTTTGAGGCGCTGCCAACGCTCCGCTCTCAGATGTATTTCAAAACATCGCTAACGGCGCTTTCTCATGCCATGGAAGATCAGGTACTGGCAGGGTCACAGCAGCAGCCGTTGATTATTGCCAGCTTTCAACAGGAGAGATTTTACCGGCAGGAGGCGCATCGCTACGAGCGGATCGGGGGACTGAGCGACCAGGTCTATGTGCTCTCGGCCAGAGAAACACAGTTTAGTGAAACCGTCGATAATTACGAAAAAATCAACTTTGACGAAGCCGATGCGCTGAGCGAAGAGTGGCATTTGGTCGTACTCGGGGAGCACTATTGTGCGGCGCTGATTTGTCGGGAGCACCTAGTCGAGGTGGCCCATTCGTCGAATCATGCCGAGGGGATGGTAACCAGCTCTTTGCTGCCGCCGCTGGATCAAACCCGTCGATTTGAGGGGATCTGGACGCTAGATCGGCAGGTGAGTCTGCGGGCAGCTGATTTGCTGCTGAGTCGAATCCAAAGCTATCGCCCTGATCTCGCTGACAAGATTGAGCGGGCAAGGTCGCGATTCATTCCCCCCTCCTTAAGTAGTGATTTGGCTGTGGAAGCAGACCCCTTTGCACAGCGGCTGATCACCTATTTGCAGGCAGGACAATACAAGCAGCTCAAGGCGTATCGGGCGATCGCGATTCAAGAGCAAAGAGCCCGCCTGATCAATTCGATTACCGCCGCCATTCGTCAGTCGCTAGATCCCACCGAAATTTTTGCGATCGCCGCTAAAGAACTCGGTAACGTACTAGACGTAGATCGCTGCATTATCTACCGCTGTACCCCCAACGACGCCGATGCCACCATTCAGCACGAATACCGTCAGGCCCACATCAACTCGCTCGAAGGAATGGCCTGGCCGCTCAAAAACAATCCGCTCTATCAGTGGGTCAAGAGCCATCACAGCCCGCTTACCATTGACGATGTAGAGGATGCTCAAGCCGCCGAGGACATCGACTTGAGCACCACCAGAGCCCGCCTACGCCGCTGGCAAATCCAAAGCTGCTTGCTGGTACCGCTAGTTCACAAAAGCCGACTGCTCGGCATGGTGGAGCTGCATATGGACGGCAGCGCCCGCCGCCGCTGGAGCGATGATGAAAGAATGCTGACTGAGGCGATCGCCAATCAGCTCAGCGTCGCGCTGATCCAAGCCGAAGCCTATGCCAATCTCGGCAGCCTCAACCAGCAGCTCGCCGATTTAGAGCGCACCCGCAGCAACCTGATTGCTATCACCGGCCATGAGCTGCGTACCCCCCTTTCTACCATTCGCGTCTGCCTAGAGAGCCTGCTCAGTGAACCTGACATGGACGCAGACATGCAGCAGATCATGCTCGATACGGCCCTCACCGACGCCGAGCGCATGCGCAAACTCGTCCAAGACTTTCTCACCCTCTCTCGACTAGAAAGCCGCCGAGTCGAGTGGAACCTAGAGTCACTCTCCCTGCAAGAATGCTGTGATCTGGCATTGAGCAGCCTGCGCTGGCAAAACTCATCTAATTCAGCGCCAGCTATTTGCATTGAAGCCGAGTTGAGCGATGACTTACCTTTTGTGCGCGCCGATGGTGAATGGATTGTCGAAGTGCTCTCCAAACTGCTAGACAACGCCTGTAAGTTTACAGAAGCCAACGGTCAGGTGACGATCCGCGCTGAGCGGTTGAACCGACAGACGGTGGAAGTGATCGTCGCCGATACGGGACGGGGCATTGAAGCTGATCGACTAGAAACTGTCTTTGAACGGTTTTATCAAGAAGAAGGGGCACTGCGGCGCTCTGTCGGCGGCACTGGGCTGGGCTTAGCCATTTGTCAGCAGGTGATAGAGGGGCTAGGCGGAAAGATTTGGGCGACCTCTGAGGGTAAAAATCAGGGCACGCAGATTCACTTCACCCTGCCAGCGGTTAAAAAAGCGGCTCGCTACCCCAAAGCAAACAAAACCAAAGCGCGCAAAACCGACGCGAACAAGACCAAAGCGAACAAAGCCTCGAAGAGAAAGCGATCGCCTAAAAACGACATCCCTAACGAGACCGCCGATACTGGCCAGGTCGCGGCCAACACCGCTGAAAACCCCGCCGAGACAACCCAGCCGCCTCAAAAGTCACCAACAAAATCACAGACAAAGCCCTCTGTCAAGACAGCTAAGAGCCGCACACGCTGAGCGTTAGAGCACAAACGTTAAAGAACTATTACGCTTCATATCGGCTTTGTTAAAGTGCTCACGGGGCAATGTTACGATTCCAATCAGCTAAGAAGTGAGAGAATTTCATTCATGGCAGAACAGTTAACTGGCACGATGCCCAAATTTGGAGGCAGCACCGGCGGTCTTCTAACTAGTGCATTTGTAGAAGAAAAATACGCAATTACCTGGACATCTGAGCAAGAGCAAGTCTTTGAAATGCCTACTGGTGGCGCTGCCACAATGAATGAAGGCGAGAACTTGCTTTATCTAGCTCGTAAAGAGCAGTGCTTGGCATTGGGCGCTCAGCTCAGAACCAAGTTCAAGCCTAAGATCACAGACTACAAAATCTACCGAGTTTTGCCCAGTGGTGAGACCAGCTACTTACACCCTGCCGACGGCGTCTTTCCTGAAAAGGTGAACGAAGGTCGGGGATACAGCGGCAAAAAAGATCGCAGCATTGGGGAGAATCCCAATCCTTCGACTATCAAGTTCAGTGGCCAAGAAACCTACGAAGTCTAGACTTGACGATCTAGTCTTTTAAAAATTGAGTCCTCAAGATTTGGCCCCTTCTTTCGCCAGAATCGGCTAAATTAACTCCGCAGCAAAATTAAACTCAAATGGAAGGGTAGCTTTAGCAGCTGCCCTTTCGTTTTAACAATTTGCGTCCTGCCAATGCCATGATTTTTCCAGACTTTGAAACCTTTTGCGAGCTTGCTCAACAGGGAAACTTTGTGCCGGTGTACCAAGAGTGGGTAGCCGACCTAGATACGCCCGTGTCCGCTTGGTACAAAGTTTGTGCCGGTCAGCCCTATAGCTTTTTGCTGGAGTCTGTCGAAAGCGGTGAAACGCTTGGGCGCTATAGCTTCTTAGGCTGCGATCCGATGTGGGTACTCGAAGCAAAAGGCGATAAAACCACGCAAACTTTTAGAGATGCCACTGAGCAGGTGCTGGAGGGTAATCCATTCGATATTCTGCAAGCGTGCTTAGCGCCTTTAAATCCGGTGCGTTTGCCGCAGCTTCCACCTGGCATTGGCGGTCTATTCGGATTTTGGGGCTATGAGCTAATCAACTGGATTGAGCCGACGGTGACAACCTATCCTCGTAGCGAGGCAGATCTGCCCGACGGGCTGTGGATGCAGATGGATAATCTGCTGATTTTTGATCAGGTGAAGCGGAAGGTGTGGGCGATCGCCTACGCCGATTTACGCGACCCTCAGAGTGACTTGCACGCGGCTTACGACAAAGCTTGCGGGCACGTCAAAAATCTGATCGACAAGCTCTGCCTTCCTCTAGCAGCCAAAGACACCCTATTAGAATGGACCTCCCCAGAAGCTAGCAGCGCGCCGCCGTTGGCCTACAGCAGCAACCGCACCCCAGCCGAATTTTGCCAGTGTGTCGAAAAAGCGAAAGAATACATCCGCGCGGGCGATATCTTTCAAGTCGTCGCGTCCCAGCGGCTCCAGGCTAGCTACAGCGGCAATCCGTTTGACCTCTACCGCTCCCTCCGGCTGGTCAACCCCTCCCCATACATGTCCTACTTCAACTTCAACGGCTGGCAGCTAATTGGCTCTAGCCCAGAAGTGATGGTAAAAGCTACTCGAACTGGGCCAGACGCGCCGATGGCAGCAACCCTGCGCCCGATTGCAGGCACCCGACCGCGCGGTAAAACCTCTGCCGAAGATGCTCAGTATGCGGCTGATCTGCTGGCTGATCCTAAAGAAGTGGCTGAGCACGTCATGCTGGTAGATTTGGGTCGTAACGATTTGGGCCGCGTCTGCACCAGCGGCACCGTCGTTGTCGATGAGCTGATGGTGATCGAAAACTACTCCCACGTCATGCACATCGTCAGCAATGTCGTGGGCGATCTGGCTCCCGATAAAACGGCCTGGGACTTACTCACCGCCAGCTTTCCGGCTGGCACCGTTAGCGGCGCACCCAAAATTCGCGCCATGCAAATTATCCACGAGCTAGAGCCCGACCGCCGAGGGCCTTACTCCGGCGTCTACGGCTACTACGACTTTGAGGGCCAGCTCAATAGCGCCATCACCATTCGGACGATGATCGTTCAGGCCCAAGCCGATGGAACTCAGACGATTAGCGTGCAGGCGGGGGCAGGGCTAGTGGCTGACTCGGTGCCTGAAAATGAGTACCAAGAAACGCTCAACAAGGCCAAAGGCATGCTAGAGGCGGTGCGTTGCTTAAAGCGATAAGGGCGCGAACTAGGTACTGTATAGGTTTCCGCTTAGGATTCAAGCCTGGAGGTTTGCGCTCAGTCAGTAAAGGCGGTGTTCGCTGCCCTAGCAGTCTCTAGAGACGCCTCAAGAGGTGACATCGGACTCAACAGTGGCTGAAGGGCGATCGCCTGCGCTTCCGGCATTTGCCCGTACGTAAACACACAAGGCGTCCCTGCGGGTAAAATTTCCTGAATCTGCTGCCACACATACGGACTGCCGTAGATCACAACGGCCTGCACGTTTTCTCCCAATGCCTGAATATACTCAGCGGCGATCTTGCTCAAACCCTTTCCGCTGCGAAACGGATTTCCCCGAATAAATAGCTGCACCAGCGTCGTGATCCCTGTATCGAGCCTACTGACATCAGCGCTGCGGCGATCAATGAGCTCGAGGCTGTAACCCTGAGCACTCGGCAATGTCACCGCTGGGACCGTACGGGTCAAAAACCGGCAGTGAAGCACATCCTCGACGAGCACCAAGTTTTGCCCCGGAATCAGCGGCGCACTAATGGCCTGACTGAGCGGACGGGCGGGCGCATGGCTAACTTGCTGAGCCATGCGCAAGATCTCGGCGGCCAATTCTCTAGCAGGTCCAGTAGAAATTTTCTCAGGCTGAACTGGGGGAACGGCCTGCTGCTGCCAGGCATGTTGAGAAAAGGAATCGGTAACTGGCAAGTCAGCAATTTTGTGCTTGGCTCGCCAAATCCGCTCTACCGCTCTCAAAATTACAGCAGGCGCAATTCGACCAGCGTTCACGGCGGCGCAGATAGCCGCGATCGCCCCTTCTACATCACCCGGCATCAGCAAAATATCCGCGCCCGCTTCTACCGCTAGCACCGCAGCCTCATCTGCTCCATACTGCTGCGTAATGCCGCCCATCACCAACGCATCGGTCACAATCAGCCCATCGAAGCCCATATCCTGGCGGAGCAGACCACTCAGCGTCACTTTTGAGAGGGTTGAGGGATAGGTGGGATCAATCTGGGGAAGCTGCAAATGCGCCGTCATGATGCTGTCTACGCCAGCGGCGATCACCTGCTCAAACGGTACGAGCTCCAGCCGCTGCAATCGCTCAAAGCTGTGATTAACCACCGGTAGCGCTAGGTGCGAATCTATTTCCGTATCGCCATGACCGGGAAAATGTTTGGCCGAAGTCAGCACCGCGTTTCTATCGGTTCGAGCCTGAGTACCTTTAATAAAAGCGCTCGTCAGCTGGGCGACGATATCTGCCGTCTCGCCAAAGGCCCGCACGTTGATGACCGGATTGGCCGGATTGTTATTGACATCCACAACCGGTGCTAACAGCCAGTTCAAGCCAATCGCAGCCGCTTCTTGGGCAATGATTTGACCCATTTGTTCGCTCAACCGCAGTGCCAGAGGCAGATCGCTGCGAGCAATTTCTCCTAGCGCCATTGGCGGTGCAAACCAGGTCGCACCACTAAAGCGCTGCCCCACCCCCTCTTCTATATCCGCTGCAATCAGCAAAGGATACTTAGCCCAAGACTGGAGCTGCTGAGTGCGCACGCCCACTTCCGCCGCGCTACCGCCCAGCAAAATAACGCCGCCTACGCCCCGTTCAAGGTACGTTTTGAGCTGAGGATTGCTCGCCTCCCACTGGGGATACTCCACCTCATGGTCAAAGAGATGGCCCGTGGTGCGCACCACTATCATCTGAGCCACCTGCTCTGGTAGAGGCAGGCTTTCAGGACTCGGCAACCGCTCTGCTAGCATCCAGGCATCTTCCTAGACATCTTCCGCATCGCCCAGATCTTGCGCGTCTATCGAGTCGCCAGCTTTGCGCTCAGCGGTAATTTGGTTGAGCACGTTAAGAACATCCGTCGCTAGATCAAACGAGCGGTCTTCTTTAAAGGTGACCTCGGGCGTACGGCGCAGCTTCATCCGCTGGCCTAGCTCTCTGCGCACATAGCCTTGAGCGGCCTTGAGTCCAGCCATTGTCTCAGCTTTGGCTTCTTCGGTGCCGTAAATGCTGACAAATATTTTGGCATGCTGCAAATCGCCCGCGACATCAACATCGGTGATGCTAACCATGCCTGCACCGACGCGGTCGTCTTTAATATCGGTGAGCAGCATTTGGCTCACTTCGCGCTTAATGGAGGCAGAAACCCGCGCGACTCGTCTACTGGTAGCCATAGTGATTTGGGAAAGTGCTTGGAACAGTGCTTAGGAAAGTGCTTGAAAAAAGTGCTTGAGCAGCCCCGGAGGAAGCTAGAAAAGACAGCTAAAGCAACCCTAGCCTACGCAATTCCCAGCATAGCTTTGAGGGTAAAGGTCAAGCCGATGAAGCCAGCAATGACCGCGCTGATCAGGGCGATCGCGGTCGAAGGCCGCTTCAGTAAAGGCAGCAAAGGCTCAATCGCGTTGTAAAACACGCCCAGCGAAAATGAGATTAAGTAGCGGGGATAGCGGGAAACATTGTCAAAAAATTCTTGCATGATGTCGAAGCGCTAAAGTGTTGAAGCGGTAGAGTATTGAAGCGGCAAAAACCGCAGCCGTCACGTTGCCAACGATAGATAATGAGACTCAGATAATTGATACATCGTGCGCTCACTGCTCACAACACTGGGCAGTGATGTCTCATTATCCTACCGCAAACAATATTCATCTGAATGGCGCGACTGGCATATCTTTGACGCAGTTGATTTTCCAGCTTTTCTATGGCGTCTTCTTCGCCTGCTCCTGCTAATGCTCAACCGCTTAACGCGATCGCGCGCCCCTTCATTAAGTGGGCCGGTGGAAAATCACGGCTGATTGAGCAGTACAAGCCTTTTCTGCCTGAAGAATTTGACCGATACCACGAGCCTTTTTTAGGCGGTGGGGCGCTGTTTTTTCACCTAGCCCCCCAGCTACAGGCGCAGGGCAAGCGGGCCTACTTAAGCGATCTCAATCCGGAGCTAGTGAATGTGTATCAGTGCGTGCGCGATCGCCTCGAAGATCTCATTGAGCAGCTGAGCGTGCATCAGCAGCAGCACAGCGAGACGCATTATTACAAGGTACGAGCCGACTCGCCCGACCAGGCATCACCTGAAACCATTGACGCCGTCAAGCGAGCCGCCCGCTTTATTTATCTCAATAAAACCTGCTACAACGGCCTCTACCGCGAAAACTCAAAGGGGCTATTCAACGTACCCATAGGCCGCTACAAAAAGCCTAGAATCTGTGCACCCGAGCTGCTACGCCCAGCCTCAGCCGCCCTCCAGATTGCTGACATCGCCAACCGCCCTTTTGCCACCGTCTTAGACTGTGCTCACAGCGCGCACGACTTCGTCTACTTCGATCCGCCCTATCATCCCCTCAGCAAAACGAGTCGGTTCACAGCCTATAGCCGCTACCGCTTTGCCGCCGAGCAGCAGAGCGAGCTAAAAGCAGTCATTGCTCAACTAGCCGCCCGACAGGTAAACGTACTCGCCTCTAATTCCGACTGTCCCTTTATCCGGGAGCTGTACAGTGACTTTCGCGTCGAAACGATTGCCGCTGCTCGCTCCATCAATTCAAAAGCGGGCAAGCGAGGCAAAATCACTGAAGTCTTGCTGATCTATTCGTCATAGCTGCCGCCAATGCTGATAGGCGTGCTCAAAACATTGGCCCCAACCAAATTTACCTCACGGATATCCGCCCCTTCGAGGCTGGTATACACTAGCGTTGCGTCTGCAAAGTTCACGTTTTGAATGACCGTATCGTCCAGCAGCGCGTTCGTCAAAAAGGCACCGCTCAAATCAGTATTGATAAGCGTTGCCCCCGTCAAATCAGCACCTTCTAAGTTGGCATAGGTCAACTGAGCATTGCTCAAGTTTGCCTCTCTCAAATCAACCCCAATCAGATGAGCACCCGTTAAATCAGCGCCCGTTAAATCGCAGGACTGACAAATGCCTGTTTCGAGTAGCTGAGTTACCTCAGCAGAACTTTTAACACTGACAGGCTCAGCGCTGACAGGATCAGCGGCTAGGGCGATCGCGCCTAAAGACACAGC
>JBAUIB010000254.1:0-8259 GCA_049680585.1 Phormidesmis sp.
GCTGACAGGTGAGGATTTTCCTCTCGCAGGGAGTAGCCCTTGTAGTAGTACAAGCTGGCATTCATGCGCTCTACATAAGGGGTAAAAATCACATCAGCGGTACTAAACTCGGCTAAAAAGTACGGCCCCGGCGTGCGTTCTAGCGCCGCTTCTACATCGGCAACGACCCTGACAAACTGGGCTCGGTTCTGCGCTTCTTGACGAAACCAGTTAGCGGGCTGACACAGCCATCCACACCAGGCTCTAAAAAGCGATCGCTCTAGCTGACGCAACGGCAGCACCGCCGCATCTTGCATGCCAACGCTCAGAGGGCCGAATGTGCGCTCTAACGCCACCAAAATATCGTCACTTTCTGTGATCAGCCGACCATCGAGCTCGACCGCAGGCAGCATTCCAGAAGGCACTTTCTGTTTGTACCAGTCCTCTTTTTGCCCATAGCAAAACATGGTGACCTTTTCGATCCGATACGGAATGCGCTTTTCCTCTAGCCACAGCCACACCTTCTGGCAGTAAGGGCACCAAGCATGATTGTCGCGATACAGCGTCACCCGCACATCGGCTTCAGCTTGGCCAAACAAACGCAGACGAGCTTGCGCGTTGGTAGGGCCGTTGATCCTATCAATGTGAAAGTCACTCAAAGCTTGAAGCTCTGACCAGCTGAGGGGGGCAATCGTCATAAGCGCTGAGAGGATTTCAAGAAGGAATAACGTTATTTTCGAGTATAGCGTTGCGCTGGAGTGGCAGCTGGTGCAAGGCGATCGCGCCCAGTCACTTTAAGCGACCGCCTTGAGAAGCGACCACACTGAGAAGCGACAGTAGATTAGTACCTTATCCGGTCACTGTTTTTAGCAGTACTCGCATTTTTTTCTAAAAACTCAACTATCTTCCCAGCTACGTCAATTCCCGTCGCACTCTCAATCCCTTCCAGCCCAGGAGACGAATTGACCTCCATCACCACAGGCCCATTTTTAGAGCGCAGCAAATCGACCCCAGCGACCTTGAGGCCCATTGCTTTGGCAGCCCCTACGGCAGTACTACGCTCATCAGGGGTCAGCTTGACTTTGTTGGCATTACCGCCTCGATGCAAATTAGAGCGAAACTCTCCGGGTGCGCCTTGCCGCTTCATCGCGGTGACCACTTTGCCATCAATTACGAAGCAGCGAATATCAGCGCCCTTCGCCTCAGCAATAAATTCCTGCACCAGAATATTGGCGTTTAATCCTCGAAAAGCCTCGATTACAGAGGTTGCGGCCTGATACGTTTCTGTCAGGACAACCCCAATTCCTTGCGTACCTTCTAGCAGCTTAATCACCAACGGCGCGCCGCCGACGATGCCAATGAGCCCTTCAATATCTTTGGTCGAATGGGCAAAGCCGGTCACCGGTAGGCCAATGCCTTTTCTAGAGAGCAGCTGTAGGCAGCGCAGCTTATCTCTAGAGCGCGAAATCGCCTGAGACTCATTGGCGACAAATACGCCCATCATTTCAAACTGACGCACCACAGCCGTTCCATAAAACGTATTAGACGCCCCAATACGGGGGACGACAGCATCCACATCTTCTAGCGGATGCCCTTGGTAAATTACCTGAGGATTGCGAGTTGTGATGTTCATGTAGCAGCGGAGATAGTCAATCACTTGAACCGTATGTCCGCGTGCGATGCCAGCTTCTTTAAGACGATTTGTCGAATAGAGAGAGGAATTTCTTGACAAAAGTGCTATTTTCATTGTGGTCCTTACGGCCTTTAAACTTGCGGATACGCGCTGAACTTTGTAAATAAGAACTACCCGAATCGACCAGGAAGCGCTGGCGAACCGCTTGACGCCCTAGCAGCATCCGAAATCCCATGACGTCACGATTTGTCAGGGTAAGCTCAATAGGCCACTGCTGACCGCCTGCGGATACGGTTGTTTCAATCACAGGGCGAGACTCAGCTTGGCCACCAGAATTGCGAACGGTCCGCATCTCTAGGAGTTTGGCCTCAGCTATGACGATCTTGTTTCGGCTGCGTTGAGAGGGATGGACCTTAAAGCGCACAAAGTCTACCCCTTGCTGCTTAAAGGTCTCAATGTCGAAGGCATGCAAGGCGGATGAACGCGCCCCAGTATCGATTTTAGCTTTGACGCTAGTAATCTCTAAGTCAGGGAGGGCAACTCTTTCTCTCCAGCCAATCACAGGCAAGTTGGTTTGTTTCGAGACCGTCATACTGACATCTAGGCAAATGGCTCAAGCAAATGGTTCAGAAATAGCTAGGATAGTTCATCCGGAGCAACCCAAGCAAACGCCAGCGTCAAAGGCACTGTGAAAAGCGCTCAAGGCACTGCGAAAAGGTCTACAGAGCGCTCTAGCCAAGCGGCTAGTTATTGGGCAAATTATTGGGCAAGGAGCTGCAGCGAGAGCGATCGCACTCGGTTGGATAGCTCAGCAGTCACTTGCTTGCGCTCAAGGGCATCCGCTATCCGCAAAGCCCGCTGAAACGATTCGTAAGCCGCTGTTAGATTGCCGGTCTCTTCATAGATGTCGCCTAGGGTTCGCAGAGTGATCAAGCGTTGCCAATCATCGCCTGTCGCCAGCGTCAGATCGATCCGGTCATTGAGATAATCGGCTAGCATACGAGGCTCATCGCGCTGACGATAAATCGCAATTAGCCCGTCGAGGGCTCTGAGCTGAAGGTAAGGATCATCAATCTCGCGGGCGATGGAAAGAGAGACGCGGTAGGCTCCAACTGCCTGTTGATGACTGCCTGCAGTGAGGTAGGTATCACCTAAGTTGCTCTCGGTATTGGCATGGCCTGCATAGTCACGGGCCCGGTAGCGGTAGTTAGCAGCGCTCTCGTAATACTCGCGGGCATCGTCTATCTGCCCTTGGGCCGCTGCAATTAGGCCCAGATTGCTTAACGATAGCCCAATGCCACGGTTGCTTTCGACGGATTGAGCCACCGCCAGTGCTTCTGAGAAGGCCGCCTGCGCATCGCTGAGCTCCCCCCTTTGCAAACTCAGCGTGCCTAGATTGTTCAGCGCTAGGATTTGATCGCTCGCGTTGAGATTGCTACGGGCGATCGCTAGCTGCTGCTGTACGACCCTTTGGGCCTCAGGGTATTGCCCTAAGCTGCTGTAAATTTTCACAAGCTGCTCATAGGCTTCGCCCATCCCGACAAAGTCACCGAGGACGTGATAGCCATCTGCCGCCGCCTGCAGCATAGTTACGGCCTGGGCCTGTTCTCCAGCCGCAATCTGGGCTTGGGCCGATAGCAAAAACTGGTCGGCTGCGTCGCGTTGGTTGCGAAAGTCTGTAGGGGGGGTATGTAGCTGCTCGGTGAGACTATCTGCGGCGATCGCAGGAATAGGTGCCACGATACCGCTAATACTGAAGGCGATCGCCAACGTAGTAAAGGCAGCCCCTACTGGATGCCGGTAGCCTGTATACCCGCGATCTGTATACCAGCGATTCATGAATCATGCCTCAATAACCCTAGCGGCGTAACCTAGCCATATCGGGGTTTACGAGACTAAAGTACCCAGCTTAAACTGACAAATTGGACTCACTCGCTGGGCTGATAGATTTGAGCTCATAGATTACCCAGCCCAATTTGACAGCCCAATCATTTCGCACTCAGAACTTGAGGGCGCAAATCGAACTCGCCAAATTCAATCGTCAGCAAGCCTTCTGTCGCCTCCTCTGAGGCTTCCGCCGCAGGCAGTGACAGGTTCAAATGTGGACGCTCTAAGTAAATAGCACGGACATCTTCAGGGATAGCACGCTCCAAGGCTTGATAGGCTGAGTGCAGTTCTTGTCGAACCTCGGGGGGCGAGATGGCTTGCCCTTCAGCCTGAAGATAGGCTGCAATACGGGTTTCACTCCACTCAAAGGTTTGAGCCATTAAAACGATCAAACGGTGCGTGGGCGAAAGGCCCTCAAGCGCGCGTTCGGTGTAGCACCACAGTGGCGGCGGCGCATCGCTGAGTGAGTAGTGAATAGATTCGACCTCCGGTAGCACGGCCTGGTTGATATAGGCTGCGGTGAGATTGATCAGCCAATTCTGTAGAGAGAATTGTTTGGATTGTTTAGAATGGTCTGCCTCAATATCCTGATTGCCAGACTGGTGGCCAGACTGATTGCCAGGGCGATCGCTAAAGTGCTGCGACTGACGAATAGGCGAGAGGTCGATTCCTCCGAGTTCGTGTAAGATATGCCGCCAAGTCAGAGCAAATAGATAGTCGGCTTGAACGGGCGATCGCGCGCAGTGGCGAATAAGCGAATACACCACCGAGTTGTAGCGGCAAAAGAGCGCTGTGAAATATCTGCCATCCGTGGGCGATTTCTGGAGCATTTCTACCAGCGCATAATCACTGTGATCACTCAGCGATCTGACCAAATCGTGATCACATTCAGGAAAAATAGGTATTTGCACAGGATTTAGGCCGAACTCAATGAAAAGCTTAGAAAGAAAGACTTGGCAGGGAAGCTTGAAGAAGACGTCCGCTAACGCTTATCTATCAAGTTTTATTCATCTAACGCTTAGCAGTATTCCCACTAGCTGCCGCTCAGCATCATGAGATACTCATACTGAAATTCGCTAAATTTAGACTTGACTTTGTTATGCTCGCCCTGATCTATCAAAGCTGATTGTTAAACTAGAGACTAGGCTACGTAATTTTAAGCTTTGTATCTGTCACATCCTCAAGTTCGTATCCTGACTAGCCCGTCGCGTTAAGACTTTGCCATGATGACAAATTCTATTTTCACAAATGTGACCATAGTAGCGAGTATCTTTCAAGGGTTGCCTTTGGACGCGCTGGTGTCCACTCAAGGCATCATGGTGATGTTGCTAGTTGCCTATGCCGGGGCGATGTGGGCTTTTTTGAGCAGCGCGCCTAAGGTGCATACGGTCATGGTGTCGGACCTGGATTTGGCTCGTCGCTTCTATGAAGGGGTCTTGAGCCTATCGGCAGCAGAGGTACCGCTGCACTATTACTACAACTATGAGCAAACGTTGGGGACTGCCGGGATCGATCCGATGTTTGGCGCTTCAGGTCTGGGCTCTACAGGCTTGGGATCATCAGCGCTAGGCCGACCGAATGCAAGCGCCTACGGGACACCAGATGGACTGTGGTATCAGCTTAAGAAGAATACTCAGCTGCATGTGATCGCGGGCGCTAGCTTGGGTAATCGCAACCGACAGCGTCATGTGTGCTTCGACCATGATTGCCTGGAGTACTTGCTGATGCAGGTACAGACTCGGGGAATTCGCCATAAGCTACGGCGCGATCGCCCGCTCAACTTTTTGGTCAAAGATCTAGAGGGCGAAGTGATTGAAATGGCTGAAGTCGAAAACTAGTCGGTTGAATGACCGGTAGCCCATTGCCGACATCCGATCACTGGCACAATGGAAAAGCGATCGCAGACGCTCTGTTTTAACGCGCGACCTCAAGCAAGGGTTGGTGCGATCGCATTTTAAGGAATTCGTAAGTTTAGGAATGTGCCCATGAACGGTTTGTCGGCGTGGATAGCCTCAGGGTGGGCTGCGCCTCTAGATCTCACCTACTTGATCGCTCGATTTCAATCTCCTGGCCCCGAAATTATCAGGATCGGTCCAATTACCCTCCGATGGTACGGGCTCCTGATTGCATCGGCAGTCCTGATTGGGGCTACCCTATCGCAGTCTTTAGCCAAAAAGCGCGGCGTTGATCCTGAAAAAATTGGCGACTTGCTGCTTTGGATTGTGCCGGTTGCGATTATTTGTGCGCGGCTGTACTACGTTCTCTTTGAGTGGTCTGCCTATGCTGATAGGCCGCTTAGAGCCTTTGCCATTTGGGAAGGCGGCATCGCCATTCATGGTGCTGTTTTAGGCGGTGTGCTTACCACCTGGCTGTTTGCAAGGGCCAATCGACTGTCGTTTTGGCAGCTAGCCGATCTGGTAGCACCTTCTGTGATTTTGGGTCAGGCCATTGGCCGCTGGGGTAACTTTTTTAACTCAGAAGCCTTTGGGGGGCCGAGTGATCTTCCCTGGAAGCTATTTATTCCGCTGGTCAATCGCCCGGCTGACTATCGGGAGTTTGAATATTTTCACCCGACTTTCTTATACGAGTCGCTGTGGAACTTAGGCGTTTTCGCACTGCTAATAGGCATCTTTTTTTGGGGGCTGAAGCGCCCTGGCAAGCTCAGAGTCGGCACGCTATTTTTGGTCTATCTGATTGCGTATAGTGCAGGGCGAGTCTGGATCGAAGGGCTGCGCACTGATAGCTTGATGATTGGCCCCGTCCGCGTTGCACAGCTGATTAGCCTGTCGGGCATTGCCCTTGGCTGGCTGGGACTGATCTGGACCTATGGACTGGGTAAAAGACTGCCAGATACGCCTGCTGCCAGTAATAATGATGCGGCGATCAGGACAAGTAGCCCTCACCCCACAGACCCGACCATCCCCAGCTAACGATCCAGCTAACGATCCAGCTAACGATCTAGCGCTGCTGGCCTGAAACAACGTCTCAAGCAACCAAAAATAAGAAAGAGCCCCAAGGGTCGTAAGACCTTTGAGGCTCGGAATCAGGGTGCATCTACATACCAAGATGCAGTATTTTTTGGTTACATCCTGAGTTTGACCGACGCCTTTATTTACTCTTCAAAAATTAGACAGTGATGATAGGCAATTGATGAACATTGAAACCTGATATCAATAGCCTAATATCAATTTTACTTGATTAGTAATACTGAGAAAACAAAGGCTCACTGGTATCTTTTTAGACCACCTCTTATGTAGGCTTTCATGAATTCCAACCAGCCTTTAAATACCACCAATTTTCCCTATTCTTCGGCGTCTCTGCCAGCACTTCGGCCAGCGGTCTATATCGTTGGCGCTGGCCCCGGCGACCCTGATTTGCTAACAGTTAAAGCTCAAAAAATGCTCCAGCAGACGGATGTTTTGGTCTATGCTAATTCGCTAGTTCCAAAGCAAATTCTCTCAGCAGTTCGCCCTGATGCTGAAAAAATAGCGACTGCCAATATGACGCTAGAAGACATTTTGCCGCTGATGATCGAGCGGGTACGAGCAGGCAAATCGGTCGTGCGCTTACAGTCGGGGGATCCAAGCCTGTACAGTGCTATTCATGAGCAAATGCTGCGTTTGAGCGAAGCGAATGTGCCGTTTGAAGTCGTTCCAGGAATCAGCGCATTTCAGGCGGCGGCGGCCAAATTACAGGTAGAGCTGACGATTCCCGCTGTTGTCCAAAGCATTATTTTGACGCGCATTAGCGGTCGCACTCAGGTGCCAGCGACTGAGGAGCTGGCCTCGTTGGCGGCGCACCAGGCGAGTCTATGTCTGTACTTGAGCGCGCGGCATGTCGAGATGGCTCAGTCCAAACTGCTCGCCCACTACCCTGAGCAAACCCCGGTGGCGATTTGCTTTAGGGTCGGCTGGCCCGATGAGAAAATCAAAGTGGTCCCGCTAGCACAGATGGCCCAGGTGACTCGGACCGAAGACTTAGTGCGGACGACACTCTACATTATTTCGCCAGCGCTGGCAGATCGACCGTCTGTCGCTGCTGGGGAGGCCATCGACAAAAAGGCCGTGCGATCGCGTCTATACAGCCCCAGTCACGATCATCTATTTAGACCGACCGGCAGACCGATGGCTACAGAGACTGTGATAGAAAAGCAAGCGACAATACCATCTGATACGGATCAGCTAAAAAAAGAACGGGAGCAAGGCAAACGATGAATTACTTAGTGGCTGTATTGGGCGATCGCATCCAAGCAGAAGAGGTTTACACCGCCCTAGAATCGGCCAGTATCACGATGGATAAGGTCGCCATACTCGGCCAAGGCTACAAAAGTGCAGATGAATACGGCCTAGTAGATCCTAGCGAAGAAGCCTGGAAACAAATCAAGCGCCTAGCTTTGTGGACAGTGCCCTTTGGATTTGCCGCAGGCTTTTCATTTAATGCGATTACCGGGCTCGATACCTTTCCCTGGGCAGGCGTACTCGGCAATCAGATCATCGGCGGCATTTTAGGGGCGGGTGCGGGTGCAATGGGTGGCTTCTTTATTGGCGGGGGCGTTGGCATCGGTTTGGGCAGTGGAGATGCGCTCTCCTACCGCAACCGTCTCAAGGCCGGAAAATATTTGGTCGTCGTGAAAGGATCAGAAGGATTGATCTCTCAGTCAAGTCGCATTATTCGGCCCTTTCGCCCCGAAAACATGCAGGGCTACACGGCACCTGCCTGATGATTTATTTGAGCTATGATAAATGTCTAACTCATAATCG
>JBAUIB010000255.1:0-1661 GCA_049680585.1 Phormidesmis sp.
AGGTACTTTCGCAGTCTAAGGCTCTGTAGCTCAGTGGTTAGAGCAGGGGACTCATAAGCCCAAGGTCGCAGGTTCAAATCCCGCCAGAGCCATTTAATAGCTGCCCGGTCAGTCACCAGCAGCGGCATGAAGCACGGCAAGCCTGTTCAGGTTGGCCGTTTTTTTGTGCGCCGCTGGCGGCAAGAGAGAGAGAGGGGCGGGTGAAACAAGGGCACGTATCTCCTACTTCTGTTAGACGATTTTGCCGGTGAGATTGGCTCATACTTTGACTGATCTGCCCATAAAGCGATGGCGATGGATTTTTCGTTAAGGTGAGTTATGAAAGTTGTTTTGATTACCGGGGGATCGGAGGGTATTGGCCGAGCGATCGCCACACGCTTTGCAAAGGCGTCTTACAGAATTGCGATCGCCGCCCGCACGCCCGAAAAGCTAGTAGAAACAGCCAGCGACTTAAAAACCCGCCTTGCTACGCCAGTAATGCCGATTCCGACTGATGTTCGAGATTCGCAGCAGGTGCAGCAGGCTGTGGATCAGGTGCTTGCAGAATTCGGCCAGATTGACGTATTGGTCAACAATGCGGGCATCTACAGTTCTGGGCCAGCAGAAGAATTTAGCCTGGAAGACTGGCACCAGGTAATCGACACCAACCTATGGGGCTATATTCACACTATTCACGCGGTGCTGCCTCACATGGTGGCCCAGAAGTCGGGGGCGATTGTCAATATTTGCTCGATTGCGGGCAAGGTACCGATGCCGTATTTGGTGCCTTACACGACCAGTAAACATGCGATCGCTGGCCTCAGTCAGTCGTTAAGTGCCGAGCTTGCCCCAAAAGGAATTCACGTCTGCGCCATTTACCCCAATATCATTCGCACAGACTTCCCAGAGAAAGCCGTTATGCGGGGTAAAACCTCAGAAGACAGCACCGCCCGGCGCGAGCAGCTAGACCAGACGCTGGCCATGCCGTTTATTGAAAAGCCCGAAGATGTCGCTGATGCGGTTTGGCAAGCGCTGACAAATCAAGAAAGTGAGCGCTTGCCCGGTAGTGCCAAGCTAATGGGCGGTATGAACGCCGTGTTTCCTAAAGCAACTCAGTGGATGCTGCGAACCATCTTTCAAAACAAAGACAAGTCTGCATGAGAAAACTGTTGCCTGTTCGAATGAGCTTGCTGTCGTAGGAGAACTGTTCTATCAAAAACATCTCTCTGTTCTCTCTTAGCTCAGCCTTCTCTCTTCCCCTAGCGATGCTCTAAAGTTACTTGAATACCGTGTTCTGGCCGCAGCGTAATAGAAGGTTGGGGAACAATTTCATGTTCTGGCACCAGATTAATCCGGTACTGTTGCGCTGCCGTTGCCAAAATTAAAACCGCTTCCATCAGGGCAAAGCCTTTGCCAATGCAGATGCGCGGACCGTCACCAAAAGGGAAATAGACGCCCTTGGGCAGCTGTTTTTCTAAGTCGCCGAGCCACCGCTCAGGCTGAAAAGAGTCGGCAGCATCAAAGTATTTTGGGCTGTGGTGCATGACCCACTGGCTGAGCATCACCACGCAGCCTTCAGGAATTACGTAGTCTCCCACTTCAACATCTTCTACCGCCTCGCGACCGACGAGCGAAACAGGTGGATATAGCCGCATGGATTCTGTGATCACAGCGTTGGCGTA
>JBAUIB010000256.1:0-15159 GCA_049680585.1 Phormidesmis sp.
CGATTGATCGGATTCCGTTGGGGGTGGCGATCGCGCTAGAATTCACCGGACCGCTGGGACTCTCCATCCTCAAATCTCAGCGCTGGCTGGACGGACTCTGGGCCATTCTGGCGAGCATTGGCATTGTTCTACTCACCCCGATCAGCGGAGCCACAATAGATATCTGGGGGATTGTGTTTGCGCTACTCGCAGGCGTTTTCTGGGCGCTGTACATCGTCCTTTCAGCTCGCATAGGCCGAAACCTTTCTGGGATTGAAGGATTAGCTTGGGCGTTAGCCATTAGCACTGTGCTGCTGCTACCGATTGGCATCTTCACTGCTGGTAGGGCTCTGCTGGATCCCCGGCTACTGGCAATGGGCGCAGGGGTTGCGGTGCTATCGACGACGCTACCCTATTCGTTCGAGATGATGGCGCTGCGATCGCTGCCCGTCAAAGTCTTTGGCATTATGCTGAGCCTGGAGCCAATGGTTGGCGTACTGGCTGGCTTTTTGATTTTGCAAGAACGGCTGTCAGTGCGATCGCTCACCGCCTGTCTGCTGGTCTCTATCGCCGCCGCCGGATCAGCAAAATTCAAAGAAGGGGCCCCGACCCCCCATAGCTAACTTACTAGCCAGCAAAGTGACTGAACAACTGGATGCATTCCTTATCATCAACGACAGCTCGCCAGCGCTAACTGGGTAATCTATAGCGCAACACCGACACAGTTTGTGCCATGTCTTTGACTGCTCTGTCCCTTCCGATGCCGTCCGAGGCACTAGGCGACCTTTTCCCACTCTTTAAAGACGCCAAACCAGAAACACTAAAAACTCTGCACCAGGGGTCCATCTTCAATGAATGTCCGGCAGGACGAACCGTTCTCATGGAAGACTCATGGGGCAATGCCGTTTACCTCATCATCTCAGGCTGGGCGAAGGTTCGCTGCCAGTCAGGGAATGGCTATGTCACTCTCGCCATTCTCGGCAAAGGAGAATACTTCGGAGAAATGGCTGTTCTCAACGAATCCCCTCGCTCTACCGACGTTGCCGCGCTTTCTCGCGTTGAGCTTATCAGCATCCCAGCTCAGCTTTTTGTCAAAACCCTCTTCAACGATCCTCAACTGCATCACCGCATGCTACAGCTGATGGTGCAGCGTCTCAAGCACACCCAAATCCGCTTTCAGTTGCGCAACAAGGCACCGGGTATCAAGATGGTTTACGCGCTAGTCGGGCTAGCCGATGCCTACGGCGAGAAAAAGGGCAATACCATCGATATTTTCAACATTCCAGCCAAAGATTTGGCCGAGATTGCCGATATCAAACTCACTGAAGTCTCCAAAATCCTAGATAAGCTCACTGCTCGCCATTGGCTCAGCGTCGATGCCGATAGAGACGTCATCAGCCTACTAGATATGAAGACACTCAGGCACCTTTCCAAGCTCGGTTAAGACCGCATACTCAATAAAATTCATCCTTACAAATCCATTCTCCAAAATCCGGCATATCTTTAATTTTTGTAGGGTAGTTGACCGATTTCCTAATCTCTTTCCCTACAGTATAGGAATCGCCATAGTCACCCCCTATGAGTCACCCCCCTATGAATATTCAGCCGCCACCCATTTCGCCTCGACAAATGAATCTACTGCGTGTTGTCCTCTCTATGGCCTGGGCTGACGACACCCTAGAGCAAAAGGAGGTGCAGACCATGCTCAACCGCTTCAGTCAGCTATTTTCAAACGATTCCAAACAGCAGGTCTATCTACAGCAGCAGCTTCAAGAATATTTCGTTCAAGATATACCCCTTGAAGAAGCCGTCGTTAAGCTCACAACTGAGGCTGAAAAAGAGGTTGCCCTCCGCCTTTCGTATGAAGTCATTCACGCCAGCTCTCGCACGCCCGAGGAAGAAGCTGTCAACCAGGCCGAAAGCGAGGCGTACGACGAGCTTGTAAAGTTGCTCAACCTACCCAGTGATGTTGTTGATCGCGCAGAACAAGAAGCCGCAGCAGCCTTGAGCCAAGGCGGTCAAAACATCGTTGATATGTTGGCCTTTCAGCTACGCAACCATCTGATGACATAGCCACAGATGCTAATGGACATAGCCTAAATAAAGGAGGCTAGGACCTGTCTAGCAGGCTAGCAAAAGTTCAGTGCGCACTCATCTCCAACATTCTTTGAATAGGTGCAAGCGCATCAGCTTGAATCCCTTTTGGAATCGTGATCTCAGGAGTCTGAGTCTTCATCGCTAAGTACAGCTTCTCTAGCGTATTTAGCCGCATGTACGGGCACTCGTTGCAGGCACAGTTGGCTTCTGGCGGCGCAGGAATAAAGTGCTTGTGGGGCACCTGCTTTTCCATCTGATGAATAATGCCAGACTCCGTCGCGACAATAAAGCGCTGTCTGGACTTTTGATCGACAGCACCCTCTGAAGAGGGGCGATCACTAGCTACATACTTGAGTAGCGCTGTCGTTGAACCAATGTAGTGAGCATGGCGTAGCACCGCCGCCTCACACTCTGGGTGCGCAATAATCTCAGCATCTGGATACTCCATCTTTAGCTGTAGCAGCTTCTTCTCAGAAAACGTCTCGTGAACGACGCAGCTACCCTGCCATAGCAGCATCTCTCGCCCGGTTTGCTGCATGACATAGCGGCCGAGGTTGCGATCTGGGGCAAATATAATCTTTTGGTCTGGCGGCAATTGATTCACTAGCTTTATTGCATTTGAGCTGGTGCAGATCAGATCGCTCATTGCCTTAATTTCAGCGGTGCAGTTGATGTAAGAAATCACGACATGATCAGGATGCGCCGCCTTGAACTTAGCAAACTCTATTGGCGAGCAGCTATCTGCCAAGGAGCATCCTGCCTCTAAGTCCGGAAGCAACACAAGCTTATTCGGATTCAGAATTTTGGCAGTTTCCGCCATAAAGTGGACGCCAGCAAACACAATTACATCGGCTGTGGTTGTTGCCGCCTGCTGAGAAAGACCTAAAGAATCGCCGATATAGTCAGCAATATCTTGGATATCTGGCGCTTGGTAGTAATGGGCCAAAACGACGGCATTCAGGTCTTTTTTGAGCTGTTCAATTGCCGCAAAAAGATCCTCAGGGATAGCTCTTTTAGATGTAGTAGCGCTAGCAGTGGCAAACACGGGATTTCCTCGGATAAATGTTTGAGTTACCAATTCCTGGAATTTAATTATAGTTAAATCTACCAAAAACAAGCAGCCCTGTTAGCCAGCGATTAGCCAAACACTCATGCAACAAAGCAAAAATACAGTGCTCCTATCACGCCAAATGGTTTTCGCAACTGAATAAAGGAGTAGCCACCGATAACCAACTTCCGGGATGATCGCTCGATAGTTGGTTAATAGGCTTTGCCTCTCCAGGCGACATCAAAAGGCACGCCCAGCTCACCGACTGATTATCCTTTGGGTACACCTTATCTAGGGTCCTCAAATCATCAGAGTGAGCGCTAATTCCCACAATTTTCAACACTTCTTCCGCCCTCAGCTGTGTCTGATAAGCTGACACTAAAGTTTGCACAGCCGGCACTATACCCGCACCTGCACCAATTAGCTCAGAAAAGCGACCAACTTCAGGCGATCGCCAAATTAGACCAAATCCCATCTCCTCAGCCGCTTGACGCAGTGTCTCCACATCCACCGCTTTAGGGGTCATAAACGGCTCACTAAACTCTCTTGCTTTGGCTCGATGAGCCTCTTCCTCCGATATTTTTGCAGAGCGCTTCAGCTGCTCCACAGTAAAATCGCCAAATCCCTTGAGCGGATGGGAAATCACATTAGCAATGACCCGCAGTCCTGCCCTTGACTGCACATACGGGCAGCCCAACATCTCCACAAAATAATCACCGTCTTTCTCACCCAGAGCCGGTTCAAAGGGGTTGTGACTTACTGGCGTAAAAATAGCGCTGCCGCTTTCGGTGATAAAAGGCCCGGTTAAGCCTAGCTGCTCTCGAATGGGCTCGACTTCAGCGCGATCGCGATCCGTATACACAATTACCGGAATATCCTGTGCCTGTAGCTTTGCAATCTCGCCACGCAATCCCTCACACTCCGCCTGCGAGTCGTAGAGCAGCGCTGCCAAAGCCGTCACAATCATTTGCTTAGTCATAACCACACTCCCACCCAAGCTCCATATATAAAACCTGGTAAAACATTAAAACTTTCTGTCTACATTAGGCACTGCCCTCAGCACTCAAAAAAACACAAATTAACTATCACCCCACCAAAACGCTAACCTGGAAATACCTATCCTCTGCGGGTCGTTACAGTACGATCCCCTGCTCCCCTCTCCCCTGCGCCTGTGCCCAAAACTACTATCACCATCGCTGTCATCGGCGACATCCATGACCTTTGGGAACTAGAGGACAACGAAGCCCTCAAGCATCTCAATGTCGATCTGGCCATATTCGTCGGCGACTACGGCAATGAAGCCGTCGAAGTCGTCAGGCGGATCGCTGCTGTCGATTTGCCCAAAGCAGCTGTCATGGGCAATCACGATGCCTATTATTCGGCTAGCAAAAAGGGGCTTAAAAACTGCCCTTATGACCGCAGCCGGGAAGATTGGGTACAGCTACAAATGGATCTATTAGGCGAGGCTCATATTGGCTTTGGCAAACGAGAGTTTCCTCAGTTTGATCTAACAGTCGTTGGCGGCAGGCCCTTTAGCTGGGGGGGATCTAAGTGGCGCTACCGCAAGTTCTATCGCGATCGCTTCGATGTCAGAAGTTTTGATGAGTCCACTGAGCTGATTCTGGCTGCGGCCGATGAAGCCGAACATCACACCCTCATTTTTGTGGGTCACGTTGGCCCCTATGGTCTAGGGGCGCAACCCGAAGATCCTTGCGGTAAAGACTGGGGCAAAGACGGTGGAGACTATGGCGATCCAGATTTTGCCAAGGCGATCGCCCTCACCCAGCAGTCAGGCAAACAGGTGCCGCTTGTCGCCTTTGGCCATATGCATCACAAACTCAAAACCGGTACAGACCAGCTACGCAAACGGGTGGTCAGAGACCCAACTGGCACCCTCTATTTCAATGCGGCCAACGTCCCTCGTATCGAAGCGACAGAAATAGGCGCTCAGCGTAGCTTTTCGATTGTCACTCTACGCCAGGGCAAGGTCGAATCTATTGCGCTCAAGTGGCTTGACGTCACCTTCAATCAAGTTTCTGAAGAAGTTCTCTACACATCGCCATCCCGCGCCTAGTCGCAGTAGAGAACCGTAGCGCGCCGTTACTAAACGGGCGATCATAACTGAAGCGGTTTAGCCTTGACCAACGCGATTGAAAAATTAGACCCAGCCCGCTCAGCATCATTGCTATCTAGCGCTAGACGTCGTCGGACAAATCAAGCTACTATAGCCAAGCCTATTTAAGTAGGACGTGATATCACCGTGGAGAGGTGGCAGAGTGGTCGAATGCGCTCGACTTGAAATCGAGTGTACCGAAAGGTACCGTGGGTTCGAATCCCACCCTCTCCGTTCAAGCATCCTAATTTCAATGCCGAGCCAGCTAATCACCGAGGCAGCGCAAGCGCGGGCTGAAAATACAGTGAAAACCCAGTGAAAATATCTGTTTACCATACGCCTGAGGAAGTTCCAACAGGTCGTTTGCCTGACTGTGCGATCGCCATTGATGTTTTGCGGGCCACGACGACTATGGCCGCAGCATTCAGCGCGGGTGCCGAAGCGATTCAAGTTTTCAGCAACCTCGACGAACTCCTCAACGCAAGCGAGAAATGGCCCGCCGACAGCCGAATCCGCGCCGGTGAACGGGGAGGCCAGCGGGTAGACGGCTTCGACCTTGGCAATTCACCGCTGGACCACTCGCCCAAACACACCCACGGCAAGCGGCTCTTCATGAGCACCACCAACGGCACCCGTTGTCTTCAACGTATTCAATCAGCCCCTATCGTCTTAACCGCAGCGCTGACGACCCGCCAAGCTGTCGTTGACTACTTACTCGCTCATCAGCCTGACACCGTATGGCTCGTTGGCTCCGGCTGGGAAGGCGAATACGCCTTAGAAGATACCGTTTGTGCTGGCGCAATCATTCAAGGCGCGATCAGCCAATCCCAGATTAGCTACGCGGATATTATGGCCAATGACGCTGCGATCGCTGCCGTTAGCCTGTATCTGCAATGGCAAAATCAGCTCGGCGAGCTCCTACATCACGCCAGCCACGGTCAGCGGTTGCTGCGCAAAGAAAATACTGCCGACATTGACTACTGCGCCCAGCTAGATATTCTCGACATCGTGCCGATTCAGAAGAGTCCTGGTATCTTAGTCTGGAAGTGAGTTCGGAAATAAGTTCGACAGTCAGTCTGGCCGTCAGTTTGGCGGTAAATATCTATCAGAAAATCTTCAAAAATAAGCTTCAGAAATAAGCCTCAGAGATGAACGCCGGAAAGAACCCTTCAGCTCAGGTCTCTCACCTATCTCCGTAATCATCATCTAAGTAAATAGTCTGACCACTAACAGAAGCCCGTCGAAGCGCGTCCCCTACCCTCAGCGCATAGACACTTTCAGCGGCACTCACGTACAGCGGGCTACCTTGGGTTAAGTAGTCCAGCACCATCGCAGTATCTTTCACAAAAAGACCTCGACGTGGCGCGACAGGAATGTCTTGCCTCCCGTCAGCCGTCGTCAAACTTCCTTCCCCACCTGCAAATAACAGCGCGCCTAAGCTGCCTTGCACCTCCACCTCACGGTGGTACGTCCACAAGTCCTCTCCTTTACCATAGGTCAGCTCCGCCACCACCCCACTCTCAAACAGTAGTCGCCCCGAACTCAAAATGCTCTTAAAGTAGGCAGTATCCACCTCGTTAGGCAGCATCTGCGTACAGCAATCTACTCGCGCGACTCGGCCAAATAAGTTCGTCAGGCGATGTACCCGCGAGAGCGCGCCACAAAAGGGAAAGCCAAATAACGCCAGTTGATAGCTCCACTTTATCGGAGCAGGCCGCTGCGGATTGATTGTCCGGTAGCTCACATAGCTGGCCACACCCACCCTCGGTAGCGACTGCCGCATAGCCATATGTAGACCGCCGAGCAGTTCAATATGCTCAACATGCAGCAGCAAGCCCTTACTATCCGCTAACTGCACCAATCGCTCAGCTTGATCTACATCCAAAGACAGCGGGTACTCCACTACCACATGCTTACCTGCATTCAGCGCCGCCGCCACAATCTCACCATGCAATGCGCTAACGTTTGCCACCACCACCAAATCAATGGCTGGATCGTTTAGCAGGTATTGCCAGTGGCCGACGGCCTGTATCCCATGAGCGGCTGCAAAGGTCGCCGTATGGCTGTGTCCGGCAACTGCTAATAGCTGCGATCGCCCATCGCTCGATAAAGCCTCTGCTCTGACCCTAGCAGCATATCCTGTGCCCACTAGCCCTACTCTGATAGTCATAACTTGGCTATTTGTACTTCAATAGTCACAATGTTTGATCGTCATACGCTGAACACGATAGTTTTTAGCGATCGCCAACCGTAGCAAGCAATACAGTTTTCTATCAACTACCTAAAAGCTCACCCAAAAACAGGGTCTAAAAATTACTTGGAACACTGCTCCATAGGACACTACCAATAAATAGAAAAGGCTTTCAACTCAGACAGATTCCTGTTGTTTTCAATGGAATTTATAGACACATAAGCTCTTTTTATAACAAAGGGAATTACTGATAAAATAAAGACCGCTACAATTTTTATCAGCAGTCAAAGGGAAAAGTCTGCTTACCCCTCCCATCAAAGGTTACAGAGAATATTATCAGTCTTCAAAAGAGATTAAGCATAAGCAAATCAGGGTCTATTTACAAATTTAGATTACGAATACCATTCAACTATTCCTTTGAATATAGTTACAGCTTAATGGTTTTCTCGTAGTATCAAACTATGCTTTGCTAAGGTCTACCTAGAGGGTAATACTGACGAGGTAGGCAGATATTGGCAGCAAGCTATTGAATATAGATAAGAGGACTTCGCATGGCTAGCTATAAAGTGACTCTCGTTAATGAAAGCGAGAGTCTGAATACCACTATTGAAGTGGCTGAAGACGAGTACATTTTGGATGCTGCTGAAGAGCAGGGTATCGACTTACCTTACTCCTGTCGCGCAGGCGCTTGCTCCACTTGTGCTGGCAAGCTCGCAAGTGGGACAGTCGATCAATCTGACCAGTCTTTCCTAGATGACGACCAAATCGAAGCCGGTTACGTACTCACCTGTGTGGCATATCCTACTTCTGACTGCACCGTAACGACTCATCAAGAAGAAGAGCTCTACTAGACAGCTCACCTACTCAGGTTTTTAAACCCAGGATCCATTTGCGGATCCTGGGTTTTCTCTTGGATAGCGAGACAATTAAATGCAAGGGACTCTAAAGCACCCTCAAAAAACCTATGAGGGAGTAATGAAGTCTCCGATTTGAGCGGGGTATATTGACATCAACCTTGCTAGCATGAGCACTAGTCCTTACGGAGACAATTACCCATAAGGACTATCCAATTTCTTAAAGCGCTGACACTTTCGGCGGCTTTGAGTATGAATGTTTAGTATTTCAGCTACACCGTCCATTATAGAAGTCTACATGTGAGGTCGCGCTAAAGATGAAAGCCATGATTTTGGCCGCAGGGAAAGGAACACGGGTACGCCCCATCACCTACACCATTCCCAAGCCCATGATTCCAATTATGCAAAAGCCCGTGATGGAGTTTTTGCTAGAGCTGTTGCGCCAACATGGGTTTACCCAAATTATGGCTAACGTCAGTCATCTCGCAAACGAAATAGAAGGCTATTTTCGAGATGGCCAGCGCTTCGGCGTAGAGCTAGCTTACTCATTTGAGGGGCGCATTACCGATGGAGAACTCGTCGGTGAAGCAATTGGATCTGCTGGCGGAATGCGCAAGATTCAAGACTTCTCTCCCTTTTTCGACGATACATTTATCGTGCTCTGTGGCGATGCCCTGATTGATTTAGATCTGACTGAGGCGGTTCGCCAACACCGAGAAAAAAAATCAATCGCCACCATCGTGATGAAGCAAGTGCCGCTTAAGCAGGTCCCGAGCTATGGTGTTGTAGTTACAGATGACGATGGCCGAATCAAATCATTCCAAGAAAAGCCCACCGTTGAAGAGGCACTCAGCACTGATATCAACACAGGCATCTATATCTTTGAGCCAGAAATCTTCAACTACATTCCCTCTGGGCAAGAATTTGATATTGGTGGCGATCTTTTCCCTAAGCTAGTAGCCGCAAACGCACCGTTTCATGGCATTCGCATGGACTTTGAATGGGTCGATATTGGGAAAGTGCCTGACTATTGGCAAGCCATTCAAGATGTTCTCACGGGCCAAGTTAAAGGCGTCAACGTTCCGGGAAATGAAGTTAAGCCCGGTGTTTTTGCCGGTCTTAATGTCAAAGCTAACTGGGACAAGATAGATATTGAAGGCCCTGTCTATATCGGGGGGATGACCCATATAGAAGACGGCGCAAAAATTGTCGGGCCTAGTATGATTGGTTCAAACTGCCTCATCTCTAGCGGCACCATCATCGATAAAAGTGTCATCTTCGAATATTCCCGCATTGGTGCAGGTGTTCGGCTGGTAGATAAGCTTGTATTTGGCCGCTACTGTGTTGACAAGACTGGCGCCTCTATTGATGTCCAGGCTGCGGCTCTAGATTGGCTGATCACAGATACTCGTCAATCTGTCATCGCAGAGCCCCCTATTGAACATCGTGCGATCGCTGAACTTCTCAATCAGACCATCGCAAACTCTCCCAGCTAGAAAGAGACCCAAGCGCGCAATAAAAAAATGGGCTGACTTAGTTCGTAGGTCAGCCCATCGCAGTTATGGGAACAGCGTTACAAAAACGGCCCGTGAAATTACTGAAGAACAAGCCGTACGTTTGCATTCTGTAGGCCAGGACGCTTCACTTCAGCCAGCGTCTTGTTAACCGCATATTTCTGGTTGATAGAGTTGATAAGCTCGGTCTGGTTGTGCTTCTTCGCAACACCCCAAAGATCAGCAATCAAGTCAAAAGAACCATCCGCATTGCGAGACCAACCAATATCATAATCACCTTCTAGAACAGCTACGATATCAGCTCGAACATTCTGGCCGTTGTAACCACGGATGTTGGCCTCAGTCTTGACAGTAACACCTAGGTCACTCAGTGAAGACTTAAGAATTTCAGCATCGGTGATTTTAGTGCGCAAAGTACTAAAGTGAGACATGTGAGTTTCCTCCTACAGAGAAATTGAGAGACAACGAGGTTAGAAATCGAAACCAATCAGCTATCAAATGGGATAGAACCTGACTCTTTGTTAAACTGCCAGCTACCGATGGACAAATGCTCCGCAAATGGGAAATGTAGCTAGCTCTCCTTCCTGTGGGAGCAGGAAAAAGTCTTTTAGTACTCCATCCGTTGGTATTCTGTAACAGATGAAGCTGCCGGACGAGCGCGCTGGCGAGCCCAATCACGCAGAGCAGTTACCTGCTCGCTCATCGTCTTCGAAAGCGGCATTGTGGAGCGAATCGCCGCAATAATATCAAGCTGGGTGAACTCTCGGCCTTGGGCAAAGGCTTCGTACATTGCAGAAACAAGCCCTTGCTCAATCTCAGCGCCCGAAAACCCCTCACAAACCTTGCTCAGCTGTTCAAAATCAAATCGTTCAGTATCCGAGCGTCGCTTACCTAGATGGATCTTGAAAATTTCCTTTCGCTCTTCTTCAGTAGGCAGGTCGACAAAAAAGATTTCATCAAATCGTCCCTTGCGCAAAAACTCGCTCGGCAACCGTTCGACTCGGTTCGCTGTTGCAATGACAAAAACAGGCGACGTTTTCTCCTGCATCCAAGTCAAAAAGCTACCAAAAATGCGGCTAGAAGTCCCGCCATCCGAATCTGCTGATCCCGCACTCCCGGCAAACGCTTTATCAATCTCATCAATAAATAGAACAGCCGGCGAAATAGACTCCGCGGTTCTCAGCGCACTGCGTAGGTTTGCCTCAGAACGTCCGACCATAGAACCATCATATACACGGCCCATGTCCAAACGCAGCAGCGGCAGTCCCCACAGCCGGGCAGTCGTCTTAGCAATCAAAGACTTACCACAACCAGGCACACCTAAAATTAGCATGCCTTTTGGCTGAGGCAAGCCATACTCTCGAGCCCTCTCGGTAAAAGCGTTAGACCGCTGCTTTAGCCAATGCTTGAGCTCTTCTAACCCACCTACCGAATCAATGGTTTCATCTTCCTCAATGTAATCAAGAATGCCATTGCGGCGAATGAGCTGCTTCTTCTCAGACAGCACAATATCCACTTCATTTTCGCTCAGCTGACCAGCCATCACCCGAGACTTACGAAAAACCTTTTCAGCCTCATCACGGGTTAGGCCCAAGGCAGCCTTCAACAGCTTTTCTCTTCCTTCTGTCGTGATACTTGTTGTGCGAGACTTTTCTAGCTCAGCCGAGAGTACTTGATTCAGCTCGGACATGTTCGGAAGGCTAAAGTCTAAGACTACAACTTCCTTCTCTAACTCAACCGGGACTTCCTGCACCGGAGACATCAAAATAATCGTTTTCTGCGTTCCTCGAAAGCCCTCAATCGCATCGCGTAAGCTACGAGTCACTTCAGGACTATCTTTGAAGGGGTGTAAATCTTTGAAAACGAAAATACTAGGCTCTTTCTGACGCATCGCCCAGTTTATAGCAGCTTGAGGAGAAACGGTGTTATTTTGCTGGCCAGCCGTCCTTTCTTGACTGTACTCAGACATACCATGCGTCATTGTCCAAGTGTACATGCGCTGTTGAGGTCGCTGCTGTGAGAGTGCAGCAATCGTCCGCTCCGCCCGCTCTTCCTCAAAAGTGATCAGATAGATCAGGGGATACTGAGCTTGAATTAGTACACTGAGCTCTTCTCTCATGGCAAACGCCTCCAGTTAAGACGACTTAACTATTTATCACTATCTGTCTACAGCAGAAACAACAGGCTAAAGCAAAAACAACAACTATTCCGTAGCAGATCCCACAAAACTCTTGGAAAAACTACGACCTGAAATCTAATCAAAACCGCTTAGCAGGTAACTAACTCTCCCTCATCAGGACTGCGCAAATCCGAACTCGCTTCCGCAATACGCTCTAGACCACTGAGCGTCTTAGACTGATTTTCCGAATGGCTTTGAATCAACGCTAAGCCGTCATCGCGCAACGCGACAGGAGCAGCACATTTCGGGCAAGCATGAATACGATGAGTTTGCCCCTGAACTCCACATTGGGTCTCACTACGGTTTTCAGCAGAGCTTTCTACAACATCCGCATGTCCCAAATAAAACTCAATCGCACGTTGAGCGATTGATGACATCGTTTCGCCGTCTATAGCAGAACGAATCTTGAACTGCCTGTGCAGATCATCTGAAATATACAGTGTGACTTTTTGCTTTGCTGGCATATCGGATGTGAATGACGTTATGGCCCCGGATATGTATAACAAGGTATCGGCTTCGACTGATGCTGTCAAGACTTCATACCGGCTTGACGTCAGTTTATTTACATGAGTTAACATTTATCTTAGCTTGATCCTCAACTTAAATAGTTATTGGCAAAAGCTGCTCTCTCCTTCACGCTTCTGACTATGCTGTATTAAGCCCTGTGGCTAAAGGGAAACCTTTTCTTTTATGCGTCTCATTTCTTTGGTATGGATATTTCAACTGAGCTGAGTCAGTCGTCTCCATTGGGTCCTGTTTCCTCACTAGACCAATCTTCTTCATTAGAAGAGGCCCTAAAGCATTATTTTGGTCACGATCAGTTTCGTTTTGATCAGCGACTCATTATTGAACAGGTCCTCAAAAATCAAGACGTGCTGGTAGTGATGCCAACTGGTGGTGGTAAATCACTCTGTTACCAGCTGCCCGCATTGCTCAGAGGCGGCATCACCATCGTGGTTTCTCCCCTGATAGCTCTCATGCAGGATCAGGTGACGGCCCTGCGCGACAACGGCATTGAAGCGACTTTCTTAAACAGTACGCTTTTGCCAGATGAGGCGCGATCGCGCGAACAGACTCTCTTTTCAGGCAACATAAAGCTCCTGTACATCGCCCCGGAAAGACTCTTCACCCCTACCTTTACATCACTCCTTGATCAGCTCGGCCAAAAAATCGGCATCAGTACCTTCGCCATTGACGAAGCCCACTGCGTCTCCGAATGGGGCCATGATTTCCGTCCAGAATATCGTCAGCTCTTCCAGCTCAAGCAACGATACCCACAAATTCCTATTATTGCCCTCACCGCTACCGCCACCAAGCGAGTTCGCACAGATATTGTCCAGCAGCTACGCCTTACTGACCCCGAAGTCTATGTTTCCAGCTTTAATCGCCAAAACCTTTATTACGAAGTCAAACAGAAATCCAAACAGGCATATCATCAATTACTCGGCGTTATTAACGAGCATCAAGGCGAGGAGAAAGGCTCAGGCATCGTTTATTGTCTAAGCCGCAAACACGTCAGCGAAGTTGCTCTCAAACTTCAACAGGATGGATTTTTGGCCTTGCCCTACCATGCCGGACTCAGCGCTGAAGTCCGAGAAGCCAACCAAAACCAATTTATCCGCGACGACGTTCAAATCATCGTCGCCACCATCGCGTTTGGTATGGGCATCAACAAACCCGACGTTCGCTTCGTCATCCACTACGACCTTCCGCGAAATCTCGAAAGCTACTACCAAGAATCAGGTCGAGCAGGCCGGGACGGAGGATATGCCAGTTGTATTGTCCTCTTCGGCTGGAGGGATGTCCACACTGTCAAATATCTCATCGGACAAAAAGCTGATCCCGACGAACAACGCATCGCTCAGCAGCAGCTTAGTCAAATTATCAACTACGCCGAAAGCTCAGTTTGTCGCCGAAAAATTCAGCTTGGCTATTTCGGCGAGACCTTTAGCGGCCCTTGCAATAACTGCGACAACTGTATTAACCCAGCCCCCGTAGAAGACTGGACAGTCGAAGCCCAAAAATTTCTCTCCTGCGTTTATCGATGTGACCAGCGCTTTGGAATGAATCACATTATCGATATTTTACGAGGTTCTCGCAAAAAACGCATTCTAGAACTAAAGCATAATCAGCTCTCTACTTACAATATCGGCGAAGACCACAGTAGCGATGAATGGCGAATGCTCTGCCGTGCTCTTATTCACCAAGGTTACCTAGATGAAACAACCGACGGCTATTCTGTCCTAAAACTCAATGACAGTAGCAATCAAGTCCTGAAGAAACTAGTTTCTGTCAAGATATCTGTTTCCACTAGAATAGAAAAGTCATCCGTACCCTCTACAAAAGCGGTTAGCACAGACCTCTCGCCCAAAGAAAGCATACTCCTAGTCCAGCTTAAAATCTTGCGCAAAAGACTGGCAGATGAGCAGGCCGTACCGCCCTACATCGTCTTTTCAGATGCTAGCTTACGACACATGTCTAAAGATAAACCCCAAACACAGGCAGCATTCTTAAAGATCTCTGGGGTTGGTAACCGTAAACTTGCTCAGTACGGTGAAAGCTTCACCAAGACCATCCGTGAATTTTGCCAGGAAAACGGCTTGGAAGAAATTCCTACTGAAGCAGTCACTACAGCTACTCGTGAACCGGCATCCAAGCTAGATGTTACCAGCACACATCTCACTACATATCAGCTTTATCAGAGTGGCCTTCCCCTTTCCGATATATCACTCAAACGCGACGTCCGACTTAGCACAATCACCGACCATATCGCAAAGCTCATAGAAGCAGGATACGAGATAAATCTGGACAGATTGGTTTCTACAGAAAGACAGTCTGTCATCAAAGAGGCAATTAACAAAGTTGGTCCGCATTCGCTAAGAGATATTCGTGAAGTAACCGGTGAAACCTACGACTATCAAGAAATCAAATTAGTACGAGCCGACTGGGAAGAAAAAACCTTAGATAAAAGAGCATCAAGGAATTAGATCTCGTAGACAATGCCAACTAGAAAGCCCATTGGTAGTAAATTACCAATGGGCTTTCTAGAGAATATTTAACCTGGCATCGAGCTATTTTCACAAGGACCAACGTCCTAACTATCTTCGCCGCTGCAATGTTTCACGAATCGAGTTCGGGATGGAATCGAAGTGGGTCCACTGCGCCATTGACACCAGGAATGAGG
>JBAUIB010000257.1:0-30801 GCA_049680585.1 Phormidesmis sp.
TCGTAGTGCTGAACAAAATGAGGGAGCACCCTTTTGACGTAAATCGTAGAGCCCTAAAAGAGAAGTTCAACAACATTCAAGATTTCATCCAAACCGACTGCGAAACCAAACAAGGTATTGAACAGCTAAGCGAAACCATCAAACAACAAACTGATCGACTAGAAGATCTCAGAGCTCCTTTCCCTGGTAGCTGGGTCGCCATCAAAGACGAGCTAGCCAACATGAGCGCCAACTACATCTCCTTTGAAAAATACCGAGAAATCTGTCAGCAAGACGGCGAAACCGACCTCAGCGCCCAAGACTCCCTCGCCGTGCACCTTCACAACTTAGGCATCGCCCTCAACTACAAAGACGACCCTCGCCTGCGAGATACCCACGTCCTCAACCCGCGCTGGGTCACCAGCGGCATCTACACCCTGCTGAACGACGCTGACCTCACCGCCGCCAAAGGCGAACTCACCGCCGACTGCCTCAGCCGCACCCTCGATGCCACCCAATACCCGCGAGAACGCCACGGCTTTCTGCTCGATCTCATGCGCAAATTTGAGCTGTGCCTCCGCTTCGCCGAAGACGAACACCGCTACCTCATTCCCGACCTACTAGATAAACAACAACCCCCCGAAGCCTCAGCCTTCACCCTCGCCGACTGCCTCAACTTCCGCTACGCCTACCCCATTCTCCCCGAAGGCTTACTCCCCCGCTTCATCGTCCGCACCCATATACTCAGCCAGCAACCCCTCCGCTGGCGCACTGGCGTCATCCTCAGCTTTGAAGGCAACTGCGCCCTCGTCAAAGCCGACCCGCAAGATCGCACCGTCACCATCAGCATCGACGGCCCACTCCCTAGCCGTCGCCGCCTGCTCGCCATCATCCGCTCCGACTTCGACCGCATACACAGCAGCTTCAAGTTTAAGCCCAAAGAGCTAGTCCCCATCCCTGGACACCCAAGCGTAACCGTCAGCTACAAAGAGCTATTGGCCAGAGAAAAGCAAAATCGCAAATCGTTTGAAGTCTTTTTAGGGGATGACAATCTACTAGAACTCAACGTTCAAGATCTGCTAAATGGTGTCGATATTGAAGGCAGTCGCCTTCGAACAGGTGACCTCAAAACATTCGACCTAGACAGACGCACCGACGCCCTGCGCCTGTTCTACAGCTACTCTCACAAAGACGAACTCCTCCGGGATCAGCTCGAAACCCATCTGAAAATTCTAGAGCGCCAGAATTTGATTTTGCCTTGGAGCGATCGCCGCATCTTAGGCGGTGAAAACTGGGCCGCTGAAATTGATGACAACTTAAAGCGAGCCGACATTATTCTGCTACTCGTTAGCGCCGACTTCATCGCCTCAGACTACTGCTACGAGGTAGAAATGACGCAGGCCATTGAACGGCATCATGCAGGACAAGCAACCGTGATTCCGATTGCGCTAAGACCAGCTGATTGGAGCGGTACCCCTTTCAAGTCACTACAGGGCTTTCCGACTGATATGAAGGCTGTTACGTCGTGGAGCGATCGCGATGCCGCCTGGCTCAACGTAGAAAACGGCATCAAACGCACCCTCGAAAGTATCAAAGCCAAACGGTTTTGAACAGTGCCCCTCAAGAACCACCTGCATTCGGTAGCAACAACTCCTCAACACTATCGCCCCCGTCTCCCTCAATGTCTCTAATAATGGCCGGAGGGGCATTTTGCTCACCGCTAAAAATAGCTTGCAGTCCCTGCTCCAGCGTTTGCGCCATCGCAATTCTGTTCTTATAAGCAACGATCACCCGCGCTAAAATCGGCAATCGGTTCTGCTCCGCCTCTAAATACAGTGGCTCTACATAAAGCAGCGATTGCTCAATCGGAATCACCAGCAAGTTGCCCTGATTCGCACGAGAGCCCTGCGTATTCCACAGCGAGATCCGCTGAGAGATTTCAGGCTCTTGGTTAATGCGGGCCTCGATTTGCTCAGGGCCAAACACCAGCTCCTGCTTGGGAAACTGATACAGCAGCTGACGGCCATACTGCTCACCATCCGAACGCGCCGCTAGCCAAGCCACTAAGTTGTTGCGCTGAGCTGGCGTAAAGGGCCGCAGCAACACAAATTCTCCCGTCTCTTCACCTGGCAACTCCATAATCAAATAGTAGGGCTCTACCACCTGCGCTTCGTTGGCGTAGATTTCATTGGGTGCGCGCCACTGGTCTTCTCGGTTATAGAAAACCTGAGGGTCGGTCATGTGGTAAGTGAGCAAATGGTTGCTCTGAATCAGCGAAAAGTCTTGTGGGTAGCGGATGTGGGAGGCTAGCGCAGGCGGCATCGCAGAGAGCGGTTCGAACATGCCCGGAAATACCTTTGCCCAGGTACGAATAATCGGATCGCTCTCGTCGGCAATGTAAAAGTGCACCGAGCCGTTGTAGGCATCCACCACAATCTTGACGGAGTTGCGGATGTAGTTAAAGCGGTCTTTTTCAGGGTCAGAATAGGGATAGCGATCGCTCGTCGTATACGCATCCACCATCCAGTACAAATAGTTTTGCCCAGACTCTTCACCCGGCGGCGAAAACTCGCTGCCCGCATTGGCCACCACCAAATACGGATCTCGATCAAACTTCAAAAAAGGCGCAATCCAGCTCACCCGCTGCTTAATGTTGCGGCGAAACATCAGCTGCGTATCCGCCGTAAAATCATCGCTGAGCAGCATTTTCCAATCGCCTAAATGCTTGGCAAACAGCAGCCGCCGCCAAAATGAGCCGATATTAATGCCGCCGCGACCGTCATAGCGGTTGTAGATATTATCACTACCGCTCGGAAAATCTAACTCCGTTACCCGGCTACCCGTCATCACATAGGTATTTGTCAGCTCACCGTAGTAAATGCGGGGCTTACCCACCGGAATCGAGCGGGCGATCCGCTCAGAGCTAGGATTATGTGCAATGTCTTGAATAAAATACTCCGGTAGGCCGCTGGCTCCTGCCGTATTCACCGGGCTCATGGTAAAGCCATAGCCGTGGGTATAGGTCAAGTGCTCATTTACCCAGGTTTGTGCCTCGGCTGGCACTCGCTCATAGTTCAGCTCACGCGCCGAAATCAGTACCTGACGGCGATCTGCCAGATTGTTATCATCACCTAGCAGGTCATATCTATCGACATCAGCATCGGCAAACTCGTAATACAGCCGGATCTGCTGAAGCTGCCGGTTGGATTCTAGCAGCGGGCGCGTATCCCACAGGCGAATGTTGCGCACCGTCAAATCATTTTCTTCCAGATCAGCCGCGGTCAGATCCCCCTGTGGATCGAAGGGTTCTGTTTGAATGTCCGTCAGGCCAAAGGCATCGCGCGAAAATGCGATCGTGCGCTCAATATAAGGGGTCTCTCGCACCAGCTCATTTGGCTGCACCACAATTCGCTGCACCACCCAGGGCACCAGCGTATTGCCCGCCAGCACAAAAAATAGATAGAGCGTAATCGCAAACAAAATCGGGTGAGCCACCCAAAAGCTGAGGGTTTTGCCGCGAACACGTTTGGCTAGGTTGACACTCGGCCAGGCCAGCGTTCGCCAGGTTAAAAACAACCCCAAGCCCAAGGCAATCAGACTTAAAGCTGCTTTCACCGGCAGATCGACATGAATATCGGTAAAGCTTGCGCCGTACGTCACGCCCTGCTTAGAGTACAGCAGCTCAAACCGGCTGATCCAGTGACTCACAGAGGTACTCAGCAGTACGCCCGCCGCAATCCCATACAAATGCCGCTGCTGAGCCGGGGAAAACCCCGCAAAGCGCCCTTGACTAAAGGTATCTCCCGCCAGCAAATACAGCAGCGCCACCGCCGCCAGCACAAACAGCAACATCCCGGAGAGCCAAAAATTCACCAGCTCCAACACCGGCAGCTTAAAAATGTAAAAGCTCAGCTCTGTCTCAAACACCGGATCGCGCTGGCCAAAGTCAGACGGGCTAATCGCTGGCAGTACCCGCGCCCACTCCGCTGCTGCAATCACCGCAAAGCTAATACTTAAGATGACGCCGCCGATTCGGATCAGCACCTTTGGCAGAATAATCAAGGCGATCGCACAACCCAGCACAACCCATAATCTGATTGGCTGAGAAACAAGCTGCCGAATCAGGTTCCAGTCGAGTTCAAAGTCGATCCCAAATGGAGATGGAACCGACGCCTGCACAGTGCGAACAGAATCAACCGCGAGATAGACGTGATACAGCAGCCCCGCACTCAGCAATAGACCAACGCCCACCAGCGCCGGTATCAGGGCTCGCAGGCCCAGCCCGATATTTAGATTGGCCTGATTGGGCAGCAGACAGTTTTGGTTGAACTGCAGCCGCTCGGCCAAGTTGAGATTGTAAAAAATGACGCCCAGGCTAGTGAGTAGCGTGAAGACACCGAGGATGACTTGGGTGCGCGATCGCAACAAAAATTCAGACAGAAAACTCAGCTCATCAAACCACAGCGCTTCTGCCCAGTAGTAAGTGCCCACAAAGATAGCGACCACCAGCACCAGCAGTCCGAGCAAAAGGGTGAGGCGAGTTCGGCCTGCAAATCGCCCCCCCTGCTTTCGGCGATCGCCTACCGCCCGATCATCCCGATTCGGCACAAAGCGACCATCAACTCTCGCCATCGTGATCTACTGCCTGCTCGCTATAACAACGGGTTAAACTTACTGACTCCAAAAATCAACCGCGCGGTAGCCCAGCTCTGCCATCATCTGTCGCAGCAGCGGGATACTCAGGCCCACCACATTAGTATGACAGCCCTCAATTTTTTCAACAAACATACTGCCCTTGCCATCGGTCGCAAACGCCCCCGCGCAGTGCATCGGCTCACCGGTGGCGATATAAGCTTCAATCTCTGGCATCGAAACATTCGCAAAAAACACCCGCGTCATCCGGCAGCGCACCAGCGGTTTACGCCCCGGCGCAATCAGCGCATAGCCGGTATACAGCTCACCTGTGCCCCCACGCATCTCTCGCCAGCGGGCGATCGCCTCTTCCGTACTCTCCGGCTTACCGTAAATCACCCCGCCCACTGCCAGCACCGAGTCACAGCCCAACACCAGCGCATTGGGGAACTGGGGGGCCACCATCTCTGCTTTACCTTGGGCAAGCACCTTCACCAGCTCAGGCGGATCGCTAATTACCACCTGATCTTCATCAAAGTTGCTGGGATACACAAACGGTTGAATACCGGCATCTATCAAAAGCTTTCGCCGGGCAACCGAAGCAGACGCCAGTACGAATTGAGTATCAGCCATAAAAAGTTAAAGAATCCTATTAAAACCTGATTGCGCCCAACCGAATCTCTGCTTAGTAATCTGCCTAATAAACTGAGAAAGAAGCCACCGTTTGCTTCATCGTATCCTCGAGCTTCTCCCACCGGTTTTCAGGAATAGAGGCATTAAAGGTATAGAGCTGACCGCGACGCACAATTACACTAGCCAAATCATGGCGCGTCCCCGACGGCAAATTTGCCACATACTCCAAAATGTAATAGAGCTTATCGCCCGCTTCAAAAGACTGCGCATTCACCAGCTCAACGTTGCGATCATCGGTGCTCTGAGAAGTGATGCTTTTAGAAAGCTTGTAGCCAACCTCAGTCGGCGTACCAATGTCTGGCAGTGTTTTATCCCCAGACACCGGGCTAATCACCACGCTGACATTTTCAGTCGCATTAATAATGTCGTGAAATACCGTATCCGGTCCGCCAGGCACGTCAGCCGCGACCCACCCCGTCGGATACTTAAATTCATACCCTTCATAGCTGTTGTTATACGACTGTAGACTGGCAGCGCTAGAGCAGCTTTGCAATCCCAGGGCGATCACAACTAACAGCAGTGCGGCAAATCGCTTCAGCATCTTATAACGTTCCTTATTATCGCTGATTCAATTGTGCCATGAGGCGGGACACACCGATGATTTAACGGCCTTCTACAGCCGCTTGAACACCTTCGGGCACATCAGAAAGCAGGTCGTAGCCAGTCGCAATCTCAATGCGATCAACCGTGGTGCGATAGGTTTGCCAGGTTTCCTCAATGCGATCGCTATTCGGCATATCTACCGCAATCACTTCCGTCTGCCGGGTCACCTCAGCTTCGAGGCTATCTAATACCACAATCACTTTCCACACCCGACTGGGAACTGTCACTTTGCCCACAGTGCCGCGATCGCCATACACCCCGCCAATCACATAGAGTGCTTTATTTTCCTGAATGACCAAATCACGCGCATACGCTTCCAGCGCCCGCCATGCACCTCGGTTATTTTCCGGGGCCTGAGGAAAAATATTAGTCATCAAAAAGGTGAGCGAATTATCTTGGGCAGTGACCGTGCGATCACCTGAAGGCACCATATGCCCCCGGTCATATCCGCTGCGGCGATAGTCTCCTGGGGTCACCTGATACACCCCTTTGGGCAAAATGCCGTCGGGCCGAAAGTCGTCTTGCCTGCCTACGCGGCCAAGCCAGCGCTGGTCTACCCGCCAGCTCGCCCAGTTCAAGCTATTGCGCGCCTGACTGTAAGACAGCACGTAGGGAGATCGCTCAATCAGAAAGTTGTCAGCGTTCTCGCGTCCGGCATTACTCGGATTGCCAAAGGTGAGGTGCTCACTATTTGAAAAGTAGGTCGGCAGATCTAAGCTCAGATCGCGCTGGGGTAAGCTTTCGCACGCTAAGCCGTTGCGATCGCGATCCAATCCATACAAATCGTCTGCGAACGAGTCCAGCACCTGCTGTGCCAAGGCTTGGTTGGCAAAGTCTCCGCAGCTACAATAGCTGTCTACGCAGGGCGGCAAGCTTGCATAGGGATTGCCTTCTGCGAGGAGTGCACATCCGCTAGTGTTGAGTAGCGTGCCAGCGATCGCAACCAGCGCTATCCGCCACGAGCTTAGCGATTGAAACCATCGAACCCTTTGCATAAATACCTTTGCGCACCTAAAGACTGCATACCTAAGACTGCCCGCTTAGATTATCTATCTTTGGGTCGATGATTTGCACTGAGCGCACTGAACGTAACTGATGCGAAATTAATAATTGCTTCACCCAAAAGCTACGACGGTATACTGAAGCCGTAACGCTTTTGAAGTGCTCCCTTCGATTCCCTTCGAGGGCCTTTAAGGGTAGACACGTTCACTCGACAATCAGTAACTTATGTTTAGCACAGCTATTTCTACGATAAAAGCTTGGTTTCCAGCCCCTGAAGTCCAAGCCCACTGTGACGGCCCTTGCGGTGTGTACGATCCTTCTTCGGCTCGCATCGCTGCTGAAGCGGTCGTCTCCATGACGAAGAAAATCTTAGACTTGCAGCACCCTGAAGGTGGCGACACTCAGGCAATGGCTTCCTACCAGAACACGATGTCTCGCTTTATCGCCATCAAAGAAGAACAGGCTCAAATCACCAAAGATGAGCTGTTGATTCTGTGGACTGACTATTTTAAGCCCGTTCACCTAGAGACGTATCCTGATTTGCACGATACCTTTTGGAAAGCGGCAAAGCTTTGCTCTGCTTGTAAGGTAGAAGTCAGCACTCAGCACTGCCAGGAGCTGATGGATGCGGTCAAGAAAATTCACACCATTTTTTGGGAGAGCAAGAGCCGCGACGTGTCCTGGTACACGGCTAGCTAGTTGTTTTTACGAAACGTTGTTGGTTAGGTAATGTCTAGCCAGCAACTTTCTAGCGAATACATGAAGAGATCCTGTAGTCTGTGTAGACAGCAATATTGCAGGATCTTTTTTTGTTGAGGCGGCACTGGAAGGAGATTGGGCTTTGGGCGCTGGGTAAACGGTGGCGATTTTGCGTCGTGGGAAATTCTATGCTGCCAGCCTTGCGTCCTGGAGAAGATGTGCTGGTGGTTCCGGTCAGCCAAACGACGATGCTATCGCCGGGCGATGTTGTTGTTTGCCTGCATCCGCTCAAGCCCACTATGCGCTTGGTTAAACGGGTGAGCGAGATATTTTATGATGGGAGCTGCTACGTTTTGAGCGACAATGCCGAGAACGGTAGTGACAGTCGCTCGTTCGGGGTAGTAAGCCGCGAGTTGATCATTGGTCGGGTGACCAGTCGATTTTTTTAGTGTAGAGATAGATGGAGAGCGATCGCTCATGACCCCTGCCCAGATCCGACCGGCGACTCCTGCCGATGTGCCCGCTATGTTCGCGCTGTCTCAGGCGCTGAGCGAATACGAAAAGCTCGCGCATGAAATGGTCGGCACTGAGACAGATTTGCAGCGAGGGCTATTTGGCGATCGCCCTTATGCAGAAGCAATGGTCGCAGAACTAGACGGCAAAGTTGTCGGTTCGGCGCTGTACTTTTACAACTTCTCGACGTTTCTGATGAAACCCGGCATTTATTTGGAAGATCTCTTTGTACTGCCCGACTACCGGCGTAAGGGCATTGCCACCGCCCTGCTCAAACAGCTAGCGGCCCACGCGGTGAGCCAAGGCTGTGGCAGACTAGAGTGGAGCGTATTGGACTGGAATGAGAGCGCCATTACCTTTTACAAGCGCATCGGCGCAAAGCTAATGGATGAGTGGACAGGGTGCCGGGTCAGTGGCTCAGCGCTGGTAGATCTGTCCAAATGGGAGAGGTGAAGAATACTGAAGAATACTATGTCGTACATCGTCTAGGCATATTGGTATGCGAAGACATCTAGCGCTGGCTACAATTAGGCATAATCTTCTGTACCTGACTCTTGTCTGAGCTATGATTGCAACCCGTCAGCAGTTTCATTTTACGCCTGACGAATACTTCGAGTGGGAAGCTCAGCAGCCTTTGCGGCATGAGTACTTCGATGGGGAGGTGTTTGCAATGGCAGGTGGAACGCTGCCTCATGCAGATATCTCACTGAATACTGCGAGTCTTTTTCGAGCATCGCTGAGGGGACGCTGCAAAGTCAGAAATTCGGATGCGAAAGTTGGCATTACCGCAGAGGGACCTTTCGTCTATCCGGATGTGAGCGTGACGTGTGATGATCGCGATCGCACCGCTCAGCAATTTTCTCGCTACCCTTGCCTGATTGCAGAAGTACTCTCTCCCAGCACCGAAGCCTATGATCGCGGTGGGAAGTTTGCCCTTTACCGTCGGATGGAAAGTTTGCAAGAATACGTTCTAATCGGGTCTGAAACAAAGGCAGTCGAGGTTTTTAGACGTGATCAGCCGAGCAGCTGGACATTTGTTCCCTATGGCGAGGGAGACAAGCTTGAGCTATCGAGCTTAGGCATTAGCGTCCTAATAGAAGACATTTATGAAGATGTCGTTTTCGCCCCTCCATCTGATCCCCCAGCCTAGCGCTCAATCTAGCCCTTCAGAGCGTAAGATGACGGGCGATCGCCCATTGAATCAGCCGTCCGCCTTGGCTAGATGTTTTCACCACTTCTGCGCGCAAGTATTTCAACAACAACAACCGCCCCAATCCCTTAATTCGTCCATACGCGCGCCCTTTCAGCCACTGCCAGCGGTTTGGCTGCCCGTTCACGCAGGCATACAAAGGCGCAAATGAGAGCTGATCGTATAGCACATCAGCCCGATGCGCTTTGCTGAGCTTATTTTGCTTGTGCTCAAGGTTGGGCAGGCCGCCGTGCTCGCCGTAGTTGCGAAAGGGGACGTAGTTATGGAGACCGCGATCGCGCAAATAGTACTCAATCCCTGAATCCCAAGGTGAATAGGCGCGTGGCCCCGGATCTCGCTCTATTTTCGCCGTTAGCTCGATCAGCAATCGGGCGCTTTTGGCGGTGACGATGTAGGCCACCATAGATGTGGAATAGCCTTGAGCATAGGTTGGCGTATCATTCGACACACTGTAGACCTGCGGCGCACAGGTATAGAGCCAAGCGATACCCGTATCCACATCCGCCGGATCAAATGGCGGCGGCAAGTGGGCAAAATTTTTCACCGGCACGAAATCAGCTTCTACGATCAGCGTCGGCTTTTCAGATCGCAGCGCTAGCTCCCACGCATTGCGGTGATTCAGCAGACACAAAAACGATGGCGAATAGGTCTCATAGCCTGGCTGATGGACCTGCCTGAGTACGGTGCAGTCGCATCCTGCTTGGGTTAGCGCCTCCGTCAACTGCTCAGTCGGCTCTTTATAGGCAATTATAAATGTTTGAGCAATACAGTCGATCAGCGGTCGTCGGGTTCCCTGAGTTTGCATAGATATATTCATTCTTTATAGCGAGACTAGGTATATATTGCTTCTACCTTTCTCAGTGTTTTTACGGGTAGTACCCTCAAGCTTTAAATTAGGGTATAGGGGTTAATGCTGTTGGCTGAAACTATCATCAGCGATGGCACAGATCATTGTCGGAAAGTCACGGCTAGCTGACAATACTTTATATAATCCCCTTGAAACATAAAGCTCCCCTATCTGACAGTCACCATCATCTGTCTATTGTTCGCCCGCACCTGTCGGCAACGCCTCGAACCACACGGGCTGACTTTAAGGTTCGCTCAACCCGTCACGCGCTTGAGATTCAGTTTTCTCCGCATCGCATTCGAGCACATATTTTAACAGCGTCCTCGGCTGAGCGCTGGCTGTTCGTCCTTTTCGTCGTGCTCTCGACGACTGTCTTTGTCGGAGGGCCGGTCGCCTATACCGGTTCAGTGTTACTCGGTGTCATGATCGCGCTGCTGTTGCCGCTAGTATTTAAGCGAGTGGAGCCTGATGAATGGGCTGAATCGTCATCAAAAGCTGTTTTAAGGCTAAATCACGATGCGAGCGGTGGCACGCTGGTAAGCTTGATGACGAGAAATGTATCTTCAAATACCTCAGAAAGAACAGAGGGAACAGAGGAAACCATCCTTCACTTTTCTAGGCTGGCGCTGCGATCGCTCTCGATCACGCCCACGCTGCTTGATCGTCAACTGTGCTTCACGCTAGCGCCCACGAGCGATCGCCCTGACAGACGTCTGCGGATTGCCGGCAGTCGCCGAGACATCCGCTGGCTATGTGCCCATATCGCCCAGTGGGATGCCGCGATAGAACGGCCTGCTGCATCAGACATCTCTCAGTGATTTCATCCGTCAGGCAGACTACGCTAGGCTGAGAAAAACTAGACTAAGAAGAAAGCGCAAAATAAAGTTTATGGCTGTTGGTATATGGGTACTGGGCGATCAGCTATGGCAGGGGCAGTCGGCGATCGCCAGCAGCGCGGCAGCAGGTGCCGAAGATAGAGCAAGTACGCCGATTATCCTAATTGAGTCGCTGAGCCATGCTAGAGAGCGGCGCTACCACAAGCAAAAGCTGATTCTCATTTGGTCGGCGATGCGCCACTTTGCCAGAGCACTAGAGGCTGACGGTTGGCCTGTCACTTACAAAATCAGCGAATCGTTCGAGGGGCCGCTAACTGAATGGATTGAGCAGCAGGGGCTAGATGAAGTCAGGGTGATGGAACCGGCTGATCGGCCTTTTGCAGCGTATCTGAATACGCTGACGCTGCCTTGCAAACTGGTACAAACGCCGAACAATCACTTCCTGTGGTCTACTCAAGATTTTGAAGCATGGGCAGAGAGCCGCAAAAGTCTGTTAATGGAATCGTTTTACCGAGAGGGGCGAAAACGGTTCGACATTTTGATGAAGGGTAAAAAGCCCGTGGGTGAGCAGTGGAACTTTGACAAGGAGAACCGCAAGCCGCCTAAAGGAAAAATCTCTGGGCCGGCGCCGCTGATATTTGAGCCGGATGAGATTACAAAAGACGTGATCAATACGGTAGAGGCCGTGAACTTTCCGACCTTTGGGAAGTCAGAAAACTTTGGCTGGGCCGTCACTCGGCAGCAGGCACTAGCAGTGCTGGATAACTTTGTGAGCGATCGCCTCCCCACTTTCGGCCCGTACCAAGACGCGATGGTCACTGGCGAAGACACCCTGTGGCACGCACTGCTCTCGCCCTATCTCAATATTGGCCTGCTACAGCCGATGGAGGTGATCCAAGCAGTCGAGCAAGCCTATGAAAACAACAACCTCCCGCTCAACTGCGTAGAAGGCTTTATCCGACAGGTCCTGGGCTGGCGAGAATACATGCGCGGCGTATACAACCATGTTGATGCCGACTATCCCTCTCGCAATTACTTTGAGCATATACAGTCACTGCCCGATTTTTTTTGGGACGGCAATACCCAGATGAACTGCCTGCATCAAACCATCGATACAATCAGGCGCACAGGCTACGCTCATCACATTCAGCGGCTGATGATCTTGGCGAATTTCTCTTTGATCGCTGGTCTTTCGCCTCAAGCGGTAGAAGACTGGTTCCATGCCGCGTTTATAGATGCGTATGATTGGGTGATGCAAACCAACGTGATTGGCATGGGGCTGTTTGCCGATGGGGGCTTACTGGCAACCAAGCCTTATGCTGCCAGCGCGAACTATATCAACAAAATGAGCGACTACTGCAAAGGCTGTCAGTACAATCACAAAGCGAGAACTGGCGAGGATGCCTGTCCGTTTAACTTTTTTTACTGGGATTTTTTGGCCCGTCACCGAGAAAAGCTGAGCCGTCAAGGCCGAATGAATTTTATTTTGAACAATCTCGATAGAATGTCGGATGAAGAACGAAAAGAGATTGCGCAAAAAGCCAAAGACTGGCGCGAATCACATGAATGACAGTTAGCAAATGACAATAGCCAAGGAGTCTTAGAACTATGAAAGCAGCAGCCATTTTACTTTCGCTGATGCTGATCGGCTGTGCAGTATCGCCGACATCTTCAGAGACGTCTTCAGTAACAGAGTCACAGCCAACTGAAGATGCAGCTGAGAATATGGCTGGGAATTCTCGCGTCACGGCGGTAGAGGCAACGCCTAGTGATGCAGGCTATCGCTTTGCGGTGACGGTAGAAAGTGATGAGACGGGGTGCGATCGCTATGCAAACTGGTGGGAAATCATCACACCAGACGGTGAGCTACTCTATCGCCGCATACTGGCACATAGCCATGTCGATGAACAGCCGTTTACGCGCTCGGGCGGGCCGGTGGAGGTAGCGGGTGACCAGGACGTGATTGTGCGATCGCATATGAATACCACTGGCTACAGCACCCAAGCCATGCAGGGCACCGCAAACGCAGGGTTAGCAGCCACCACCTTGCCAGCAGACTTTGCGCCAGAACTCGCGGCAGCCGGCCCACAGCCCAGCGGCTGCGCCTTCTGAGGCCGATTGAAACCGATTGAAGCCGAGCAACTTTGATAAAATTTGAGGCATGTAACACCTACGGGAGTAGCACCGCAATGACCAATCTAGTCATTCAAAGTAAATCAATGCCGCTAGCGGTCGATATCTCGTCAATTATGCCGCAGACGAAAATGACGACTGAGCAGTTCTATGCCTTCTGTAAGGCCAATCCAGAGCTACGAATTGAGCAAACCGCAGAGGGTGAAGTCGTTGTTATGCCGCCAGCGTTTTCAGATACCGGCAATCGCAATTTTGAAATTGCCGTACAAGTGGGAATTTGGGCGAGGCAAGATGACACAGGCGAAGGTTTTGACTCTAGTGCGGGCTTTACGCTGCCGAATGGAGCAATGCGATCGCCTGACGCCTCCTGGATTAGGCGCGATCGCTGGAACGCCCTATCAAGTGAGCAAAAATCATCCTTCGCACCCATCTGTCCCGATTTTGTCATCGAGCTGCGATCAGCCAGTGATGCATTGACCAGCCTACAGACAAAGATGGAAGAATATCTCGAAAATGGCGCATGTTTAGGACTGTTGATCGACCGCAAAAGCCGCACGGTGCATGTTTATCGATCCAACAGTGCACCTGAAGTGTTGGAAAATCCTGAGAGCGTAAGCTGTGATCCTGAGCTGCCAGGATTTTCGCTTCAGATGAACAAGATCTGGTAGGCAAACAACCATTTGTCTAACTCGCTGTCTCATTTACCGGAAAGCGGTTCAGCAAAAAGGTTGCCTGTCGCGCAGTGGCGACGACCTCTGAAGGCAAATAGGGAACATGTGGAATTTGCGAGAGAAAGTCTAAGGTGCGCCGCAAAATTCGCACGATGTCGCCTTCATCTAGGCTAGTATTATCTGTTAGATCTGACCACTCAGTTTCGAGCGCCCACTGTTCGACAATGGCAATTAAATCCCAGTCCAGCGCGACCGGGATTTGAACATCCTGCCGTCGCTGCGCCTGAAAGATGCGGCGACGAAGGCCACGCAACCCTTCTAGCGCTTCTATCACAGGCTTAGTCGGCTGATAGCGAATCCAGGTATCCGGACGACTGTTTTCTATCAAAATGCCCGCGCAGGCGGCGGCGAACTGTTGGGGCTCTAGGGCGTCAAATTCACCCGAGGCTAGGGCCAAACCCAACCATAGCTCATTGTCACCGCGAATCGCTGCGCAAAGCTGACCTAGCTTGGTTGGTGCACTGTCTTCTAAGCACCCAAATTTTTCCAGTACCCGCATCAAACCGACAAACTCCTGCCAGTAGCGATGGGTCTGATCTTCGTACTTGCGGGTGCGATCGCTGCTCTCTTCTTCTAACCGCTTCAACCGCTGACGTTGCTTGACTACCGCCTTTGGATTTTCTAGCTGACCCACCGGATTAGCCGCAATCTTTGCGTTCACTGCCACCACTTTCTGACGCTGTTCTTTCACTTCCGGGGCCTGCGCTTCAATCGTCGGAATTACGGGCATTTTCGCCACTACCGCGGCTGTTGCTTCATTGCCTTTACGCGCCTTGCCCGGTGTCGGCAGCAAATTGTCTGGGGGAGTGAGCCCATCCACCTCCGAAAGGCGCACTAAGTCGCTATAGAGAACAGCTACATCCTTGACCGTCGTGACATACCAGCGATTGTCTTGCCCTAAGCAAACTAAAAAAGGAAACTGCCCCGGCCCTGGTAGCTTGTTCACCAGCACTGCCGGCAGTGGTTCAGAGACTTTTATATTTCTCCCTTTGAGCGAGAGCAGCGTACCGGCCATTGCAAAGGAAACCGCAACCGGATCACCGCCGCCTAGTCTCTCTTGCGCCTGCTGCTGCAATATTTTCAGCAGCCTTTTTTCCTCTTTCTGCCAGCCACGCAGTTTCTCGTACTCTGCGATCGCCGCGTCATCTACATGGGCAAGCTGATCGCGCAGCACCGCAATCTCACGCGCCAATCCTTCTATTGCCTGCCGCTGCGGCAGCAGATGCAGCGTCGCCAAATACTGACCAAAGCTCCGCTCGATCAGCTCTTGTGCTTCTTCGGCGGTGTGAATTTGCAGCAAATTCAAGACCATACCGTAGCTAGGCGTAAATTGGCTCACCAGCGGATCCGGCGGCGAAAGTGCAAGCTGAGCCGCTTCTCTTGCCCCTTCAAATGGAGACTCTACCGTCACCACATGCCCTAGCTCATCCATTCCTCGCCGCCCTGCCCGGCCCGACATCTGTAAAAATTCAGAGGCATGCAGCAGCCGGTGACCGGTGTCAGTCCGTTTAGAAAGGCTCGCAATTACCGTCGTGCGCGCTGGCATATTAATCCCTGCGGCCAGCGTTTCTGTCGCAAATACGACCTTGATCAGTCCCGCTTGAAAGAGCTGCTCTACCAAACTTTTCCAGGCCGGTAAAATCCCCGCATGGTGGGCGGCCACTCCCCGATAAAGGGGCTCTAGCTGATTGGCTCTGACCGCATCCGGGTTGCGCGCTAAAAAATCGTCAATTCGGCGCTTGAGCTGCTCAGATTCAGCCGCGGTGACTAAGTTCATATGGGCAACGCTTTGCACCGATTGGTCACAGCCTTTGCGACTAAAAATAAAATAAATAGCGGGCAGCATATCCTTTTGCTGCAATTTGCTCACGACACCCGGCAGCGTTGCTCCAGCAGGCTGTTTCTTTTGTCCGCGCTGTCTGCGAGGCGGCTTTCGATAGGTTTTTAGGCGCGGGTGCAGGGCGCTATTTTGTGAGTTGAGCAGTGGAAAAATGCCTTTTTCAACCGCGAAGTGAAAATTGAGCGGCACCGGGCGAAAGTCTGAGTAGATCAGTCGGGTGGGGCCATGGACCTCAGCAATCCAGTCGGTGAGCTGATCGCCATTGGCAACGGTGGCGGAAAGGCCCACTAGCTGAATTTCGGGCGGGCAGTAGATTACCGATTCTTCCCAGACAGTGCCGCGCTGACGATCGTTCATGTAGTGACATTCGTCAAGCACAACGGCCTGTACATCTTGCAGGGAGGTGCCCACTTCACCAATGGTGGTGCCATAGAGCATGTTGCGAAAGATCTCTGTAGTCATCACTACCACTGGCGCATCGCGGTTGACAGAGCTATCGCCCGTGAGCAGGCCCACATTATGATCGCCAAAGGTGTGCTTGAAGTCTCTCAGTTTTTGGTTGGAAAGGGCTTTGAGCGGGGTGGTGTAGAATACCCGCTGGCCTGTCGCCAAGGCCCGGTGGATGGCGTATTCTCCCACGAGCGTTTTGCCTGATCCGGTCGGGGCACAGACGATGACAGACTCGCCTCGGTTGAGAGCGGCGATCGCCTCTAGCTGAAAGTCGTCTAGCTGGAATGGGAACAGGGTTTCAGGCGCTAACACAAAGTCATGGTGAATGGGGAACTCCTCTATTGTGCCAGCCTGTGCAAAAGTCGGTCAGTAAATTCAGCTATTTTCGCTGAATATATTGCGACACCCGACCTTCTCAAATTCTTTTTAGTTTGAGCATAAGCTATCTGTAGAATAGGCTTTGATACAAACAATGCCGTTACCTTAGTACAAACAATGCCGTTACCTTTTGTGCCTATCTACTATGGCTAGAGATACTTCCAAAGACGGTTTTAGAAATAAGCTCGAAACGTTTGCGCTGACAAACTTTGAAGGGATTTGGAATTTTGTTCAAAGTAATCAAACGCTTGAGCAGACGGTCAATAAGTTCTTAATCAATAACGCCATAAACAAGGTTCCCCCGCGGCCTCATCCCTATAGCCTGATGACGCTGGAGCCGCATATTCCAGGCACAGACAAACCCAAAAAGACAGATACCTACACGTCTTGGGATTCACTGCGCGATCGCACCTACACCGACCGTCATCTCCCCCCCGATCCACGCTTCAACAACGCCGATACCCTACCCGACCCGCAAGCACTAGGCGATTTGTTTCGCAAGAGAGAGGGTAAAACGCGGCTTTCTCAAAAGTCTACGCTGCTCTTCCCCTACTGGGTGCAGTGGTTTACCGACAGCTTTTTGCGCACTGATCGCCACAACCGACTCAAAAACACCTCTACCCACCAAATCGATCTCTCTAGCGTTTACGGGCTGACCGCTGAAGTCACCCATCGGCTGAGAGCTTTTCAAGGTGGAAAGCTCAAAAGCCAGATGCTCAACGGCGAAGAGTATCCGCCTTACTATTACGAAGATCCGCAGCAGAACATTGTTAAAGAAGAGTTCAAAGATCTCTATGGTCCTGGCAACGGTATTCCTCTCAGCGATGAGATCAAGCAGGATACGCAAAAGAAAGCCCACCTGTTTGCCATGGGTGTGGAGCGTGCCAACGTTCAAATCGGCTATGTGATGCTCAATGTGCTGTGTCTGCGAGAGCACAACCGCGTCTGTGAGCAGCTTACTCAAGCCTACCCTAACTGGGATGACGAACGGCTTTTTCAGACGGCGAGAAATACGGTGATGGCCACCCTGATGAAAGTGGTGGTGGAAGAATATGTGAACCATATCACCCCCTACCATTTTAAGTTCAAAGCCGATCCCTCGGCCTTTACACATGAACGCTGGTACCGCCAAAACTGGATGAGTATCGAATTTGACTTTGTCTATCGCTGGCATAGCGCCCTGCCCGAAAGCTTGATCTACAAAGGTCAGCCAATGCCAATGGTCGACTCGCTTTGGCACAACCAGCTACTGATCGATCAAGGATTGGGCGCGCTCATGGCAGAAACCTGCACCCAGAGCGCGACTCGAATTGGTCTGTTTAATACGCCAGAGTTTTTGGTTGATCTCACAGAAGTCACCAGTATTCGTATGGGTCGCACCGCTCAGCTTGCAAGCTATAATGACTACCGGGAAATGTGTCAGTTTCCAAGAGCAACAGACTTCGATCAAATCACCAGCGACCCGATCGCTCAAAAGTACCTCAAAGACCTTTATGGCAGCGTGGACAATATTGAATTTTACGTTGGGCTCTACACTGAGGATGTGCGGCCCAATTCGGCTTTAGGGCCGTTGGTCGGGCGGCTGATCGGGATTGATGCTTTCTCGCAAGTGCTGACCAATCCGCTGCTATCTAGCAACATTTTTAATCCAGATACCTTCTCGCCTGTGGGCTGGGAAATTATTCATGAGACCAACTCTCTCGAAGACATCGTCCATCGCAATATTCCCCAGACAGATACGCCGCCAGTCGTCACGTTCTATCGCTTGCCAAGAGCCGACTAGGCAGGAGAGCTTTTAGACAGATGGCGATAGGATAGCTCGGCGAATCGTCAGAGTTGCACCGTAATTTATAAAAAATCCTCAAAAAAAGGTGTGATAGGGCTGAGTGCTATGAACTTTAGGTTTGGAATAGAACACGAGGTCGCCTTTCTCCGGGCAGATGGCCAGTTTGCTGACTTTGCCAACACCTCTTTTTCAGAGCTAGACGCGATTGTATCCGCGCTGCCCTACTACGAACAAGACTATCCTCAGATGCGGGTAGGCGATGCGGGCATCAAGCTAAAGCGATGGTACATAGAAGGACTTGAACGATTTGACCTGACCGGTAAAGTAACCGACTGCCCGCCTAAAGGCATCGAAATTCGCACCACGGTGCAAGCGAGTATCGGAGAAACCTTGGCGCAGCTAAAAGAAAGTTTTAAGCTACTGCACATTGAGGCAGTGAGAGCAGGTTTTCTACCGGCTTTGACCAGCTTTCATCCTTACCGGTATGAGTTCATTCTGGATCCACCGCTGAATTCATTTGAACAACAGCGTCGCCAGGAATCGCCAGAAATGCAGACGGCGCATATTCCGATGCTGACGCAAGGACCAGATCTAAACCTATCTGCCGAAGGTCTCACTCCCATTCAGCTAGTTGATATCGGGCGCAAGCTAACGTATTACAGTCCGTTTATCATTCCGTTTAGCTATAGCTCTCCTTTTTATCAGGGGAAAGCCTGGGCGGGCCTTTCTGTGCGCACTTTTTACCGTACGGGTCTTAGGCCGGCTGCAATGGTATTTGTAGAAAGCGAAACAGATTTAATCGACTCAGCGCCTTCACTCACTCAAATTGCTAGAATACCGGCTGAGGTGGGCCGCATAGAGTTTAAGGCGTTTGATAGCTGCGGTGATTTTGAGCTATATGGCAGCCTGCTTGCCTTGCTCAAAGGATTAGTGCTGGATGAGACATTAGCCGGGCGAGCCACCGTGCCTGATAGGAAGCGACACCAAAAGTCAGCGCAGTTAGGGTTTGCAGATGAACAGATTTATGCGGGGGCTGAGGAAGTGCTTGAAGCGGTTTGGGCGGTGACGATAAGTGAAGCAGACCGCAGGCGCTTGAGCAGACTGCGAGCCCTGCTAAATAGTCGATACAGCCCCGCTCAAGATATGTTGAATGCTTACAAGCAGGGCCAATCTATCAACCAAATTTTGCAGCAGGGCTATACTCTGCTGTAGTCTCATAGTAGTGCTGGCTCATAGTAGTGCGGTAGGCGCAAAGTCGGGTTATTTTGGATCTGGCCGCAATCTCATCTGAGACAGGAGACCCGTAAGGTAACATTAGACCGGACGCTAAACCCTACTTTCTGGTCGCTGCTATGGATACTGCTGAGCGGTTACAGTGGTTACAGACGCATACTCTGTTCCGTGATTTGCCTGAAAGTTTGCTGGGGGCGATCGCACCCTGCCTAAAAGAAATTCAATTTGCCGCCAATCGCCGCCTAATTCTCGAAGACACAGCCCCTGAAGCGCTATCTATTCTCAAATCGGGCCAGCTAGAAAGCTACCGTACTCGCCGCAGCACAACAGCCCAGGTCACCACCCTCCAGCCAGGCGCTGTCTTGCATCTGCAAGCGCTACTGCTGGATAAAGACGCCACTCAAACCGTCATCTCGCTTACCGACTGCGTCCTTTGGCAGCTAGACAAAACCCGATTCCAGCAGCTCGCCGATGAATTTCCAGAGCTTAGTCAAGAGCTGTCACGCTTACTGGCAGATGAGCTTGAAAAAGTCTCCGAACAGCTCGCCTATGAACAAGAGCGCCAACAAGCCTTGCGGCCCTATTTGGTGACGCGGGTGAGGCGAGGCGTCGTCGGCAGTAGCCGCTATGCGATTCGGCTACGCGACAGCATTCGTGAAGTCACTCATCTTGAGCCTCAAAACGGCGAAAATTCTCGCCGATCACCTGTGCTTATTTTTGGCGAACCGGGGCTCGAAAAAGACAATCTAGCAGCGCTGATTCACTTTGGCTCAGGCAATAAGGCACAGCCCATGATTCAGGTGAACTGTGAAAACTTGCGATCGCAAGATCTGTTTGGCCGCGGCGAAAGTCAGACTGGGCTCTTAGAATGGCTGGGAAATGGAACGCTTCTGCTCAACAATATCCAAGATCTCGATGAGTCGTTAATTGCATCTGTTGTCCAGCTGATAGAAACAGGGCAATACCGCCCGCTCGGCCGCGAAGGAGAGGCCCCACCGCCTTTACGCAAGTCTCAAGCCTGGATACTAATGGTGTCAGAAAAAGTTGTTCCTGACTTTACCCACTGCCTGAGCGAACAGACCCTCAAACAGATCAAAGTGCCGCCGCTGCGCGTTCGTAAAGCCGACCTTGAAGCACATATCAATTACTTTTCCCAGCTTCTGTGCCGCAAACGGGGATTAGACAAGCGCCAAATCGCCCCAGAAGCCCTCAGACGCCTACAAAGCTATGACTTTCCTGGCAACCTCACTGAGCTAGAAAGCATGGTAGAGCGCGCCGTCAGCCAGTCTGGCAACCGTCGCATGCTGACTGAAGAAGTCTTTTGGGCTGAAGAAAAGCAGAGCCGTCGCTTCCGCTTTAACCTGCTCAAAGGCTATCCAAAGCTACGACAGTTTTTACTCAGTCCCTGGTGGCCTGATCGCATTAACTACGGATTCACGCTGTGGTTTTATCCCATTGTTGTGGCTGTTTTAATGTGGGGACCGCAGACACGCGATCAAAACTTTGCGCTTAATTTCTTTTGGGCCTGGTGGTGGCCGCTGATTTTAATTGGCTTTCCTTTTGTAGGGCGGCTGTGGTGCGCGGTCTGTCCGTTTATGATCTATGGTGAAGTCGCTCAGTTTCTCTCGCTAAAACTATGGCCCCGTCAGCTTCAAGGCTGGCCGCGGCAGTGGGCTGAGCGCTGGGGTGGCTGGATACTCTACGGCGGCTTTGCGCTGATTTTGCTGTGGGAAGAGCTGTGGAATTTGGAAAATACGGCCTATCTCTCTGGCTGGCTACTGCTAATTATTACCGCCGGGGCTGTGGTCTGTTCTGTTTTATTTGAAAGGCGGTTTTGGTGCCGCTATCTCTGTCCGATTGGCGGCATGAATGGTCTGTTTGCCAAACTCTCGATGATAGAGCTGCGGGCACAGCAGGGCATTTGCTCGGCAACTTGCAACACTTATCACTGCTATAAAGGCGGGCCAGCAGAAGGCATCGGCCAAGAGACTAATGGCTGTCCGGTATATTCTCATCCTGCGCAGCTCACCGACAATCGTAACTGCGTGCTGTGCATGACTTGTCTCAAGGCTTGCCCGCATCAGTCTGTAGCGCTCAATCTGCGGCCACCGGGCATTGAGCTATGGACCAGCCATACCACCAGCAGCTATGAAGTGGCATTGCTGTTATTACTTTTAGGTGCGGTGTTATTACATCGACTGCCGCAGCTGACAACTCTATGTTTGGGCAATACGCAGATTTTGGAGAGTTGGGGAGGACATGCGATCGCCTCAGTCATCGCGCTGTTTTTACCAGGGGCGATCGCCCTCCTGATTGATCGCCTCCGCGCCCAGCTCCAAGGCACCGGCCCCACGCGCACCTTTCTGGAGCTAGCCTACGGATACCTTCCCCTGGTCCTGTTTGCCAGCCTGGCCCACTATCTGCTGCTGGGCTTGTCAGAAGCCGGGCAGATAGTGTCTGTCTTTATGGCTACTTGGCAACTGCCAATTGCTGGTAGTGGTTTTGGCCAAGGTGCGATCGCGCATCCGGCGGTGATTGCTTTTTTACAGGGAACAGCCCTGATCAGCGGCGCTTTTTTGAGCATTATCCTCACACAAAAAATTGGTCGTCAGCCTTGGCTCAAGCTAATGCCGCAGCACAGTGTGACGATTGGGCTGACGGTTTTACTCTGGCAGCTAGTGGTTTAGCCGAGCAGACTTAATTCAGATGACACCCCCCCATTCCCGCCAAATGCCAAAAAGTCCAAGACTTGCGCTCTCAACCCATCAGACGATTTATAAAGCCACGTCTCTATACTACCCCTGTTAAGGTGACTGTTTGTACTATCGTCGATAAACTGAAGATGAGTACAGCCGAGCAATATAGCAAGGATTATGGCCTGAACGCTTGGCATTAGCAGGTGGTGCCGGTCAGTGCTCAACGCTATTTTTGAGCAGTTTGTAGAAGCGAGTCCGGTGAGCGTGATGGTTCGCGCCACGATGGAGCGGATCTTTTCAGACGAGAATCTGGATAAGTTGTTCGAGGAAACGGCAGAGAAGCAATATACGAAAGAGCTTTTGTTTTCCAGCGTTGTCGGCCTGATGAGTTTGGTGGTGAGCGGGATACATCCATCAGTGAATAACGTTCACCTTTTCTGTGAGCGACTAGGTTGCTCAGGTCTGGCAACATATTGCTGTAGTGTTTTGCGCTCCTCTCGAGAGCGAGCATCCAAAGGAACGAGCAAGACTTTTGGAGTTTGAGAAATGAAGTTGCGATTAGAGACTAATCCACCCAAACCAGGAAAGAACGACTGCGATCACGCCAGTAGCGAGGGCGATCGCGCCTGCTTTTGTCAGCAGACCTGCGATTTGCAGAATGGTCTTAGATGGCAGGTAGGCAGGGGCTGATATTTCGCGATCGCTGGAGAAGTCGTTACCGAGTGACTCCAATTTGGCTAGATAGTCAGAACCATAGCGAGGCATGCGCTCAAAGGGCAATTCTCCTATGGATTTTTGGGGGAGTATACGGCGGCGCTGGTATGGAACGGTATCTATGCCAAAGTTGTTTAAATACTCGTCGCTTTCTAGCAGCTCTGAGATGAAACCTTCGAGCCCTTTGGTGGCGAGTACAGTAGACCAAGCGAGCTTTTCGCGGTTGTCATAGACGTCGCGACCGAGTACACGCTGAATGCACATTTGCACAAAGCGATAGTTGTTATTGCATTCGTAGTTGCGGCGGCGAAAGGTATCGGAGAGCAATAGTCCTTTTATAAAGTCTCTGACGGTAATTTGATTGGCAAAGAGCTGAGACTCTAAAAAGCGCTCTCTTGTGCTGACTAAAATTTGTTGCTCGTTAAAAATTCGACGATAGGCCGCTAAGACTAAGTTATCGAGTTCGTAACCGGAGAGCGGGATGGCAGTAGAGTACTGGTAGGGTTGCTCATCGCTAGGAACTTCGAACCCCTCCACTCTCTGATTTTGGCTAGAGACAGGGTAGCTAAGCAGTGGCAAAGACGTCATGAGTTTATCACCTTTCATCTAACATTAGGCTAATAAGCATAATTACTCATTGACCATTTCTCAGCATAGTTGCCCAATCTAAACTAGGACACGAATAGTTAAAAAAACGAAACAAACTTTTAGGACACCTGAGTCATTGACGATTGCGAGCGATCGCACTGAGGCCAAGTTTAGCTTTCCCTGTAGTCAGGCGCTAGGACAGCTTCAAAGAATTGAGGCAAACGCTCAGTAATTTGGCGAACAGCTAGAGGGAAAAGTGAGTGTTTTGCGGTTTACCGAGTGAAAACTTGCCTCTATCAAACCTGCTGAGTCTCTCTCACGCTATGTCGTAGCTCCTGACAGACGTTGTAGTCTCTGAAATTCACACCCGTCTCAAGATACGCCCTGATATTTTTCGACTAATATTTTTTCGATTTTCTCTTTTCTGGGTGGTCTTTCTTAGAATCTGCGTTCTTTCTTAGAATCTCCCCTTTTTACTATAAATACTGTGATATCTAAACTCATCTCGCAGAAATTTTTCTTAACTCATCATTTTCGCCTTATTAGGATTGCATTTTCTGAACTTTTCTATCCTATCTCTACTATATTCGGCGACAACGGCCTGAGAGAGCGACAACGGTCTTAGATTAGGATTATCCGAACTTTAAACGGAGTGGATAGTCACATGGACTTTACAAGACGAGAAACCCTGAGACTAGGATTACTTAGTGCTGGAAGCTTTTTATATTTTGGAAAAAACAAATATGCATTAGCCGCTTCTGAAGACTGTGTTCCCCATGCTCAGGGAGAACCGGCCGTGATAAAGCCTATTCAACGCTTTAGCCCACGTATTCCGCTATTTGATCGCCCCTTTGAGCACATGCAGACATTATCGGGGAAGTCGGTGAGCGAGGAGCTAGAGGGGTATGTCATCCCTATGAAAAAGGCCCAGGTAGAAATTCTGCCTGGAAAGCTAACAGAGGTCTGGACTTATAATGAACGCCTCCCCGGCCCGCTAATTCGTCAGCGCAAAGGCAAAGGCTCAGTGGTGCGCTTCATCAATCAGCTCGGTAACGATGAGCGAGGGCAAGGCATCAATTCGGCCATCCATTTGCACGGTGTTGCTTCACTACCTCAGTACGATGGCTACGCCGAAGATCTCATTCCGCCTCAGCACTATAAAGACTACTACTATCCCAACGACAAAGCCGCTACCTTCTGGTATCACGACCATGCCGTTGAGCACACCGCTCGTAATGTCTACATGGGACTAGCAGGCATATATATTGTTGACTATGACGCTAGTGATTTTGCTGATCCGAGTGCCCAAGAGCAGCTGCCTCAAGCAGAATACGATATTCCATTAATCATTCAAGACAAACGACTCACGCCTGACGGTGAGCTAGTGTTTAACAACGGAGGCCGAACCGGTTCGTATGGAGATGTCGTGCTGGTCAACGGCGTGCCTTGGCCCCGACTCGACGTGAAAAATCGCAAGTACCGATTTCGAGTATTAAACGGAGGTGTGTCACGCACCTTAAATCTGGGCGTACGGATCAAGCATAGCGATGGTTCGCTAGAGCCGATGAATTTACAAGTGATTGCAAGTGACTCTGGCTTATTGAGTGCCCCTGTGACGACAACTTCCTTGCGCGTAGGCGTAGCTGAGCGATACGAGTTTGTGGTGGACTTTGCTGATTGCGCAGGCAAAGAAGTCCTGTTAGTCAATCCTATTTCTTTTGGCAATCTAGATGGTAACTTGCGGACCACTGATATTATGTGTTTCCAGGTACAGGGTGGAGCCCAAGACAACCCTCCCCTGCCAACGCGTCTAGGTGTCTTAACCCCGATTGAAACACTCTTGGCGGAGGTAAAAGGGCCGGTGAGAACTTTCCGATTTGATCGCCTCGGGGGGCGATCGCTGATCAATGGAAAAGCTTGGGATCCTCACCGGGTGGATGCGTTTGTAGACCCCTGTGCAACTGAGATTTGGCGATTTATCTCAACCGGTGGATGGGTACATCCAATCCATGTTCACTTAGGCCATTTTCGCCTGATTGGTCGCAGTCGAACGCCCGTAGCTGACTACGAGCGAGGGATGAAAGATACTTTCTTCGTCAATGATTTGGAAACGGTAGACATGATTGGCCGCTTTGGCCCGCACGAAGGGAAGTACATGATGCACTGTCACAATCTGGTGCACGAAGACCACGATATGATGACGCAGTTTCAAGTGGGAACTCGAGGCTGTTCCCCTTGCGCGGAACCCGCTCATCCCCTACCGGTGCCTGCAACCTTTGACTCACCGACATGTGTTCCACCGGATGAATGCCTTGCAACAACAGAATAGCTGGATAAGAAAGGCTATTCGGCTCGATGGGAACCCGCGTCAAACTGCTTTAGAGCCTTCATATCGTAAGGGTTGAAGGGCTTTGTTTGGGTGAGAGATTTGATAGGGGGCAGTTGGTCGGAAGGAGGCGTTTGTTTGGAAGATTCCTGAGTCGAAGTGGAAGAATCTGCTGCAGACGGCGCGATCACTTCCGAGGCGTCGAGACTGCCTGGTGTCGACGGCGCTGAGCGAGAGACTGGCTGGGAAACTGACTCTGCTTGGGCGAGCCATTGCCAATTCACATCGCTGGACAAAGAATATGCTAATCCAGCGCCAGGAAGAGAAACTATTCCGAGCAATCCAATTAAACAGATGAGAATGAGCTTTCTGAACATAATAGTTTACCGAATGAGATTGTAGATGAGATTGTAGAAACGAGGCGAAGAATTTGTATTCTCAAGGCTAAAAATATGGTTTATAGCGTGTATCGGATGCATACTCTGCGAGCAGGCAAAGCCTACGATACACGCTAGTCACTTGGCCCGTTGTCGCCCGAGGCTCTTAGCCTGTGAGCTGTACCTCAGCTAAGTGACAAAAGCTATAGATATGCGCGTTCTGCATGTCTCGATTCTATATAATGTGGCCGGGCAACAAGGTCCTATGTTAAAAAGTTTACAGACTGACGGAGTATGGCTAGTTTGGTTCTGTTGTATAGCGAGTGAAAGTCTTAACGGCTCTCTCAACCCATCAGACGATTTACAAACGTCGCGCCTCTATACCAACGGTAGATAGCATAGGCCGGTTCCTATTAGCTGTACTAGAAGGCAGCAACTCTACTGGACGCATCGAACGCTCTTCTGCGACTGTGCGCGCTGCTAAATCGCACTCACGCCTCTAGCTTTAACAAAAGGCTGTCTCAAACATTGATCGTCACGCTATCAGCCTCCAGAGAAGGAATGCTCTCATCTGGAGGCTGATTTGTTTTGCAAGGGGTCAATAGCAAGCATAGGATTGAGGGCGCGATCGCTCCTTGATGATCACTCTACAATGAATGGGCTTTTGCGGATATGTAATACCATAAGTACCAACCGTTTTACCCTTCATCCGCCCTACACTCAATCGGAGGCCCCTTCATGACTGCAGCCGTTTCTAACCCCACCTCAACGCCCGCATTCTGTGAGGGGATTCAGCACTTTGGTGAGTCCACGCCCGAGTTCGAACAGTATGGTAAAACGGCTGCCATTGCTGAAGGGCAAGAAGCCATTGCCTCTGTGAGCGATCCAGCGGCGGTGTATCAAACCCTGCTCGCCGCCGATGCCTTGCGCTATCTGACGCTGCACACGACTGCCAGCAAGCAATCTGGCCACCCCGGCGGCTTTGCTAGCATTGCCGATACCATCGCCGCCCTGGTCATGCTGGGCTACAAAAACCTGATTACCGAAGTTGGCCACCACGCCCCCGGCTTTTACAGCACCGTGTTTATGGATACCTCGCTAGAGGCGATGGGGATAAAAACGGCAAAGGATATGGGCGATCGCTTTCGTGAAACCCACGGCCTACTCGGTCACCTCTCCGGCCAAATTCCCGGTTTGCTCAGCCCCGCAGGCCCCTTAGGTCAAGGTCAGCACTTCGCGATGGCCGCCGCCAAGCTTCATCCGGATCAGCTCTTCCCGGTCACCATCGGTGACGGTGGCCTCGGTGAGCCCTACATCATGAGCAGCCTAGGCCACTTCAATACCATTTACCCCAGCGTCACCAACTATCTGCCGATCCTCGTTTGGAACGGCTACTCGCAAGAACACCACAGCATCGTCTCCACCTACAGCAACGAGCAGATGACTGCCTTCTGGAGCGGCAACGGCTTTGCAGAGGTGATTTTGATCGATGCCAAAGACTACGACGATGCGGATCAATCCGGTCCCTATGTCGATAGCACCGCCTTCTCCACGAAGCAGCGCTTGGCCTTTACCCAAGCCATATTAGAAGCCACAGACAAGGCTGCAAAATCTGCCCTTGGCGGCACTCAAACTGTTTTAATCGTTAAGCAACTCAAAGGTGCGGGCGTTCATAAACGCGGCTCTCAGTCTCACAACCTCTATCCTGGCGACAGCCTCGATAAGGACTATATTTCTGCCGCTTTGCAAGCGAGAGCTCTGCCACCTGCCGCCTGGGGGCTGGTTCGCACCAACTTTGTGCGATCGCACGCAGGCCCAGCAGCGCAAACAGCCGTTACCGAATCTGTTCTACCCTTGGCAGATCTCGGCACGCTACCGCTCAACGAATTTCCAGTAGGCCGTGAAAACAAGCAGGTGGCAACCACTGCAATGGGAGCCTTAGTTGCTCACGTCGGCCAGCAAGATCCCAACTTTGTTGTGACTAATGCTGACGGCAACGCCGCTTCTGGAATCAACAACATCAACCAAGCGCTAAAAATTATTCACCCCACCCAAGACGATACCTATTTCCAAGGACCAAAGGGCCAAGTGTACGAGCCGCTCAGCGAAGATGCCTGTGCGGGATTGGCCGCTGCCCAAGCGCTGATGGGGGCCCGCAGTCTCTGGTGTTCTTATGAGTCGTTTGCGATTAACGGCTTGCCGATCTGGCAGACCACAACTCAGGCAATGGCTGAGCTGCGCCGCCCAACACCGTCTACGGTTTGTCTGTTTACGGCAGGCGCGTTAGAGCAAGGGAGAAATGGCTGGACGCATCAGCGCCCCGAGATTGAGAACTACTTTGCGGCGATGATGCGCAATGGCAACATCTTTCCGCTATTTCCAATAGATGCCAACAGCATTCAGGTTTGTTATGACTGGGCGATCACTACCAAAAACAAAGGCATCACCATTACCGCTAGCAAATCTCCGCTGCCAGTTCGTACCACCTTCGCTCAAACCCGCGAAGCCTTAGAGAAAGGGGCGATTGAGCTACAGTCTACACCGGGCGATCGCACCGTTGTTTTCGGTGTGGTCGGCGATATGATGCTCATCCCCGTTATCGACGCCGCTCGCGCGCTAGATGAGCAGGGCATTGGCTCTAAAATCGTTGCAATTGTCAGCCCTCGGCGGCTCTATCGTCCTAGCGACGTGGCTTGGGAGAGCTGTTCTGAATCAGACGGCACCTTCTTGAGCGACGCTGACTTTGCTGAGCTGTTTGACGGCGATGCGCTGGTCGCTGTGACAGGCGGATCGAGCGCAATGGTAGAGCCGCTGATGCTGCGCAGCTCCCTGCCGCGCGATGCAATGGCCTGGAAACGGGGTGAAACGGCTGCCAGTGCCGGACAGCTTTTTGCCTTAAACGGGCTAACCGCAGAAAAATTGGCTGGCCGAGCGAAGGAGCTGCTCGCTCAGGCGTAGGGACTTAGCTGCCTGGATTATTGTCTGAGCTGTGCGATTGCTGACTGCACGGCTCCAGCGATCGCCTGCCCTGACAAGCCTTCTATAATCTGTTGACGCTGCTGAAGCAGAAACTGCCTAAATTCAGGGTCTTCAGCAGCTTCGTTCAGTAAAATCTGCTGAATCAGTTCTGTTTGACCTTCAGTGGTGGTGGCAACATCGCGATCGCTGAGCTGACTGGCTAACCGCTGCAAAGCCAAAGCCGGATCGGTAGGGTGGGCAACGAGCGATCGCACCCGATCAGCCGCTTCTTGATACTCGATCTGTCCCGATCCAGCTAAGTTGGTAATATTGCTACCTGAGATGAAAAAGTTGTTGCCAAACGGATGCTGACTGAAGTGAGTCAAGGCTTCGGCCTGCTGACCCATCGCTCTTGTTTGATTGTCTACAATGCCCAATAACTGATGGATCTGCTGATCTTTGGCCTCCATCAAAGCCCGCAGCTCATCGTAAGTGCCTTGCACCTGCCGCTCCACCTGCTGCCGAGAAACGCCTTCTCCATGCGTTACCTTCACCACCCAGTAGCCACCGCGCTGCTCCACCCCTTTCAGCTCTAGCCCCATACCATCGTCTTCAATTTTGAACTTTTCAAAGGCAAAACTCAGCGATCGCCAGTCCACCTGATCTTTGAAAATCAGCTCGACAGCATTGCTCAGCTTTTGAAATAGGGATTCAAACTCGCCGGGTTGAAAATTGCGATCGCTCGGATAGCGATCGCTCGGTTGATTGTTCTTATATTCTCGATAGACATAATCGCAGACCACACCCACAAAAGAAGTCTGAGGGTTAACGCTCCAGTCTTTTATGCAAGCTCCTGTTAAATCAGCTTGACTCAAATCAGCATCGGTTAGATTTGCTCGAACCAGGACACTTTCTCTGAGATTTGCGCCACTTAAGTCTGAGCCGTCTAGCTGAGCCTGTTTTAACATCGCTCCTGATAAATCTGCGTTTTGCAAATTAGAGTCTTCTAAGCTGACACCCGCAAAGCCGGCACGGCGTAGATTTGCACTTCGAAGATTAACGCCCTTTAGGTTCAGCCCTTCAAAGTTTTGCGCTTGCCCGTTGAGCGTAACTACTAGCTGTCGAATTTTGGGCTCAGCTAAGTATGTACTTTCCACACGAGCAAACTCTAATCCCCGAGCCTGGTACCAATAAGTCCGAGACAAATTAGACTTGCGAAAGTCAGTGTGTTTTAGCTCCGCTTGAGAAAAGTTGGCTTCTGTCAGGTTCGCTGCGCGAAAAGAAGTGCCCCCTACCGTCGCCAGCGCGATCGCCTTTCGTCGAATTTCTGGAAACGGGCTATCGAGTTGAACTGCACGCCAGCCAATAACCGTCGATGTTAGCAAAAGATCTATCAAAACGATGTAATCTAAACTGTTGATCTCTATGCGCGGCTCCGCTGCAGTCACAAACGAAAAGAATCCCACTCCCCCGGCTAGCGCGGTCATGCCTAACAAGACTGCAAGCGATCGAGATAGGCTTCTATCTGTCGTAGAAACAATGCTCCCTATCTGTAAAGTGACTAGCTGAGTTATGAC
>JBAUIB010000258.1:0-9168 GCA_049680585.1 Phormidesmis sp.
TTTTCGGCTCATGGGGCGTTTGCGATCGCAAAATACCTCGACACACATCAGAAAAAATCTATTTGGGACAAAATTCTCGAATTTGTCACTCATCATCGAGAGAAAATCCGCAATGCTTTTGTCCATAGAAAGATTCATGAGAACAGCTCATCTCTCACTCACCGCAATGGCCGGTACTTTCTCTCAAAAAAAGACAGTGTTGCGATCTTGAGTACTAGCTATGCTCGGCTCAACAAATCGTTTGAAGATCTGAGGCGATCTGATCGGCCTCTAGAAATATTCGTCGATTTTGACGACATTAGTGGCAAGCGATACTATTCCCTTAGTGGCTTCTACCGACTCAGTCAAAACCTTTCTCAAAACCTAACTAGCAAAGATCGGCGGGAGTGGTGCAAGGCGGTAGATATTACCGGACGAGACGCGCTCAAGGCGATTACGGATGCAAGAGAAAGACGAGTGCGAGAAATAGAAAGGGTGATGAGAGCGGCGAAGAAGCGAGATAAAAAAACGTGCCAAATCACGCTAGCAAAACCGAATAAGCATGACAAGTTTGATATGGCGTCGCACCATATCTTCTCCTCTAAATACTATCCGCATCTATCTGCTGTTGTAGATAACATCATTACGCTGACAGCGGAGGTGCATGATGAGTTTCACAGCTGGAATGGCGGCAGTCAAAATCCTTGCACCGTAGACGATCTGATCCAGTTTGTCTGCGAGCGCTATCCCACTAGCCCAGAAGCCATGACTCGGCTATACGAAGTGAAAAGCGTATTTGCTCATGAATCTTCTCTATCTAGCCAACAACATTACAGCGACCAGCGTTTACTGCCGGAGGATAAGGCCGCTTAGAATCCAGGATTACTGAGCAATCTTAAACTCGTCAAACTTAACAGCGTCAGAGGCGGGCTCGCGGGTATCGAAGTAGTAGCTGCTAATCAGGCCGCTGCCGGTATCAAAAAGAGTAAAGCTAGTGATGTCATTGCTGGCAATGTAGGGCAGCGGATTGCCCGTATCATCCGTCAGAGGAGCTAGGGTCGGTGTAATCGGCTCTAGGCCATTTGGATCGCCCGTCGCAGCATAGTCTTTGTTAAAGGGCTGTAAGTCACCCGCTTCTTCGACGCCTTGCTGTGTTGGCACCTTACGAGGATTGCCTTTTAGGTGAGCGCCATAGCTGTTTCCCACATTCGACGTTTCTAAAAAGTTCAGGCCCCCTTCGAAAAACCGGTTCCAAATATGTGAGTGGCCGTAGAACACCAGCTGAACGTTCGCCGACTCCAGCAGCGGAATGAGATCACGAATGATGTAGTCTTCGGCTGGCGGATATTCGTACTGCACTGATCGCAGCGTGCCGTCCTCCGCTCGATTTTCGATGGCGACCGGGTCGGTAAAGGCAGGGACAATATTGCCGCCGAGGGTATGGGGCGGGTGATGCAGCATCACAATTTTGTACTTGGCCGACTGAAACTCATCGCTAGCAAGCTCTCGCTTTAGCCACTTATACTGAACGCTGCCTTTGCGAATGTCTTCAAAAATGTGCTGGCCGTGGCCCCAAGCTTCTGGGGTTGTTAGATCAGTTTGTTTTTCGCGGTAGCGGCCTTTGGTGTCGGGTGTGAGATTTGGCGATCGCCAAATTTGCGTCACATACAAAGACACCAGTCGCACATCGCCAAACGACATTGCATAGTACGTCTGAGTCTCTTTGCCATTGGGCAGTTGAGTGGTTGGAAGAGAGAAAATTTCTTCGTAAGTATTTGTATTGTAGGAGTGATCGGCTATCCACGATTCAGCGGTTACATCCCCCTCTGGATCAGGGTAAAACTGACTTACGAACCGGCGGGGAATCGGATCGCTAAATTCGCTGTTGAGCGAGCCAGCAATCCCATAGCGACCCATGACCTCATGATTGCCGAGGGCCGGGAACAGGGGGGCATGCTGGATCAGAGCACCGCCGGTATAGGTGGTTACGCCACCTTCTGTTTCGAGCGCATTTTGGGCGCGGCCTTGCAAACCAGGGAAAAAGGCCCGTCCTCGCGCATCGTCAAACCATTCAGACGCGCGGTCCGGTACGTTGACCAGATCGCCAGCTAAAAACACCGCATCTACCCGGCCCGCTATTTCTGCCACCTTTTGCAAATTAGCGGCGGTCATCGGCATTAGCTGATGATCGGAGGTGAGCAAAATTTTCAGCGGGGTGCCTTTGGGGGGTGCGGCTGCGAGAGTGAAGGTGTCGCTGGTAACCGTCTGACCGTCGTCGCGGTGGCTGATGACTCGGTACGGCAGGCGGCGATGGGGACTGGTCTTTGAAGCAGATGGCGAAGCGGCTGAATCTGAAGGCGCTTCTAGCCCGGTAATGGTTGCCTCGTGCCGCCAGATCGGTCGCATTGTCGGCGCATCGTAAGAACGGCCTGCTACCTTTGAATCCTTATCTTCGCGGGTGCGGCTGAGCTGCAGAGTGTCAGCCTGAGCGGTGAGTCCATCACCGTATTCCACAGTGTGCTCAGTCCCTGGAAACTCAGTAAACCAAACCACTTTTACAGATGACTGGGTTGGCAGCTGAAGAAAGGGATCGCTGAGCAGTGCGGGCGGTGACTGCCCAGTGAGATCGATAGATGAGGGGGTGGCCTCGTCTGAGGAACGATTGGGTAAGTTGTTCAGTTGCATTGCAAAGATCCCAGCAGCAGAAAGAAGGGCGATCGCTGCCAGCAAAAGCCATCGGACCCCTCTTTTTTTAGACGTGTTTTGTCCTTTCATGACGCCATCGAAAAGGCTCTGGCACCCTTTTGCTCACGCTGATCCGCTTTGATGGTAATCGATTTGAAATGAGTTGGCTTGAAATGATGGGCTTGAGATGATTGGGCTTGAGATGATTCGGCACAAGATCACTTGGCTACAGCCGCCGCCTCGTCCGATAGCTGCCAGTATTGGTAGGCACTGTAGGCCATCGTAATCACGCCTGCTAGCAGCGCATTTTCTTCAATTTCAAATTCGGAGTGATGCAGGGGATGGTTTGTACGATCCGCGAAGCCAACCCCTAGTCGAAACATCGTGCCCGGCACCCGGTCGGTGTAGTTAGAAAAATCTTCTGCGCCCATTGAGGCATCGGCAATCCATTGAATGCGATCGCTGCCCAACGCCTGAGCTGCACAGTCAGCAACCAGCTTAGTCAGGCGAGGATTGTTGCGCACAGAATTACAGCCCCGAGTGTATTTGACCGTGCAGGTCGCTCCGTGAATGCGGCAGGTATCAGTCGCAATTTTTTCAATCCAGTCTGGCAGTAGGGCATGCGTATCCGCGTGCAGCGACCTGACGGTGCCGAGCAGCCGCACCTGATCGGCAATCACATTCGGCGCGCGCCCACCCGAAATTTGGCCAATGGTAATTACAGCAGGATGCAGCGGGTTAATCGTGCGGCTAATAGACTGTTGAAGCTGGCTGATGACCTGAGCCGCAATCCAAATCGCATCGACGGCCTGATGCGGACGAGCCCCGTGGCCAGACTCTCCGTAGATGATGATTTCGAGATCGTCGGCGGCAGCCGTCAGTGAGCCTTGGCGCAGGCCGATCACGCCAGACGGAATGCTGGGAAACACATGAATGCCTAAAATAGCTGCGACATCTTCCATCACACCATCTGAAATCATCCACTTTGCGCCCTGAGCGGTTTCTTCAGCAGGCTGAAAGAGAAAGCGAGTCGTGCTCGGAAACAAGATTTCGGAGGCTTGAGTCAGCTCGGCTAAAACCATCGCAGTGCCCAGTCCGACGGTGGTATGAGCGTCATGACCACAGGCATGCATGATGCCGGGGCTTTTAGAAACAAAAGGAAGATCGGCTTTTTCGACAATGGGCAACGCGTCCATGTCTGTGCGAATCGCCAAAATATCTTTATTCGGGGCGGTGTTGCCTTTAAGCTCAGCGACAACGCCTGTTTTGCCCACCATTTCTTGCACCTGGAAGCCGCAGGAAGAGAGTACCCCGGCGACGTAGGCAGCGGTCTGATATTCTTGACCACTGAGTTCTGGGTGAGCGTGGATGTGACGGCGAATTTCTATTAGACGAGGCGCAAGCTTGGTCGCAATTTTCTGGATGGTGGGGAGCATAGAAACTGGAGAGAGTGGAGTGTTGTAAATCGGAGATGAGCGCAGAACAAGCCGCTGGATCAAGCATATCGAATCCGCGGATCGAGCACACCGTAGAGGATATCGGCCACGAGGTTGAACAGCACAATCAAGACCGCATAGATAAAGGTAATTGCCATTATCACAGGTGTATCGCTACGGGTGATAGCGGTGATCAGCAGTGAGCCAATACCCGGAACTCGAAAGACCTGCTCGGTGACGAGCGCGCCGGTAAACACGCTGGGAATATCCAGTGCAATCAGCGTGACGACTGGAATCAGCGCATTGCGCAAAACGTGGCGGACAATTACCTGAGTGCTGCTGAGTCCCTTGGCATAGGCAGTGCGCACATAGTCCATACTGAGCTGCTCAATCACCGCGGCGCGGATGTAGCGCATCAGGACGGCCGTTTGAAACAGACACAGCACCGCGACCGGCATAATCGACTGCTGAACTTGCGCCATAAAGCTACTGAAATCGCTGACAACCAGAGTGCTGTCGTAGATAAACGGTAGCCAGCCGAGCTGTACGCTGAAGATGATAATGAAAATCAGGCCGGTAAAGAACGGGGGAATGGAAAAGCCGGCAAACGCGAAAGTCGTCACCAGCTGATCGAGCCAGCTGTAGCGCTTGAGGGCGGAGAGAATGCCGAGCGGAAAGGCGATCGCCACCGACAGCAGATAAGCCACACCCACAATCCAGAGCGTTGTTGGCAACCGCTGTGCGATCAGCTCGCTGACCGGAACAGGGCTGATAAAAGAGTAGCCCATATTACCGGTCACAAAGGCCAGGGCCCATTTTACATAGCGCACATGAATCGGCTGATCGAGCCCCAGCGTGCGGCGAATGTTTTCTCGAATTTCCGGCGTCATCGAAGGGCCGTTGGCCATTTCGCTCAGCGGATCGCCGGGTGCTAAGGCAAGCACGACATAAATTACCAGGCTGATCGCAATTAGGGTCGGGATCGCTATCAGCACCCGCTTGATGAGATAGTTACCCATGAACTACTGACGACCCCAATCGTTGATTTTCCAGGTGCTAGCTGCCCAGGGGGTAAATTCTATATTGGTGAGGGAGCTGGCGATCGCATACGGATCGCTCCGACGCACCAGCGGAATCAGCGCCACATCTTCAATTAACAGATCGTTCATTTCAATAAACAATGCCTTGCGCTGCTCGGGATCAACCGCTTGATTGAGCTGTGCTAGCAGCGCATCATAATCCGGGTTGCAGTAGCGAGAAGAGTTCTCTTTTGACCACTGATTTTCTTGCTGCGAGATTTGATCACAGGCGTATAGCTCCATGTAAGAATCCGGTTCAGGCGTTTCGCTATCAAAAGCAAATAGCTGTAAATCCGCACTAAATCGATGCACCGAATCAGGATTAGCCGGATCGCCAAAATACACCCCCGCCTCGACACTCTTAAGCTCTACAGACAGGCCAATCGACTCAAGATTTTGCTTAATAATCTCTTGCGTTTTTTGTCGCACCGGATTGACCGAGCTAGTAAAGAGAATGTTCATCTCTACGCCATTTTTATCGCGTACGCCGTCGCTGTTTGTATCCTTCCAGCCAGCGTCATCTAACAGAGTTGCGGCCTTGTCCAAGTCGAATTCATAGTCAGTATTTGGCGAGACATACTTATCGGGGGCAACAATAAAGTTTGTCGCCACCACTCCCGCTTCGCCGTAAAGCTGCTGGGCGATCGCCTCTCGATCTATCACTAAGCTAATCGCTTCGCGCACCAGTTTTTCTGAAAGAAAAGGATGCGGTGTGTCTTTTTGCGAGGTTTGGCCATCGACTTCTTTATTCGGATCCGAAAAATTGATGTATATCCGTTCCATCAGCGGCTTAAAGACATAGGTCATCTCGCCTTTGCCAGATTCTTCTAGCTCTGTGAGAATGTTGGGCTCCGCCTGAATATTCCAAGCATAGTCAGCCTCTCCCGTTTGCAAAACCGCCCGCGCCGCTGAAACCGCATCGCCACCGCCTTTCAGCTCAATTGCACTAAACGCAGATGCCTCGCCGCGAAAGTTAGGATTGGGCTCATAAATGATGGTGTCTCCTGGCTTGAATTCGGCTACTTGAAAGGCATTAGTGCCAACTGGAGCGGTGTTACCCGGCGCAGAGCGAGCCTGCGAGCCAATGTAATCTCCAAAAATATGCTCGGGTAAAATCATGCCGCTGCCGCCCACAAAAGGAGAAAGGGTGCTAGCAGTCGGCTGCTTAAAGGTGACTTTTACCGTCAGATCGTCGAGGGCTTCTACGCTCGCGACTTCACCATAAAACTCACCAGAGGTTGCCCCTGTTTCAGGAGTTGCGATGAAATCATAGGTGAATACAACATCTTCAGCCGTGAACGGTTCGCCGTCTGACCAAAGCACACCTTCTTTTAGCTTCCAAGTGACGGACGTGCTGTCAGCGCTGATGCCACCATTGTCGAGCGTAGGAATTTCGGCTGCGAGGATAGGAACGAGCTCTTCGGCTTCGTTGTAGGCAGCGAGCGGCTCTAGCACGGGACTGGCCGCTTCGCGATCTTTAGAGCCGCTAGAAAGATGAGGAGTCAGTGTCGTGGGCGCTTGCCAGTATAGGAGTTTGAGGGTTTGAGAAGCCGCCGTGTCGTCTGAAGACGTGGTTTCAGCATCGGGGGCATCGGCGCTGGGCTGTGAAGGATTGCAGGCAGTGACCAGCCCGAGACCACCTATGCTAAGCAGTGAGAGGATTAGCAGGCCGAGACGTCTCTTTGCAGATCTGACTGGCTTCGCAGATTTTGTTGAGCGCATAGAGCTTAGGTGGGGTGGCGATCGCCTTCAAAACAGTTAGGTGAAACTATAGCGCGAATTGCCAAAACCTCGAGCAAAGCTACAGCCAACCAGCTTGATCACCTTCTTTAGTTAGCTCACCTCTTCGGGATCGATCCCCATTTCCCGCAGTCGCGCGGCCAATCGCGCGGCCCGCTGACGTTCTTGCTGAGCGTCTTGCTGAGCTTGCTGGGCATCTTGCTGGGCTTGCTCAGCTCGCTCTTCAGCGGTCGGTATCCACCGGCCATCTGCCATTTGCCAGCGTAGCCACCGCCCCTCTGCCCCCTGGTATTTACCTTGCCAGACGGCAAGTGCTAGCCCCAACTCTTCAAACCAGTAGCGTTGCTCAGGCAGTGCAATCGGCTGATAGCGAGTACCCACGATTTGAAACAGTCGAAACTGATTTTCATAGCGATCAAACGTCGCATAGTAGGGAATACGGAGAATTTGTTCGTAAGCTTGCCACTTGGTCGGCGGCCGGTTAACCTCTCGCAGCGTGTTGCCTAAATCTTCGTCTTCCGTGCCAGGAGAGAGCAGCTCCACCACTAAAAAGGGCGCGACCCCTTCTTGCCAAATCACATAGCTCCACCGCAGATCGCGCTGCTGCTGAGCAGGCTCTACGCCCAAAACCAAAAACCAATCAGGACGCTTGTGCCAGCCAGAATGATGAACGTCGTAATAGACGTTGAGATCGCTACCTATGAAAATCCGGTCCGTCGGATACGCCGTTGGCTGGCAGGTCTCCCTCAATAGCTGAGGTTGAAAGTCATGGAACTCATCGGGCAAACCGGACTCCTCAGGATACTCGCTGGGGAGATCATACATCGTAGGCAGAGTTTCTTTTGGCGGTAAAGGCTGCTGAGGATACATGATTTTAGAGGCGAAAGTGACTCGAAAGCTGACTACAGCGTAGCATTTCTCCTAAAGCCGCAGGGAGAACGCTGAGAGCCGTTGTTAGGGTGAGCTTTGTCGGGCTAACAGGTCGCGCACCTGAGCGTCTGTGGTTTGTGAAAAGTTGTCGTACCACAAGCCAATAGCATGAAAAGGATCTGGCATAGATAAACAAACGACCTGATCGACCTTGGCCGCTAACGCTTGACAGGTGGGCGCAGGGGCAACAGGCACTGCCACAATAATTTGCTGAGGCTGCTGCGATCGCACAATCATCACTGCCACCTGTATACTCGCCCCCGTCGCAATCCCATCATCGACCAAAATAACCGTGCGACCCTGCAGATCAAGTCTGGGTTTTTCTCCTCGGTAGGCTCGCTCTCTGCGCTTAAGCTCTTGGTACTCTTGAGCCGTGATCTGGTCAACTACCTGCTCAGAAATCGCCAGCTCGCTGATCAACTGCTGGTTAAGGATGCGCCGACCGCCCAGCGCGATCGCCCCCATCGCCAGCTCTTTGTGATCTGGAACACCCAGCTTACGCACCAGGCAAATATCCAAAGGCAGACTCAGGGCATGGGCAATCTCATAGGCCACTGGCACACCCCCTCGCGGCAAGCCAAGGACAATTGTATTCGCTGGTTGCGCAAAGGCTGCGAGGGGAGAAATGAGCTGCTGTCCGGCATGCGTGCGATCGCGAAAATAAGGCTGCTGCTGCTGCTTCATGCGCCCGCCTCACGGGCCTCTTTACCGGCTTCCTCATGGATTTCTTCACGGCTATTTTCACTGGCCGCTTGACGCAATACATAAGTGATCGCAGCCGCGATCAGGCAAAAACCGGCCAGCAGCCGCAATAGTGCAGCGACTCCTGCGCTCTCTTGTAATATCGGTAGTCCCAGTGCGCCGATCACGGCCCCCGATTTAGCGATCGCCCCCGCTAGCCCCGCTCCGCTGGCTCGAATCGCTGGGGGAAACACCTCTCCAGAGAGCAAAAATGTTGTCGAATTTGGCCCCAGATTCATCGTCAAATTAAAGACAATAAAGCCAGTAAACAATAGAGCCCCGCTTGCTCGATCCCCCGAAAAAGACAGGACACCTAGCCCGATAGCCATACCGATAAATCCCAGCATTTGCAAGGAAATGCGGCCCACTCGGTTGATTAACAGCACCGCCAGCAGAAAGCCCATCACCAAGAACACATTGACAATCGCTGCGCCCCGCGCTGAAGCCATTTCCTGCCTGAGCAAGTCCTGCTCCTGTGAGAACGCCAAGGCTGCGATAATAGTCGGGGTGAAAATGCCAATCCCATAGGTCGCAATGTCTTGAAAGAACCAGGGAACAGAAGCTAACGCAGTTTGTTT
>JBAUIB010000259.1:0-5892 GCA_049680585.1 Phormidesmis sp.
CCAAATAGCCATTGATCGTGGCCTTCCGACGACGCAAGTGCTTCAGTGCCTGTTGCTCTAGCTGACGGACGCGCTCCCGGCTAATGCCCATCCGCTGCCCTACTTTCGCCAGCGATAGCGGTGTGCCGTCGCCCAACCCAAAGCGCAGATTAATGACTTCTTGCTGCTGAGGTGTAAGTTCCGATAGCATCTTGAAGATATCTTGGCGAAGCGACTGCTGGACCGTGTAGTCCTCGGGAGAAGCGCCATCGTCCTCTAGCAGATCTTGCAGCTCAGTGTCTTGGTTGTCACCAATGCGGACGTCTAAAGAAATCGGCTGACGAGCGATTGTTAGATACTCGCGCACTTGCTTAGGCTCCATGTCTAGCTCAACGCCAACCTCAGCGGCGTTAGGGCTGCGGCCTAGCTTTTGGGAAAGCTCGCGCTGGACTCGCTTGATCTTGTTGAGCTTTTCGGTGATGTGAATGGGTAAGCGAATCGTGCGAGCCTGCTGAGCGATCGCACGAGTAATCGCCTGACGAATCCACCAGTAGGCATAAGTCGAGAACTTATAGCCCTTCATCGGGTCAAACTTTTCTACCCCACGCTCTAACCCTAGCGTTCCTTCCTGAATCAGGTCGAGAAACTCTAGATTGCGCTTCTGATACTTCTTAGCGACTGCCACGACCAGCCGCAGGTTGGCCTCAATCATTTTGCGCTTGGCCCGCTGACCTCGGCGCAGGTGATTGCTTAGCTCGGCCTCGCTCATATCAGCAGCTTCAGCCCACGCTGCTTGAGAAATTTTCTCGTCAGCGCTATCGTCAGCAGCGGCTTCGGCTTCGGGTAGCTTAGTTGCTAGCTCATCTTTAATAGCGAGCAAGGCCATCAGCCGTTGCACCTGCTTACCTAAAACGATCTCGTCCTCATGGCTGAGTAGGGGAACTCGACCGATTTCGTGCAGGTAGGCGCGAACTGCATCTGTTGTGTAGAGAGGTTTCGCTTTGCTGCGCTTAGCCGCTTTCTTAGTCGTCTTTTTGGTCGTTTTTCCAGCTGCCACTGCAGTAGCGCTCCCTTGAGCCGTCGGTTTTCGGGTTTTAGTCACTTTCTTCTCTGCCTTCTTTTCTGTTGTCATCTCGTCAGCCTCATGAGTCGGAGAGACTTGCTTTAGATCTTTTGCCTTCTCCTGTGCAGCAGCTTGAACGGTAGCGCGACTGCGCTCATCGGTTGCTTGCCCATCGCGCTTGCTACGGATAGAGCCGGTCGTAGGATCACCTGTAGGGACTTTAGGTCTAGCCATAGTGTTTGGGCCTCCGCCGAGAAATTCTTTCAAAACGCCTTCAGTGCTGGGTAGGAACATTGAGTAGCGGGCACACGTTTAGTCTTGTTTGCTCTTTCCACTGTTTGCACACCGGCATCAAACCGACATCGATATGTGCAGTTTCTCTATGCAAAACCTTTTCTTATCCATAATCGTTATGAGTTCATTTTATCACAGCGTAAGCACCTTTTTGAAGGTCTTTATCTGGCCTTCTTGAGGGCTTTTGGGGGACAAGAATAGGAGTGATAACAGTCGATTTGCTTACGCTACAGCCAACTTCTGTAAAAGCTCTGATACCGAGCTGAAAATTAGCTGAGAGAGGAGCATCAAGGGCTTTTGATGCCTTTTGAGTTTGCTTATATGATGGCAAACGAAACTACACAGTTCAGTGTGGGTTGCCCATCGTGATGACCGTACATTTACCCGATGACATCAAAGCTGAAATCTGGCAAAACTAAAACCTGGCAGAGCTAAAATTTTAGATATAATTAGCGTACGAACTGTAGTCCTATGCAAACTGCCCTAGCATAAACATTACTGATAAAGGCATTGAGCCGGACATGAAGCAGTTCACTGTGCAGCTATCAAAACAGGCACACCTATAAAGGGCGACTCATATCGCTGTGCTAAGACGTGAGACAAACCGAATAGCTTAACTAGCCAAGGTGTTTGTAATTAAGAGCATTTGCTACTCAAAGTGGTTATGGCCCAAGTCTCTGGTAGCCGCAACCCTTGTCACCTGTTGTATATCAATAAGGACTTTGTAAACAATAAGTCCCAGTTGCCAGAGAACCCTCTATCTCTAGAAACAGACTCTAGAAATAGCAGCTCTAAAGGCAAATCCAACAGATACGGTGCGATCACCGGAGCTAGAAATCGCTAGGGTGCACGCTTGATGCTTGGTATTGAACTCATTAGTCGAGCTTGGCAATAGGGCAATCGCTAGCACGACTTACTTAACTTAGACTGACTAATAACTAAACTAACCAGTTTGCGAAGTCTCATCTACCGGGGAGCAGCTCAAGCGAGGCGACGCAAACAATGCTAAAGATGCAGAGTTGAAGATACAACTCAAATTGTATTTTTTAGTCGCCAGTAAAAGGCGCAAACTTAGAGACTGAAACCTGGGGGCTGAAAGGTTTCTTAGACTGAGACAAAACACTCTTTTAAAGATGTCATAGTATAGCATCTCTGTTGCGAAAATGGAGAGCCCTGAGCAGTATCTTTATTGTTGTTTTATAAATGAGCTGAATTTCTCAGCTGTCCTGATAGCGGCAAGAAAGACTGGAATCTTTAGGCAGGGGGTCCGATACAGATGACTAAACCAATTCTTCAAGAGATGTTTGACTCTATAAAGAGCAATTCTACGTCAGCTCCCAGCACATCAAGTAGTGTGTCAAGCAGTAAGCCGAGAGGTCAACTAGAAGCGTCTGAGAGAGCTAACAGGGCGGCGGCCAACGAAGCGGTTCACACTAATGCAGAGAACGCGCTGGACAATTCGGCTGGGCAAAGTTCCCATGAAGACGCCCCTATCGTAATCGAAGACTTTGTTCGGGCATTAGCGGCTGACTTGGCCAAGGTGCTAGCAGCTGAACAGGCAGCTACATCAGCGTTTTTGCCGCTAGCGCAGGAGATCGCTGCAGGTGAGTTTTGTCTAAACGGTATAGAAGAAACGGCTGCTACGCCTTCAAGTTTGTCTGATCTGCTGGTGCTCCCGCCGCTTCAGCCGACGGTACAGGCTCAGCCTGAAACTACCGCTGCCCCTCATAGGCGTGCTATAGAATCCACCGAACCTGCAGAACTCACAGAACTCGTAGACAGCCCGCCCTCTCAAATCCGATTGCCCCAAAAACCGTTGCTTCAAAACCTGCTAGCTCCGAATCTGTTGCATACCGGTTGGCTACTGGGATCCGCTAACCAGCCGTTGGCGAGTTTCTCTTGGCAAGAACCTCAGTTTTCGAATGTTGATGGCTTAAGGGCAAGAACGGTTTAGGCGATATTTCCCATGCTGACAGCGTTTAGTTCTAGCAGCGTTTAGGTTTTGTCCGAAGGGGCGATCGCCCATTTAGCCGCAGCCCTGGCATGAATAGCGGTCGTATCGAATAAGGGTACCGCGCTGTCCTCTGGCTTGATGAGTAAACTAATTTCTGTGCAGCCTAAGATCACGGCTTCTACGCCCGAGGCCAAGAGGCGATCAATGATTTCACAAAAGCGATCGCGTGATTGCTCTCGAATCTGGCCGAGACACAGCTCGTCATAAATCACATCATGAATAAAGTTACGCTCCTCTGTGTTGGGTACCTGCACAGCCAAACCATGCTGATAGATCAGTCGATCTTTGTAAAAGGACTCTTCGGTCGTAAAGCGAGTCCCAATCAGCCCTACTCGGCTGATCCCGCGCTGCTTGATTGCTTCAGCGGTGGCATCAGCAATATGTAGCAATGGCACAGTGGTTGAGAGGGTAATGGCATCAGCGACTTTGTGCATCGTATTGGTCGCGAGCAGCGTACAGTCAGCGCCTGCCCCTTCTAGCTCTGCCGCTGCTGCTGCCAACAGCCGACCAATTTTGTCCCAAGCGCCCTTGTGCTTAAGCGTGACCAGCTCCTCAAAATCGACCGAATACATCAAGATTTTTGCCGAGTGCAGGCCCCCTAGCTCATCTTTGACGGTTTCATTTAGCAATCGGTAGTACTCAATCGTCGATTCCCAGCTCATGCCACCTAGGAGGCCGATTGTTTTCATCTCAAGAGCCCATCTATTCGTTCGGCATTAAGATTCTACTAGAGACTGCCTTCAAACGCTTTTACCGGCTGACTTTTTGCCTTCAAACTTTTTATACCAAAGCGCGTTGCCACCAGCTGTTAGTACAAGGGCAACACCGCCACCAGTCAGCGCCAGATTAGGGGCATAGCCACCTCTCGCGAGCGTCTCCATCCAGGTGTCGGTCAGCGCAGACGGATGAACCGCATGGGCGGCTAGCGGTACTAAATAGATTAACGATGCGCCAACGATCAGCCAGCCGACCATTGAGGCGAGAAGAAAGATGGTTTTTGCGTTTGACTGGTCTTGGCGGGGGGCGTTCATGAGGGGGAAGGGCAAAAGAGCCGGAGAGAATCCTTCTTTCAAGCTATCACAGTGCTTCAGCTAGGCTGCAGCTTCACGACGAAGCTGTCGGGATGGTGAAAGTCGGCGGCTGGGCCAGGGTGGGCGATCGCCCAGAACGTCTCTTTTACAGTCTCTGGTTGCGTGCCTAGGATATTTTTATCAGCTGCCATCACGATTACCGCACTAATGCCCAAGCACAGCGGTTTTGCTGAGTCGATCAGGGCTGAGAGATCAACGGATAGATTGAGTTGTAGGCCAGTAGCAGAGCGACTGACCGTAAAGGGTAGCTGCGTGAAAGCGGCGGTTTCTGTCAGTCCCTGGCGGTAGCCTGCTAAGGAGAACACATTCCAGTAGCCTGCTGGCGACAGGTTAAATTCCCAGTAGGGTGTTGCCTGGCTAGTCGAGTCTTTGCGGATAAAGAATTCAAAACAGGTTTTTTCCCAGAGGCGATCGCGCCGAGAGCAGTCTTCTGAGCGGGGGGCGATCGCCACTTTGCTCAAGTCTCCCGCTAGCGCATACGACAGTGAGAGGACATTTTGCACACGTACCGCCGTGCCGCAAATCGTCAGCGCTGCTGTCTGCGCAGTCGCTGCAAATGGCTGTAGGGTAAAGGGAATCGGCTCTGTCATATCTCAGGGCCTCAGCGACTGAATCATGGCTCGAATCGAGTTCGACTGCGCCTCAATACTTTCGGTGAGCTTGAACTGTACCAGCGCCCGCCTGAGGTTGTGGGTCGGATGCTTGACCTTAAAATATACGTTTCCTGCCAGATAGTCGGTGAAGAACCTCAGCCCCAGCTCAAAGGCAATCAGCCGAATCGCATCGTATAGATAGTCATAGTCTGTCTCCGTTAAAAAATCTTGCGCCAAGGCAAGATAGCCTTGCAGCATCGCCTCTGCCAAATCCAGATCGAAAACAACCCTTTGCCAGTCTTCTGTCTCCTCGCCTAAGCGGTTACAGCCGGAGCGCAAGCAGTCGCCAATGTCATAATGTATCAGCCCCGGCTTCAGCGTATCTAAGTCAACCAGGCCAATGGCCAGACCACTGTCATCTAGCAAGATGTTGTTCACTTTAGGATCGCCATGAATCGGACGCAAGCACAGATGGCCACTGGCTTTGGCTTGCTCTAGCACATGTGCCCATTGCTGGCGCTGTTCGATAAAGCCAAAGCAGTCGTGTACATGTTCGGCAAGTGTAGGGGAGAGCGATCGCGCCCAACTATCCGCACCTTGCTCCATTTCCCAATCACGCCGCACCGTCTCATAGGCCGCCAGATACAGCGGTGTGATATGAAATCCTTTGAGCGTGTCGGTTAGCTTATCAGTGTTCAGCGTCGCGATTAGGCGGTGGAACATCGCTAAGGCAAAGCCGACTTCTTTGGCTTGGGCGACGCTTTCAACTCTTTCTAGAACATGGGCGCCTGCGATGAAGCTAATGGCCCGCCAGTACTCGCCTGCTGCATCAATCCAGTAGTGCTGACCCTGATGGGT
>JBAUIB010000260.1:0-24230 GCA_049680585.1 Phormidesmis sp.
CCGATGCCGTGGCGATATTGCCGGACGAAGACGACTTCGCCGCTGGCAGTAATCGGCAGCACCGTCGCAATATCAGGGCGCATACTCACGAAGTAATCGTCTACAACTTGGCCATTTGGCAGCGATACGACATCTTGGCGGAGTCGATACCAGCGGTGGTCAAAAACCATTGTGGAGCGGAGGGTTGTCCATTTCTGTACGGATTTCTGCATAGTGATGTCGTATTTTCGGCGGTAAACATAGCGGTATTATCTATACAGGGACAACTCTACACAGAGAAACCCCTTACCGTTCATAATCCCTGAGACACTCCCTAAGAAACTATGGCCGACTCCTCCCCTAGCACTTCCCCTAGCAAAGTCCTCCTCGTTGATGACGAACCCGGCCTACGTGAGTCGGTGCAGGCGTACCTGGAAGACAGTGATTTTCAGGTGCGGGTGGCGAGCAACGCTGCTGAGGGTTGGGACTTGCTACAGCAGGAAACGCCGAATGTCTTGATTTCGGACATTATGATGCCGCAGGTGGATGGCTATGAGTTTCTCAAGCAGGTGCGCGAAGATGCTCGCTTTCAGGCGTTGCCGGTGGTCTTTTTGACCGCGAGGGGGATGACGAGCGATCGCATCCAAGGCTACCAGGCAGGCGCTGACGCCTACCTATCCAAACCGTTTGATCCAGAAGAGCTAGTGGCTATTGTCAACAGCCTAATCGACCGCCGCGCCGCCCAAGCCCCCGATCCTTCTACCACGCCAGATATCGCCACGATGGCCCGGCAAATTGAGGAGATCAAGGCGTTGCTAACCCAGCGCGGCAGCATGATCAAGCAAAATAACAGCGGCATTCGCATTGACTTTACGCCTCGCGAGCAAGATGTACTCGACTTGGTGGCTGAGGGCCTCATGAACAAAGAAATTGCCAGCCGCCTCGGGACCACCGTGCGCAACGTCGAGAAATACGTCAGTCGCTTATTTGGCAAGACGGGGACAAATAGCCGAACTGAATTGGTGCGCTACGCCTTGGAAAACGGTTTAGTGACGACTTAGCGAATGACAGCTATGCCCCTACATAACTTGAGTTCGAGTCAAGCAATTGCTTGAAAGGGCTATCAGACAGCCTTTCTAACTGCACTGCCTGAAGTAAATTCCCTCTCGGGAGGGGCACAGGGGTGGGTTTCGGTGTGTAGCGTTTAGTTGCCGACCCACCCTACAAAAGAGTGGTACAAACCGAGATCATTAAAGTGCACTGCCCTTAGCTTCCAGGCTGCCTTCTTCAGCTTGGGAGTTAGCAGTGAGTAAGTGGGGTCAATCACCTGCCCACGCGCTTCAGTCAATTGAGTTCTGTAGGAAGAACAGTGATTTTCATCACCGCCTTAGCTAAGGACGATAGGGCTATTTTTGCGGTGAGTCAAGAACAGTCAATAAAAAAAGCACAATAGCGGCGGAGTCGCTTTTACGATGCATTGGCCACGCTACAGCCCTTGCTTCTGAGGTTAGCCGCTTGCAACCTACACACCAAGAGCAGTACTGCCGCCCACAGCAAATGTCGGGGAAAGTACGCCGTTTGGTAAAAAACACTTACGCTAAAGAGGGATATTTTAGAGCGCTAGGTACATTACAGTCGGTTTTAGAACGCTGGGAATACTCTCCTATAACACTCTAATAAATGGTTAATAACTGTTGTCTTTAATAGCTAAGAATCCGGGTAGTACTGTAGGAAAGGTATCCATGGCATCTGCCGATAGAGAGATTAGAGACGTCGACAAAGGCAGCGAGCCTCTTCTGGAAAAAACGTTGCAGCAAGCTCAGATTACAGCCGATAAGATAGGGCTTCGTCTCTATCGACTGTTTGGCGGCGAAATTGCCAACTTTTTGCATATTCCCAAGTCGGGGGGGAGTGCAATAAAAAATGCACTACGAGGCAACTTAAAGACGGATCGCTATCGGATTCATTTGCGGGGGCATAGCTGCCGTCTTGATGAGATACCGGTGGGGGATAAGTTCTTTTTTTGTTTGCGATCGCCCGAAAAACGCTTTGTCAGCGCGTTCAATGGTAAGCAAATTGATGACAACCGCTGGCAGCATACCAAATATGCGGCAGAGACCGCTGCCTTAGAACGTTTTCACACCGCGAATCATCTAGCAGAATCGCTCTCTTCCAGCGATTTGCAAACCCGTCAGGCCGCTGAACAGGCAATGGTTTCGATAGAGCATGTGAATACCTTTTATTTAGACTGGTTTGTTTCAAAGGACTATTTTCTCAGTCGGCTGCCCGATGCGCTGTACATTGGCTTTCAAGAAAACCTGGCATCAGACTTCGACGACATCAAGCAGATTTTAGGCTTGCCGGAAACGGTCTCTCTACCGCCTTTAAACAGCGCTAGATCAAATGCTATTGCCAGTAAACTAGAGCGCAAGCCTGACACTACCCTGACGGCGCAGGCCCGAGAAAACTTAGCTCAGTGGTACGCTGATGACTACGACTTCTTTGAGTTTTGTCAATCGCATCGCGATGAGGTCAACAACCGATACATTCACAGCGCTTCGTCTAAGCTCGTAAAAGTCTAATTAGCGCTCGATCAGCCACTGTAGGGCGATCGCTCCACCGATCCAAACCAAGGGCAACCACGTTCTAGCAGGCGGTTGCCCTTGCTGCTGGGCTCTTTGGAAATGAGGTTGTTCTGCAGCAAAAAGGCTCAAGGCCACTAATCCTCTAAAGATCACATTTGCGCCGGCAAAAGTAAATTGATTGAGCGGAGCTGAAAAAGCGCTGACCAATAGAATTAAGCAAGATAGCGCAATGAGTAGGTTGGCTTTCCAAAGATAGCCTCGACGCCGGAGGTTGAGGCCGTATAGCAGAGTCCCTACGAACGAGCTGGTGAACAGGCAATAGACTGCCAAGACGAGCGGACTATACAGCCGCCCACCTACAGAGCTTTCCCTATCAGCTTCTGGGCGCTCATGATCAGAAGCTGGATTATCCGGCAGTGTCCAGAGGCTGTAGCCCAGAAAGTTAATTTGCTTACCCATATGCACCCGTTCCGCGTACTTCGATCCGAGATTTTTTCGACTACTCACACAAGAATAACCTGAGTAGCGGTACCCTTTTATCGGGAGAAACAACCAGCAGGATAATCAGTATGGGGCTTTTGGTCGAGGGCGTTTGGAAAGATCAGTGGTACGACACCGACAGCACAGGCGGCAAGTTTGTGCGAAAAGACGCTCAGTTTCGCAATTGGGTGACGGCTGACGGTAGTGCTGGTCCGACGGGAGAAAGTGGCTTTAAAGCAGAGCGCGATCGCTACCATCTCTACGTTTCTTACGCCTGCCCTTGGGCTCACCGCACGCTCATTTTTCGGCGGTTAAAAGGGCTAGAAGAGATCATTCCGATCTCTGTTGTGCATTGGTTTATGGGCGAGCACGGCTGGACATTTCAGTCCGGCGAGAGCGTTATTCCTGACCCGCTGTTCGACGCCCAGTATGCCCACGAAATCTACACCCGCGCCGATGCACAGTTCACTGGGCGGGTGACGGTGCCTATCTTGTGGGACAAGCAAACCCAAACCATCGTCAACAACGAGTCTTCTGAAATTATTCGCATGTTCAACAGTGCGTTTGATCCGCTCGGTGCCAAGCCAGGAGACTACTATCCTGAGCCGCTCAGAGACGAGATCGATGCCTTGAATGACCGCATTTACCACACGATCAACAACGGTGTATACAAGTGTGGGTTTGCAACGACGCAGGAAGCCTACGAAGAAGCCTTGACCCCCCTGTTTGAAAGCCTTGACTGGCTAGAAGAGATTTTGTCTCGTCAGCGCTACTTGACGGGTCAGCAGGTTACAGAAGCTGACTGGCGACTGTTTACAACGCTAGTGCGCTTTGATCCGGTGTATTTTGGCCACTTTAAATGCAACATTCGCCGAATTGTCGATTACCCAAATTTATGGGGCTATCTGCGTGATCTGTATCAAACGCCGGGTGTGGCTGACATTACCAATTTCTCTCATATCAAAAGGCACTACTATCAAAGCCACGAATCGATCAACCCAACTAGAATTGTTCCCGTCGGCCCAGAGATTGACTTCAATGTGCCTCACCGCCGCGAGTCGGCTTAAATCTCTATAGACTCGTCTGTCTCGCCTTCAAAGAGGGTTTCAAGGGGGCTTGCGTTTAGGCCCATTTCTTCGCTGAGGTAGCGGGAGAGCACGTCGTTTTGACCGTGCGTGACGTAGATTGTTTGGGCCTTGGTTTGTTGAACTGTTTTGATCAGTCCTGGCCAATCGGCATGATCTGACAAGACAAAGCCGCGTTCGTAGCCGCGTCGTCTGCGGGCACCGCGAACGGCCATCCAGCCAGAGGCAAAAGCAGTTTGGGGGCGTTTGAAGCGTTTCATCCAGCTAGAGCGATGGCCGGAAGGCGGGGCAATGATCAGATCTCCGGCGAATTTGTAGGATTTCTCCGTGTCGGCGACAGGAATCGTCGGCAGCATTTTGATCCCGACTTCGCGGTAGATTTCGGTGAGATGATGAACCGCGCCGTGGACGTAGACCGGCTGATCTGTAAATTGGGTGAGTTCGGCGAGGACACGCTGCGATTTGCCAAAGGCGTAGCAGAAGAGGAGGGAGGGCCGGGTAGGGTCGCCTTGCCACCAGCGGTAAATCTGCTCGGCGGTGACTTCGCCGCTGTCCCAGCGGTAAATCGGTAGGCCAAAGGTAGCTTCGGTAATGAAGCGATCGCACTCCACCACTTCAAACGGCGCACAGGAGGGGTCGGCATCCCGCTTGTAGTCGCCCGACACTGCCCAGACCTCACCTCTGTGTTCGACGCGCACTTGAGCTGAGCCCAGGACGTGGCCCGCCGAGTGAAAGGAAACCCACGTATCGCCTAGCTTGATTTTCTCGCCGTAGGTCACGCCGCTGAGGTTAATATCTTGGCCAAGCCGCCGCCGCAAGATGCCCTCGGACATAGCGGTCGCATAGTAGTGGTGATGGCCGCTGTAGGCGTGGTCGGCGTGGGCGTGGGTAATCAGGGCCGTGTCAACGGGTTTCCAGGGATCGATGTAGAAGTTGCCAGCGGCACAGTAGAGTCCTTCGGGGCGAACGGTGATGAGGGCGGGGGGCATGGGTGTTTTGCTGAACTTTTTTCTAAATTGTAGGTGTGTGGGCCGGATCGGATGAAATTTTGCCTGTTATTATCGGAACTATGGCGGAGATTAATGTTAATCGAATTAAGCTGTCTCAGTTGCGATCGCTGGTAGCGATCGCCCAAACCGGTACGTTCAGCGATGCGGCCAATCAGCTAGAGCTGTCTCAGTCGGCAGTCAGTCATGCGATCGCGACATTGGAAGAAGAGCTAGGCGTGATTCTGCTGAGCCGAGGCCGACAGGGCGCGGTGCTCACACCCGTCGGTCAGGAGATTACGGCTGAAGCGATTAAGATGCTCTCATTGCTCAAAACTATTGGCCGCAAAGCCCAAGACGCTAAGGGATTGCAGGCCGGATTAGTGCGGGTGGTCGGCTTTCGCAGCGTCGCTACTCATGTGCTGCCAGTGGTGATAGAAGAATTTCGCAAGCAGTACCCCGGCATCAGCGTTTCTATCGGCGAGGGTAGTGACGTGCGCGGCGCTGAAGAGATTTTGCGACGAGGCGAGGCCGATATTGGCTTTACCTATCTCCCGGTGAACGATGCTTTTGATGCCTGGGAGCTGTTTCGCGATGACTACGTAGCGCTGCTGCCAAAGGGCAAAGCCCCTCAGATCAAAAACGACAAAAGAGAGCCCTTGAGCTGGGAACAGTTAGCCGCGCTGCCGCTAATTTTGCCCCTGCCCGACGACGGCTGTCGCTACAACGTAGATCGCTATCTGCTGCGCCACGGCCAGACCCTCACACCCGCCTATGAAGTTAAAGAAGATTCTACGGTCGTCAGTATGGTCCGCAGAGGACTAGGCGCAACCATCATCGCTCAGCTAGCAGCTGAACCGATTCCAGACGACGTTGTCGTTTGCCCACTGCCCGCTCCCTTGCAGCGCGTGATCGGTGTTATCACCTTGGCCGACGCCCTCCAAACTCCGCCCGTGTTTGCTTTTTTAGACACCCTCAAAAAAACCTGGCAGCAAAAGGCCGACCTCATCCAAAGGTAGAAAACAGCAGCGCGTCCAGTGAGTACGCCCCTGGCCCAAAGACGATAATTAACGTCAGCATCAGGCTGAACAGCAGCGCCTTTTCATAGCTAGGGGGCTCTCCCTTTTGACCTTCGGGGCCTTCATAATACTCTCCTAGTAAATAAGGGTCCGGTGCGACAATCGGATCTCCTTTTATCAGCTCTATGACAATGGCATACAGCATCGATACCAAGATAGACACGCTCGCAAAAGGCGTGAGTAGCCCTAGCATCAGCCCGCTCCCGCCAATCACCATAAAGCCTGCCGATAGCAGGCAAAGCGGTAGGGGCGCGCCCAACGCGGCTGACCAAATCTTCAGATGCTTGAGCTTAGGCACCCCATGTAAAATAAACAAGAACCCGACGAATGCGCGAAACACCAGCAGCATATAGCCCTGAAATCCCTCAATGAAGCTAGGATACAGAGCAGATAACAGCGTTCCTACTGTGTCTGAGGCAGTCCCTAATAGGCCCGTTTCCAACAGATAACTCCTTAAACTTTGTGAATGTGAATGCAGTGGTTTGAATGTCTCACAGCCCAACGTCCAACCTAGAGACTAGTTTTGAACCAGCAGCACGTTATGTCCATCTGGCCCGCGCCATAGAATTGCCCGACTAAACGGCATAACCTCTGGCAGGTCAATTATCTTGGGTGAGACAAACTGCACATGTGCTTTATCGGCGGCTTCTTCAAGTGCTTCTAAAGCCGCCTCAATATCGTCTACCCGCATCTCAAAGTGCATATGCACCAGATCGCTGGTTTGCTGATCGATTGGGAAAGGGTGGGCGCCAGGCGGGGTTAAGTAGTCTAGAAACTCGACACCAAGTCGCCCGGATGCAGGCGTTAAAGACGTGACAATCACCTTAGCGCTAAAGAGATTATCCATTGTCTCTTGCTTGATGCCGATATTGGTAAAGCTGCCTTGGTGCGTGAGCCCAAGTACGTCACGGTAGAGGCTCAGGCTACGCTCGGTACTCGCGATAGAAATAGCAGAGTGATCGATTCCTAAAAAGAGAGCGTCTTTGCTCTGCCAGTAGTCGGGGCCTAGCCCTGGCGGAAACTGCAACAGCTCTAAAGCATGACCGTCAGCATCTCTGAATTTGAAGGCGCGAATATCGTTAGGCAGCGTCTGCGGCTCGGGTGAAATAGGGCTAAAAGAGAATTTCTTTAGCTGCGCATAGGCTTTGTCCATATCGCTGACGATAATGGCAAAGTGCTGAAACCACAGATCGTTGCTCTTGCTGTCAGCGGGAACGGCTTTGGGTTCGCTCACGTTGAGAAACTGCATCAGGCGGATGGTTTCTTGACCTAGCTGCAAAGAGACGATGCGAACTTGAGCGCTGGGTATACCGTAAAGATAGCTGGCTTCATCGCCGCTGATGACTGCGTCAGAGACGACTTCAAAGTCGAAGGCTCCGGTAAAAAAATCGGTCGCATGGCTGGCATCGGAAACCGTTAGGCCAATCGCCTGTACAGCTTGGATGGTCACGCCGGAGGGAGACGACATAGTCAGCAGTTCCTTTTTTATCTAAGGGGAGTTAGCAATAGAGCGTTGTCCGTGTTTATTTTTGCATATTACCGCTATCAAGGGCTCGGCTGGCTATGGCTGCTAGCAGGTGCGATCGCACTTTGCTGGCTTTTCTTGCAGCCTCGCTGGCTGATGATGCTAGCGGCTCGGATCTGGCCGGGTGCGCTCTACTGGGTGAATTGGCCGGTTACTTCTGGGCCTTTTGGAATGCCCGATAAACCACCGAAGGTGATCGCGCTGACTATCGATGATGGCCCTAGCTCAGCGACGGCAGATATTCTGTCTATGCTAGATAGATTCGGTGCCAAGGCTACTTTCTTTTCGATCAGCGGGCGGGTGTCTGGCTATGAGGAGGTTATGCAGCGATCGCTCACAGCAGGTCATGAGCTGGGTAATCACCTCACTGCCGACGAACCTAGCATTCGCCTCACGCCAGAGGCTTTTGAGACAGATTTGTTAGCAGCCGCAAGCGTTTTCTCTGCCTGTATAGAAAAGTCTGAGGTCGAACCGAAGCCATGTTTGCGCTGGCTGCGGCCAGGGATGGGCTACTACAGCGCAGCTATGGTCAAAACGGCTCAGCGACACGGTTACCGGCTGGTGTTGGGCTCGCTTTGGCCCTACGACACTCATGTTCCATCGTCTCAATTTGCCAGTGCGTTTATTTTGAGCCGGGTAAAACCGGGCGATATTGTTGTACTGCACGATGGCGATCGCAGGGATGGCGATCACTCAAACATAGGGCGAGGCCAACGCACGACAGCCACGCTAAAAAGGATCCTGCCGGTCCTTCACGCTAGAGGCTACACCGTAACGACCGTGAGCGAGCTGCTCAGTCTCGTCGAGCCCGATGCTGCAGCCTACTTTTGACTCTCAACTTTTTTATCTGGAGCAACCCATTCTTGTTGTTAGACTAAACAGATCATCTTTTACCCCGCGTTTACTGAAAGGTTTTGGCTATGCCCTACGTTTCGCTGTCGCAAATGGTTGCTGCACTCAAGCGCGATCGCGTCTTAGTGAGCTTCCCGACCGATACGGTGCCAGCGTTAGCTACTCGCCCTGAGCATGCCGAGCTGATCTACGAGGCTAAGCGCCGTCCGCCTGAAAAGCCTTTGATCTTGATGGGGGCGTCTTTAGAGGATCTCTTACCCTATGTGACAGGAGATACCGCGGCTCTGGCTGAGTGGAAGGCGTTGAGCGATCAGCACTGGCCGGGTCAGCTAACGCTAGTGTTGCCTGCGAGCGATCGCACCCCGCCCACCCTCAACCCGGCGAGCACCGGCACCCTCGGCATTCGCGTGCCTAACCATCCCACCGCATTAGCCTTGCTCTCTCGCAGCGGGCCGCTAGCGACGACTAGCGCTAATCTTTCCGGCCAGCCGCCGCTCGTCTCGGCAGGCGATATTGCCCGAACGTTTCCGAGCGCCCTAATCCTGCCTGCTGATGCATCGACGCCTACATTGACCTCTAGCGGTACGCCTTCTACAGTGGCGCAGTGGACCGCTGGGGGCTGGAAAATCTTGCGTCAAGGTAAAGTCCATCTGTAGCTTTCGCAATTCAAGCTACTCTGTATATCTGTAGTAGGATGCAGTGCCTACTCTTTCTGTTCGTCACTATTGTGCTATGGCCCCTAATACTTCCAGCCCAGCGACCGACAACTCAGCTTTGCAGCTGGCTTATCGGCGATTGCTGGCCCTTGAAAGGTTTAAAAGTGGATTTTTGGCGCGGACCTCTCACGAGCTGCGATCGCCGATCAATACCATTGTTAGTCTGCACCAGCTGATCTTAGAAGATCTGTGCGAAGGCCCTGAAGAAGAAAAAGAATTTGTTGCTCAGTCTAAAGACGCGGCCCTGAAGATGCTGGCTTTGTTCGATCAGATCACAGCGGTCTCGAAGCTAGACGTTGGCCGGGAGCCACCGAGGCTGGAGAAGGTTGATTTGAGCTTTTTGCTGCCTGAGGTGGAGATGCTGACAACCTTGCAGGCCGCGAATCAAAATGTGCGCTATACGGTCGAAGCGCCGATGGATGAGGTGGAAGTGTATACCGACGCTAAATGGCTCAAAAACATGTTGGCGAGCCTGATTCAAGATGCCATACCGCAGACTAAGACGCTGCGCTTAGCGGTGGAGCAGGCAGCGCAAACGGTGGCGGTGATCGTGGAGTGCGATCGCCCTGCTGCCCAGCTACAAGCGGAGCTAAATAGCATTGCCGATGCCGCAGAGACTCTTCCAGAAGAGCCGCCTGAGCCGCCATCAAAAGAACGGCCAGAAGCGCAGAACATCGAACTGTCTACCGGACTGATATTGGCCACTGCGCAGACTGCGCTACCGCTCATCAAAGGCGAATTTGTGATTGCGAGCTGTTCTGATGACGCAGATCGCAGCTCCTTGCGGTGCGTGTTTCCAATCTGATTTGGTTCTCATTTGGCTCAGTCCCCGTTTGGCTCAAGCAAATAGCTTAACAATATGGCTCAAGATACTGGCACCTCTCACATTCTGCCAACGGAGGCTGAACACTTCAAGGGACGCCATAAGCGCTCAATAGGCATCGCGCTGCTAATTTTGGGCCTGGCCTGTAGCCTAATCAGCCTATGGAGAATGCTGCTTTCAGGCGGATTTAACAGCGTCATTATCGTTGGCATTATCGCCATGATCACAGGGTATCTGTATCTGACGCGCCCTTACTTCACCCTCGCGCCCAACCGGCTAACCGTCTATGGCCCTATAGGCAACGTGATCAAGCGATATTCATTCGTCGATTTTGACGCTATTCGAGTGGAAGGTAACCGCATATATATAGAGAGCAGTACAGACAGCAGCAGCCGAGAAAAGGTCAGGCTTTCAAAATGGCTGATACATGCTGAAGACTGGAAAAGGCTAGTGGCGATCGCCCATGCTTCCCCTAGCCTCTAGGCGGGTGTGACCAAAACCTGACAGAACTGTCTGATGCCAATGCCTTCAGGCTTAATCTTTGGCAGTGTTCTAATCCCGACAAAAATAGTCGGGTATGTTTGCTGTGTTTGATCTTGCGTGATAGCATCGTTTCAACCTAGCCGTAAGAGAGTTTAGATCTATGACCCAAGCTATCGACAGACTCGTTGCCTCGCAAAGGACCTTTACTGCGCTTCAGTGTAAAGAGTGCGGCGAGCAGTATGGTCTAGGCGCCAAGCACGTTTGTGAAGATGTTTGCTTTGGTCCGTTAGAAGTCGCTTACGACTACGAGGCGATCAAGCGTCAGGTCTCTAGAGAAATTATTGAAGCTGGCCCACACTCCATCTGGCGCTACAAAGCTTTTCTTCCGGTTGAAACCGATACGCCTATCGATGTCGGCACGGGGTTGACGCCGTTGGTCAAGGCGAACCGTTTGGCGCGTCAGCTGGGGCTGAAAAATCTCTATATCAAAAACGATGCGGTCAACATGCCCACGCTGAGCTTTAAAGATCGCGTGGTGTCGGTAGCGCTGACGCGGGCGCAGGAGTTGGGCTTTACGACGGTGTCTTGTGCAAGCACGGGTAACCTGGCAAATTCTACGGCTGCGATCGCTGCTCACGCCGGTTTAGAATGCTGCGTCTTTATCCCCGCCGACCTAGAAGCGGGCAAAATCCTCGGCACGCTGATTTACGATCCGACACTGATGGCCGTGAAGGGCAACTACGATCAGGTCAACCGCCTCTGCTCAGAAGTCGCGAATACCCACGGCTGGGGCTTTGTGAATATCAATCTACGTCCTTACTATTCTGAAGGCTCCAAGACCTTAGGCTTTGAAGTGGCCGAGCAGCTTGGCTGGCAGCTACCGGATCATGTCGTCGCCCCCTGCGCCTCGGGCTCTTTGTTCACCAAGATCTACAAAGGATTCAACGAATTTGTTAAAACCGGTCTAGTTGAGGACAAAGCCGTTCGCTTCAGCGGCGCTCAGGCGGAAGGCTGCTCGCCTATTTCCACCGCGTTCAAAGCGGGTGAAGACTTTATTACACCTGTCAAGCCCAACACCATTGCGAAGTCGATTGCGATCGGTAATCCGGCTGATGGCATGTATGCGCTTGAGGTTGCCCGCAAGACCAATGGCAACATTGAAGATGTCACCGATGCGGAAATTATCGCGGGCATGAAGCTATTGGCTGAAACAGAAGGCATTTTCACCGAAACTGCTGGCGGCACAACGATTGCAGTGCTCAAAAAGTTAGTAGAAGCCGGTAAAATCGATCCTGAGGAAACAACGGTTGCCTTTATCACTGGAAATGGCCTGAAGACCACCGAGGCCGTGCAGGGCTACATCGGTGAACCTCTCACTATCGAACCTAAGCTAGAAAGCTTTGAGCGAGCTTGGGAGCGCGCCAACACCCTCAACCGCTTAGAGTGGCAGCAAACTCAAGTCTAGAAAAAGATTCGTCTGTAGTGTTCAACTGTTCTGAAGCAATACCCGAAGAGACATGGCCGTTAAGGTTTTAATCCCAACTCCTCTCCAGAAGTTCACCCACGATGAAGCCACCGTTGAATGTGACGGCAGCAACATCACTGAACTGATGAATACCCTAGAAGACAAATTCCCAGGCATCAAGAAGCGTCTGTGTGATGACAACGGCGAACTCCGCCGCTTTGTGAATTTCTATGTGAACAGCGAAGATATTCGCTTCCTAGATAACAAAGAGACTGCGCTTAAAGATGGCGATGAAGTCAGTATTGTCCCAGCTGTTGCGGGCGGCTGATTTTAGCGGCTGATTTAGCTGGTCTCTATCCAGCCATTTGACGGTTGCAAAATTTACAACAAAGTGGCCGCAGCATCCTGTGGCCACTTTTTTATGTCTGGTTATGTCTGTCGCTAACGGGCAAACCGACCCTGATTTCTCAGGAGATCTAAAAACATTTTCACCGCTGGGGCCGGGGGTGTCGTAGCGAGTATGGCCGCACCGATGACGCGATTGAGGCGGATGGGGAGCGATCGCACATACACATCCTCTGGAATTGGCAGGGCCGCTAGCCTAGGAAGAATCGCCGCCCCTAATCCCTGAGCCACCATACTGACAATTGTCGAGTCCTCTTTAATCACATAGGCAACCTCAAAAGACTGACCCCATTTTGCCCAGTGGTCGCGGACCGCATTAGTACATTCGGCGTAGTTGAAGAGAATAAACGAGTAGGTTGAGAGATCTTCCCACGTCGGCATTTTGGGCGGTGGGGGTTCTGTCTTTGGAAGCAGCACCACGTATTCATCTCGAGTGATTTCTACCGTCTTAAATTCTTCTGAGCGAGGCAGTGGGATTAAGCCCAGATCGGTTTGCCCTTCTCGCAGAGACTGTTCTACCCCTGCTGGGTCAAGTTCTGAGAGCGTTACCTCGACATGGGGAAACTGCTGGCAAAATCGGGCAATATTAGCAGGTAGCAGGTGCGTTGCCGCGCTGCGAAAAGAGGCAATCCGCAGACGACTGTTGTACAGCCCTTTTTCTAAATTAACCTCATAGTCTATGTACTCTCTGAGATCGAGCATTTTTTGAGCATACTCAATCACGCGCTCGCCCACAGGGGTTAGCTTGGCCCCGAAGCGCCCTCTGGAGAGCAACGGCACACCTAGCTCTGCTTCTAATGAGGCAACAGCCCGACTGACAGCAGATTGCGAAACCTCAAGGTTGATCGCCGCATCAGAAAATGTACCTTCCCTGACGACAGCGGTCAACACTTCGAGATGGAAAATGTTCATACCCAACTCCTATTCGCTTTCCGCATAGATATCCCTCAGCAAGCGGTTTGATCCTAAATCAGGCTAAAGCTAAGGTAACAACAATTAATTATTTAAATGACTGCTGTAGGAGTTCCTATGTTCAAGTTGCTTAACTTCCAAAAGTTTAGAGACACGCCCAGCGTTCAGTTTTTTGATATTACAGTGCCCTCTTCAAACGCTCGGGATCTGGTGTATCACGACGGTCCCGCTATCAGCCCAAACAACGCTCCAGAGGGCAGTTGGCAGTTTTACTTGCACCCGCGTCAGGAGGACAATCTGCTGGCGCTCTCCGGCGGACGCACGTTTCATCTGGTCAATTTTGAATGGGCCCATCCGTATCATGTCGTCCGGCTAGATGCTAATCGCCACATTTTACAGCTGCCGCCGGGCACCTTTCATCGCTCTGAGTCTGATCGCAATGGCTCACTGGTGATTAACCAAGCTGTTCGGACCCAAAATGCAACCGTACAAAAAGAATTTCGAGTCTATAACAGCGGCGAAATTCCCAAGCTACGTCAGCTGCTCGCGTCGGGCATTGCGCCTCAGTATCACGGATTCGAGGCGCCGTATTTGCGAGCTGCTTAAAACGACGATTCGATTGGCTAAAGGAACGATTTAAAGCATAGGCGCGTCTAAAGCAATCTCCGAAAGCGCAGTATTACCCAAGTGGGTGATGCTGCGTTTTTGTTTGTTTAAGTAAATTGGTTGACATGAACGATAGCTGGACGCGCTCAATCACTATTGGCAGTGACATAGATCACTGTAAAATCAATGAACCGATGTGTTGCCGGGCGATCGCCCACTAAGTAAAGACACTTGTACTTCATCCTGACAGCAGCAGTCTCAACCGTAATAATACACTCAGCGCATCAGTAATATCACGTATAGCCCTCAATTGTCTGAAATAGACGACAGGTTTTTTAGGGAGGATACGAAAAAAACAACGCTTGAAATCTGGACTTATGGACTATGGTCGATATCAGCTTCAATTTAGTGGGTCAGTTCAAAGGTGCCGTTGGGGGGCCCAATATCCTCAACAATCCCACATCGCTCGAATTTGGTCCAGACGGGCGACTGTATGTCTCCGAGCAAAACGGCACGATCAATGCGTTCACAATCACGCTTCAAGAAGGTGAATACATTGCCACCGCCGTCGAAGAGATCAACCTTGTAAAAACAATTCAAAACCACAATGATGACGGCTCGATTAACGACGATAACAAACGGCAAATCACCGGACTACTAACCACCGGGACGATTACAAAGCCCGTTCTATACGTTTCTTCTAGCGATCCTAGAATCGCCAATAACGGAGAGGTTAATCTCGACACTAACTCCGGTGTGATTACTCGTCTGTCTTGGAATGGCAGTAGCTGGGACATTGTTGATATTGTCCGCGGACTGCCGCGATCAGAAGAGAATCATGCGACCAACGGCATGGTCCTGAGCCCAGACGGCACTAAACTCTACGTTGCCCAGGGCGGCAATACCAACAATGGCGCGCCCTCCAGCTTCTTTTCAAATACCGCAGAGTATGCGCTCTCTGGCACCATTCTTGAGATTGACCTAGTCGATATTAACAGCCGGCCTGTTCTGAGCGATCCGATTGCCGGACGCGGCGGCATTCCTCGCTCATATGTTTACGACTTGCCCACGTTGGACGATCCGTCTGTTGCCAACGACAACATCCGAGAAAATGCCCAGGGACTGGATGTCGCTGGGCCGTGGGGCGGCAACGACGGCCTTAATATGTCAGTATTGCCCGCAGATGCGCCGCTGCGAATCTACGCGAGTGGCTTTCGCAACCACTATGATCTGGTTCTGTCCGAATCTGGCCAGCTTTATACCGTCGATAACGGTTCGAACAGCGGTCTGGGTGGCGACCCGATTGCGGACGCTAATGGAGAAGCCACCAATCAAATCAACAACAAGGGGACTGGCAATCCCGAGCCTTTGTTTTTAGTCGAAGAAGGCGGGTATTACGGGCACCCAAATCCCACACTTTCTAACCAAGATCTTGCCTGGACAGTCTACGGAAACAACGGTAGCCCTGATGCGTCGGTACTTCCCAATACGATTCCTAATCTTGCTGATTTGGTCCCTGATGCCCTCGATATCCAAGCGGGCTTCGTAGTCGATCCTAGTAGGTTTACAGGCGATCCGCAGCGGCTAGCTGAGGTCGGCGTCCGCGTAGAGTACAACAACCCTGCTAGCAAGTCGCTGGTTAATCTCGGCTCTTCGAGCAACGGGTTGGCTGAGTACACCAGCGAGGCGTTCGAAGGCGCATTGCAAGGCGCTTTGATCGTGACCCAATTTAATGGCAACGTGACGTTGCTTAACCTCAATGAGGCGGGCACTGACGTTGTCCCTTTAATTACGCCTGGCGACGATGGAGTGCTCGGTACAGCTGATGATATCACGGTCGATAGCGACGGCGTTTTTCCTTTGCTGAGCGGCTTTAGCCAAGCGCTTGACGTGACGATTGGCCCGGACGGTAATATCTGGGTCGCTGAGATTGGCGCAGATTTTATCAAAGCGTTTGCGCCGTCTGATGTGGTCATGCCGGAGGATTCTGACTTCGACAATGATGGTCTTGACAACGCTATCGATCCCTTCATTCGCGATAGTACCAACGGGGGAGGCGTTTCATTATTTCCTGGGCAGACGCTGCTGTGGGATTTTGATGCTAACCAGGACGACAACCTACCGGGTCTAGACGGCTACGGCGGTGGCCTGACGGGCGTGATGATCAACGGCACAACAGACTTTGAAGCCTTCTTTCAATCACCGTCTACCCTAAGCGATCAAGATATCAAGTTAGATAACGTCAAGTTTATTACCGCAGCCGGTGGCGGCACAACCGTCATCGAAAACGTGGCGGGCGGTACGCCTACTACAGGTAGCAATGACGGTGAGTTTTTGTTCCATACAGGCGTGACTATTCCACCAACGGTTGATGTATTCACGGTGAAATGGAGCGTATTCAACCCAGCCAATGAGTTTGTTAATGAGTTCCAAGAGATTGGGGGCTATATTGGCACAGGCGATCAAAGCAACTATGTGAAAATTGTCGCCAGCCAAAATCCCAACGGCGAAATTCGCGTCCTGCTAGAAGACAACGACACGACAATCAGCGATACCTTCATTCAAGCCAACGATCTCTTTAGCGTTTTAAACCCTGCCACTAAAAAAATATTTTTCGAGCTAACGGTTGATTCTACGACGGAAACAGTCACCCCAACGGTTACCTACCAGACCAGTACGGGGAATAAGTCAGTCACAGGGCCTCCGATTAGCCTGAGTGGGACGACTGTTTTAGAAACCATTAGAAGAAATCACAGCGTTCAAGATCAGACAACAGGGCTGGCGCTGGGGCTATTCTCTACGACTAATAGCGGTGATCCGGCGGAAAATACGTTCCAAGCTATTTTTGACGGCATTGAGATCACCGCAGAGCAAGATGAGTCAACGACGGTGCTTTACCGGGTGAATGCGGGCGGACCAGAGATTGCCGCAGTTGATGGGGGCCTCAACTGGTCGGCAGACACACAGTCGAACAACAGCGCCTTTCTCAGCGTTCCTGGCAGCAATAATACGTCGAACTTCTTTGTTCAGGCTGGCAGTAGCGTCGCGCCGACCACCCCTGGCGAGATTTTCTTGAGCGAGCGCTGGGACAACCCGGCAGCCCCTGAGATGCAGTGGGCGTTTGATACGCCCGTGGCCGGACAGTACGAGGTGCGCCTGTTTGTGGGCAATGGCTTTAATGGTACGAAGAATTTTGGCGATCGCCGCTTCGATGCCATTGTGGAAGGAATCGTCCCGACTGCCTTTGACGACATTGATCCGGCTGGGCAGTTCGGCCATCAGGTTGGCGGAATGATTAGCCAGGTGGTGAGCGTGACGGATGGCACCCTCAATATCGAATTTGACCACGAGGTTGAAAATCCTTTAATTAACGGCATTGAGATTATTCAGCTCAACGATGCCTCGCCGATTGTCCCGATCATTTCAGTTGAGGACTTAGTCATCAGCCTAGGGGAAGGCGAGGGCCAGGTCCAAGTCTCTCTGGCCACGGACATCCCGGTTCCAGGGGGTGAAACGGTTAACGTCGCTTTTGAAATTGTTCCAGGTACGGCTGTCCCTGGCGAAGACTACGCGTTCTCAGCAGGCACCTTTGATGCGAATACTGGCATCTATATCGGGACCGCGACGATTGCCGGGAACGCCTCTGATACGAGCTTCAGCATCGATATTATTCAAGACGAACTTGTAGAAGTGGACGAAGCCTTTAGCGTCAACATCACAGAGGTGAGTGCAAACGCTCAGATCGGGGCTAGCACTGCGTCTATCATTATCGAAGATGATGATAATGTCGTCACACCGACCGTTTCTATTGTGGGCGGCGATGCGGTTGTCAGCGAAGACGACGGCATTGTTCAAATCTCGCTAGCCACTGATGTGATTGTGCCGAGCGATGAAACGGTCGATATCTCCTTTGAGATTGTGCCTGGCAGCGCGACGCCCGGTGAAGACTACGAGTATCTAGGCGGCACGTTCGATGAAAGCAGCGGCATTTATACCGGGACCGTGGCCATTACCGGTAGCTCAGCTCGCGTCACCTTTGATATTGATATTCTGCAAGATGCGCTAGATGAAGCCGATGAAGCCTTTAGCGTTAATATCGTTGGGGTGAGTGCCAATGCGCAAATCGGTGAGGCGAATAGCGCTTCTGTTGTGATTGAAGATAGCGGCTTGACGGCCTCGCCAGTGACCGCTCTTTACCGAGTGAATGCGGGCGGGCAAGAGGTTGCGGCCACCGATGGCGGTCCTAACTGGTTGGCGGATACGAAGTCGAACAAGAGTGCTTTTTTAGCCGTTCCTGGCAGTAATACGACATCAGGCTTTTTTGTTCAGTCTGGCAGCAGCGTCGCACCGACGACCCCCGGTGATATTTTCTTGAGTGAGCGCTGGGACGATCCGAAAGCGCCTGAGATGCAGTGGGCTTTCGATACGCCTGTGGCTGGTCAGTACGAAGTTCGCCTGTTTGTGGGCAATGGCTTTAACGGGACAAATCAGGCGGGCGATCGCCGCTTCGATGTGATTGTGGAAGGCGCAGTTCCGGCTGGCTTTGATGATATTGATCCGGCTGGGCAGTTTGGCCATCAGGTGGGCGGGATGATCAGCCAAGTGGTGACGGTAACAGATGGCACGCTCAACTTGGAATTTGGCCACGAGGTTGAAAATCCTTTAATCAACGGCATTGAGATTATTCAGCTAGGCGATGATGCCCCCGTCATCCCGACAGTTTCACTCGCAGAGGAGGCTCTGACGGTGAGCGAGAGTGGGGGCCTACTGGACGTTTTGCTCACCACCAATATTCCGGTTCCCAGCGATGAAGTGGTCAATGTCTCTTTTGAGATTGTGCCCGGCAGTGCGACGGCTGGCGAAGACTATGAGCTTGTGAATGGCACGCTCGATCCGGCGACCGGCATCTACACTGGCATCGCGACGATTACCAGCGGTTCATCGGCTGCTAATTTTGGCATCGATATTTTGCAAGACAAGCTCGCAGAAATTGACGAAGCTTTTAGCATCAATATCACAGAGGTCAGTGCCAACGCTCAAATTGGCGCTGCCGCCGCCGCGTCTGTAGTGATTGAAGATGACGACAATATTGCCACACCGATTGTCTCTATCGTGAGTGGCGATGCGGTAGTCGGTGAAGGCGACGGTCAACTTCAAATCTCGCTGGCTACCGATGCGATCGTGCCGAGCGGTGAAACGGTCAACATCTCCTTTGAGATTGTTCCGGGTAGCGCCACGCCGGTTGAAGACTACGCCTACCTGGGCGGCACCTTTGATGAAAGCACTGGCATCTATGCAGGGACGGTGGCGATCGCTGGTAGCTCGGCTGACGTTACCTTCAATATTGACATTCTGCAAGACACACTAGCCGAAGACAACGAAGCCTTTAGCGTCAACATTGTCGGGGTGAGTGAAAATGCGCAAATCGGTACTGGCACCGCTACTGTCACCATTGAAGATGACGATAGAGCGGGTGCGCCGACAGCGATCGCCCTGTACCGAGTGAATGCGGGCGGACAAGAGATCGGGGCCACCGATGGTGGCCCTAACTGGTCAGCGGATACCAAGTCAAACAAGAGCGATTTTCTCAGCGTGCCAGGTAGCAACACGACATCGGGTTTCTCTATTCAGCCGGGTAGCAGCGTGGCACCGAACACGCCTGGCGAGATTTTCTTAACTGAGCGCTGGGATGACGCTGCGGCCCCTGAGATGCAGTGGGCCTTTGATACGCCCGTGGCTGGTCAGTATGAGGTGCGCCTGTTTGTGGGCAATGGCTTTAGCAAGACGAGCAATCCGGGCGATCGCCGCTTCGATGTGACTGTTGAAGGGGTTGTGCCAGCTGGCTTTGATGATATTGACCCGTCTGGGCAGTTCAGCCACCGCATTGGCGGGATGCTTAGCCAGGTGGTCACGGTGACGGATGGCACGCTCAACTTAGAATTTGGCCACGGGGTTGAAAATCCCTTAATTAACGGCATTGAGATTATTCAGCTAAGCGATGGCACCATAGACGATTTGCTTGCGCCGACGGCCAGTCTCAATCAGGCTGTGGCCGATATTACAGCAGAGACCACTGCGCCTCAAATCGTTGAGGTGAATTTCGCAGATGATGGCGAGCTTGATGAGGCGACAATTGATGGGGACGAAGTGCGGGTGACTGACGGTGCGGGTAACCCCTTAGCCGTGAGCCTTAGCGGTGTGGCTGGCGCGGCCGCCACTTATGAAGTAGCGCCCCCTGGCGGCAGTTGGGATAGCGCGGATAGTGGCGCTTACGCTGTTGAGGTCGTTGCGGGCAGCGTGAACGATGCGGCTGGCAATGCGATCGCCGCCACCCCCCTAGCGACATTTGACGTTGCCATTCCGCCTTCCCAGTCGATAGGCGCAGCTACATTTTCGGTAAATGTGAACAACAACAATGTTCAGATCTCAAACTTTGGCAACAACTCGTTCCAAATCCAAAACGTTGGCGAGAAAAAAATAGCTAAAGTCGAATTTGACGCGACGAATGCACTCTATCCAGACAGCGTCTTCGACCCCTTTGGAGTGGCTGGCGATACCGCCTCAAAGCCACTGACCATCAATACCAATGGCGGCACAGGAGTTGTTTCCCCCAGCAATGCCTCGTATATCGGCGCGGGTGGTATCGCAGGGTTTGAAGGCATTGAGCTCCTGTTCGACGAGGCGATTAACGGCGGGTTCGAGCCAGGAGAGAGCGTTGGCTTTTCTGTCGATATGGATCCTAACTCCATTGCGGGGGCAGAAAAATCGATCCTCGATGGCGGCACCGCGCCTCAGTGGGATGTCGGCGGCGTCTCTGGCGCAGAGCTGATCGGATCGAGCGTGACGATTACCTTCACAGATGGGACGACGACAACCGGCCAGCTTCAAGGGGCTGGCAATCAGGCGGGCGCACAGGCACTAGCCGCGCAAAACCGGCCAGACATTCCGGTTTCTCTGACTGTCAACGGCTTGAGTGCGGGCGGCGGTGGCACCTATGACGAAAACGGACCTAGCGTGATTGTCAACGGCCCAGCGGACCAAACGGCTAGAGTCGTCCTCACCAAGGGCTTTATCCAACCGACTACCAATAATTTTGCCGAGCCCTATCGATCACAGCTCGATGCACAGCTAGCCACGCTAGCGGCCTCAGCCTTTCCGGCTAACAACGCCGTCGAATTCCAAACCGTCGATGTCCTGTTGACCGGCGCTGATCAAGACATCTCTAGTCAGTTCGACTTCTCGGGCGTTTCCCTTTTCGATTTTCCTGGTGAAGATCGGCTACCGCTTGGCTTTGTTGCTAGCGTGATTGATCCGGCAAACAACAGCCTGCCCATTGGGCCGCTAACTCAGCCGATATACCTACAGTTTTCAGCCGGTGTAGCCGCAGATGCTGTAAGCCTCGCCCCAGTGACAGAAGCTACTTTAAACGACGACCCTCTGCTCCAACCTCTGAGCCAAGGTGACGATTCTTTGCTCCGCCAGGATGATCTTCAAGACAATCTTTTGTTGGCACCTGCGGCACTCGTCTCGTCAGACCCGCTAGCGCCGGAAAGTCAACTCACTCTCGGCAGCAGCCCCCTATCCTTTGATTCAGGATTGAACAGACTAGATGACACCTTTAGCTCAGTTGTCGCTAACACTGGTGTCCTTACACCCTACGAAGCAAACGCTTTCTAAGGCTGTAAGGACACCCGATGAGAACAATCAAGTTTCGCAGCGCTTAGAAAGGCGTAGGCTGAGCTGCTGTGAGCACTGGATCGAAGCTAATCGCGGCGACATTAAAGTCAGAATTGTCAGCGTTAGCATCGCTGCGGTTTGAATCTCCTTGGCCATGTCCATAGCCTGTCGCCTCAAGGGTCAAAGCGGCAAATGGCGTGGATGTGGCGATCGCAATCGGGTACTGGCCGAAGGAATCAGCGACTTTCACGTCCTCACCTAAAAGGCTAAGCTCCGGTCCGAGTAAGCCGCTGCCGATTTCAACACCCATCTCATCAAAGGCCGTCCACCGCCCCGTCTCATCCAGATTGGGGCCGCCTTCCTCAAGGCCCATCATGCCCACCGTCACAACGACATTGTTGACCAAGCCATCGAAGTCTAGCCGTAGCCCTTCGCTACCGCCGCTTTCACCCGCATAAAAGTCAATTTGGCTTAAGCGATCATCCGCGCCCTTGATGCCAAAGCCTTTGTCAGCCGAGCTATTGTCGTAAACCACCTCAGCTGAGGATCCATCGGCGTCAATTCCTGAGAGCTGCACGCCTGATTCCCACGTTTGCAGCAGCTGGCCTGGCTCTAAAACGTCTCGCGACGCAGTTAGACGAATCCGCTCGGCGAATCCAGATGGCGTGCTTGGCACCGGCGGCGCCAGCACAGGCGCTGATGGCACGCTCGCATCGGTCGTATCGACAATGCGGTACGTGAGGTTGAAGGCCGGAGAAATAGCCGTTCCCCTAGCATTGTCATCTGTAAAAACAGTTGCCTTGACGGTGTATTCGCCGACAGCTGCCGCTCGGCCTTCAAAGTTACTATTGATATCTCCGAAGAATGCATAGGGTGCTACATTTTCAGTGCGAGTACCCAGATCAGATTCAAACTTCACACTCTCTACAGCGGCAAAACTGGTGTTGTTGCCGTTAATTTGGGCGACTAAGTTGTACTGCTCTAAGCCCAACCCCTTTAAATCGATAGTGCTGTTGGCACCTAGATCCTCATAGCCTTCGACGATTTCGTTGGTTGCCGCGTTGACTAAGGCAAACTTTAACAGGGGTTCAACTGGGTTGGGCGCAGGGGGATCTATTTCAGGTGGTGCGGAGTCTGACGTGGGATCTGGTGTAGGGTCTGGGTCTGGTGTGGGATCTGGTGTAGGGTCTGGCGGCGGTGTCACAGAGCCAGTAAAAGTCGGCGGCGATTGATTAAAGAGAGTTCGGATGTCGTCAGGGTCGCCGTCTTGTTGCCCGGTGAGGGCGTAGAAAAGCATGCCTGCATCGGAAGGGTCATTAGTCTTCACCGCGGCGTTGCGCATCTTATCGCGCAACGCTTGCAGGACCGCATCATCGGTGCTATCGAGCCAAGTCCAGCTGCGGTTATTGAACCCTTCTCCAGTTGGCCCATTTTGATCGGCGATATCAATTTGGGTGACCTCTGGAAAATCTGAGCGAATATCACTCCAGGTTCTGGGTTTGCCCCCATCTGGCCGTCTGCCGACGTTGCGATCTTCATTCCAGCTAGAATGAGAGAGTAGCGTCACGTTGCTGCGATTCGCTGGGCTAGTCTGCTGCAGGGCGAGATAGATTGCCTCCATCGGCCCGCCTTCAATTGCGAGAATTCGCTTGCCAGAGTTGAGAATTTTGACGAGCTCGTCGGTCGTTTGTTGAATGCCGTCTTGGTAGCTGTAGGTGTTTATTCCTAGCTTTTCGGCAAAGGCGGCGCTTTCTCGCATGGCCTCCACCTGACTGGCGATATTCGGCTCGCTGATGTTGTTGCTATAGAAGAAGGTAATTTTGTTTTGCAATCCGGCTGAGTTAGCGATCGCAGCAGACACTGGCAGCGCAGCGATGTCATCTAGGTCATTGTTGTTGCCATCAAAGTGAAAAACGATTTCGTCGATGTTGTCGAGTATCGATGCTGGAGCCATAGGATTTTCTTTCAAAAGCAGTGAGGTTGGAAGGAATTGGTTCGTCTCTTTTTACGCTGAGTCTCTACGCCAAATCTCCACATCAAGAACGAGCCAGCTATTGGCAATGCCCCCTTCTGTTGAAGCCTATCTTTTCATAGGCTTTCACATCTAAAGGCGAACTAAAACTTAGTCAAAGTCGGTCAAAGCAGACTTGACAGCTCAATTCAGAAACATTTCTTCAAAGTCAGCGCAAAAAAACTGCCCTCTGGGAGCAGAGAGGATTCGAACGCTTCCGCCCAAAAAAATGGCTTCAAGACTAAGGTGAGTCCTGAAACTGCAAAGTCAGTATCGTTGAAGGCTTATTCTTACCGAGAGCAAGTAGTATAGGCATCAACTCAGCCCAAACACGGCAAGCATACAGTGGCTCGCTTGATAAAATAACAGCTGAGTAGAGGGTTACAGCTCTGATAGAGACCCATCGGGCAGACGCACGTTAATGTCAGTGGTGAAGCAGTCCTTCAAAAAGAAACTATTTCTCGAAAGGTTCACCATTTCTTGACATTGCCTTATTGAAGCCTTGATTTAGCATTATGTCAATATGTAAATCTGTCTATTTTGTCGATATGCGCCTTTAAA
>JBAUIB010000261.1:0-2786 GCA_049680585.1 Phormidesmis sp.
GCTACAGCAGCAGTCCCAGCAATAAGAGCAGCGCTTCCACCAGACCCGATGAATAGTGCAGCACCAGCACCAATTGCACCAATTGCAATGACCCAGGACACATCTCCAGTAGCCTTGATGCTGACTATTCCTTTTCCTATATCTCCTGATATCTCTATTTTTGATTCTCGATGAACAACAGCACCAACTAGCTCTGTAGCGCTATTCACTAATGTCATATTTATGCTCACTATAAGTCGAGACAATTACTGTCATCGTCAAAATACAAGGGACGGTATTATTCATACAATATGATTATCTGACTATTAGTACGTATACTATTCAAGCCAGTCATTCAAAGTTATTATCTTGCTATTATCTTTATCAAAGTTTTAATTTATACGGTCGCCTCTTGACCGGGATATATGTAGCCTAGCCCACATCAGCCTGAAGGCATTATACAAATGGCCTACAGACCTGGATTCACGAGTAGCACAACTTTTTGAACTGCTAAAGTCACGGATTGTTATTACAGGGAATACCTGAGGCTCTGAAGCTAATTACACCGCTTGCGAATCCGGCTGAGCGATGACGGCTCTTCTACATTTCCATTCCTTGATCGCGCTTCTTAGCCCGCTGCTTCTGATGCCGCTTCGACGGCTCCTGACGCTGAACCGGCTCCTGCTTTTTCTCACTTGGCTGCGCTGGCGATCGCACTTCCCCCAGTTGAGACTGACGCCCCTTTGCATCCGCCAAGCGCTGAGCTTTGTCCAACTTAGCCAACAACTCAGCCATCTTCTCAGCCACGCCGCCAGCCTTCGCTGAGACCTCGTTCACCGTCGCAGTGACTCTTTCTATCTCCGCCGCTAATTCAGCAGCGGCTGGCGAATTCTCTAGAGCTATCTCGTCTCTACGTCTAACCAGTAGCTCACCGAGCTGACGCACAGCGTCCAGGTCAATATCAGGAACCAACGTCTTGACCGGCGGCTGATCTATGGGTGCTGGAAATGGGTCACCTGACTGAACAGGTTCTGCCTGCTTCACTTCGATCTCTGACTCGCTCGAATAGAAGAAGTCAGGCAGGATGTACGTCTCAGGCTGAACCTGCTCAGCTTCGATTTCTACCTGCACTTTTTCACGCTGCGCTTCCTTGCGATCAATATCGCGGTTCACCTCACTAATGCTGCGTGACTCATCGCCTACTCGTGTCTGTACTCCTCGCGATTCCATCTCCATCACCTTCGCACCAAGATGAATCTGCGGCTCACGTTCGATACCCTGAGCTTCCAAGCTGCGGTGGTCAACTCGCTCGTTAAAGCCAGCTTGCTCTAGCGCTCGGTTCGCATACTCCTCCCATGCTTTTCGGTGCCGCTCTATCGCCTGTCGCTTATTCCACTCTCGCTGCTTTTTGCCAAAGCCATCTTCATCAATGCTGCGCATCGTCAGCATGATGTGTGCATGTGGGTTATGACTATCGAAGTCGTGGTAGCAAATGTCTGCAATCATCCCCTGACTGACAAATTCCGCCTGCACATACTCATGAGCCAATGCTTCTTTCTGCTCGTGGCTCAGCTCTGCTGGTAGCGCGATCATCACCTCTCTCGATAGCTGCGCATCCTTCCGCTTCTCGACCCGCTCTACTTCATTCCACAAAGAAGTCCGATCACCCATCCGCTCCGGCGCACCTTCCGGCAGCAAAATCTCACTCCCATAAATATCGCTCTTGCCGGTGTAGTCGTGAGACTTCCCAGTGCGCTCGTCTCTGATTTCCTCGCCCGACCGATACGCGGCAGCGGCGGTCGCACTCCGTCCCGATGATCTGCCGATGACCTGCATTCGCATACTGAAGATTGCCATATTGCTCAGGAAGGTCTTCTCCAAGGGGTCTAGGGGCTTCGCCCCTGCGCACCATCGCGTAGCGATGTATAAGTGCGCCCTTCCGTTCTGGGTGAACGTCGGGATGCTGGGCTGACTGGGGCCAACTATGTGCTGTTCACCCAGAACGCGGTCATCGCTAGATGACCCTGCCGATCTATCAAGCTACGAGCAAGACAGGCTATCGGTTTATGGCCATTCTGTGATGTTTTGGTATACGGACGGGGAGAACGTTCCATATCTTTTTGCTACCTGTAGGATAAGTGATAACACGGACATCGCTGTACTGATGAATACGAAATTAGACCGCCTCCTAGAAAAGGAGGCTCAGCTCAAAGCTCAAATTCAACTGGCTAAGTCGGCTGAGAGGACTCTAGAGAAGAAGCGCGATACTCGGCGCAAAGTTCTGATCGGCGCGGCGGTCATGGCTCGGGTGGAGTCTGGGCGTTGGCCTCAGAATGATTTGCTCGAAATGATGAATGGCTTTCTGACTCGGCCTAATGAGCGAGAGTTGTTTGAGCTGGATGAGTTGGTGGTGAGTGCTGCTGAGGTTGCTGAGCCAGTGAAGCAGCAGGCGACCGCGAAGGATGAGAAGCCTTTCGCAGAGAAGAAGTCGGGTAAGGCACGTCTTAAGCAAGCTGGCGAACCAGCGGCGAGAAAGCTGCCTGAAAGCGGTCTCGATATCGAAAAAGAATTCAATCTATAACCCGGTATTTTTTCATGACGGCGATTCATTGGTTCGGCGGGGAGAAGGGGGGCGTCGGTAAGTCTTTCGTCTGCTGCTCTGCAATTGAGTACATGCAGGCAAGGCAGTTCGACTTCATCGTCTACGATACTGACCGCAGTAATCCTGATGTTCTACGGCTCTATAAGCTGGCGGCGGGCTGTCGTCCCGCTATCCTCTCTGAGGCGGAGAAGTATGAGGTTGCCGC
>JBAUIB010000262.1:0-1816 GCA_049680585.1 Phormidesmis sp.
GAATATGGCCCCAACGGACCGCCAGAAAACGATTTAGAACGAAAGTTCTATGGGTTTTGGACCTTTGACCCAACACTGGTTAGAGAGACAGTGGCCATTACTGCTGACCATGTAGGCCGCTATGCGCCTGAGGTACAAGCAGATCTAGAAACGCGCTTAGCTAACATAGACGCTGAAGCGGCGACCAAAACTGGAGAAGTCGGCAACGTCGTGATGCGGGTGGTGGAATACTTGCAGGGGGGCGATCGCCAGATAGATCAAACCGAGACTTTCAAGTTTGCCGGGGCGCTCAGTCAAAACTTAGCCTCTAACGAACTACAGGCGTATTTGCGCATGGCCCAGCTCGCTGATCTGGCCGATCCCACCAATCCACTGGCGGCTGCCGAAGTCGCCTCCCTCTCAGAGATGATCGGGCAGTTTTTGGATTTGCCCGTGTGGCAGATGCAGCGGCTGCGGTTGGCCAGCTTGCTCCATCGCATTGCCCCAGCCCAGTTCGACACGCACGAGCAGGCATCAGAAGGCGAGAGCTGCCCGCTGCATCCAGGGGCGCAAAGCCTGCGGATATTGCCTCGACTACGGGCAATCGCGAAAATTATCTCGCATCAGCACGAGCGCTGGGACGGCAGCGGCCAACCCGCTGGCCTCAAAGGCGATCAGATCCCTGTAGAAGCTCGCATCTTGGGTCTAGTCGCAGCCTTTCAGCAAGAAGTCGCCCATCGGCGATACGCCGCCAGCAAAAAATCAACGCCGACATCTGAAAACGAGTGGCAGCATGTCACTGATGCCTTTGCCATTTGCAAGGCCCAAGGCGGCGACCTATGGGATCCCAAACTGCTTGAGATCTTGAGCTTCTTGGTGACTGGCCTACAGCAGGGACTGAGCTTGCCGACCATTCCGCTGAGAATGACCCTCAGCACCGGTTTGATTAATCCAGAAGTCGCCGAGTCCTGGCCGGAGCTCGTCATTGCCGAAACCAGTCAGTCTACCTAACCCTTTCGCTCACCTCCCCCAAGCCCTCTTTCAATCCCTTTTTACTTAATGAGTGACTCCATTGATATCGACGCTATTCGCACTGGCCAACTCAAAAAGCTAGCCGGAGCCATGCTAGACGATATGGATCTAGCTGGCTGCGACCTATCCGGCGCGCAACTGGCTGGGGCTACCCTGTCAGGATGCGATCTGAGCCGAGCAACCCTAAACCACGCTCATTTAGAAGGAAGTAATTTGGTAGGTGCTAATCTAGCCGGCGCGGATCTTCGAGCAAATCTTTGGGGCGCTAACCTGATGCAGTGCGACCTTACTGGCGCGGACCTGCGCGGGGCAAATCTGCGTGGGGCAAATTTGATGGGCGCTAAGCTGATGGGCGCTAGCCTGACAGGTGCGTTTTTGAGCGGGGCTACTTTGATGAATACCAATCTTAAAAGCGCAGATCTTCGGGGAGCAGACCTGCGCGGGGCGAATTTAGGCGACAGCAATTTGCGGGGCGCAGATCTCTCGGGAGCAGATCTACAGGGAGCTACTCTGACAGAAGCCAACTTGGAAGAAGCAAATCTTCAGGCAGCTAACCTGACAGGTGCGTCTATGGCTCGTGTCAACCTACTGTGCGCTGATATGCAGGGAACCATTACAGTTGGGGCAAACCTAACCGGAGCATGTACGACAGGAACTGTCTTAGCCATGTAAGAACTCATTGCTGCAAACAAACAAAAGAAACCCCGGTGACAGGGTTGACGCTGTCACTGGGGATACGTTAGGAAACACACGGTTCAATCTGGATGCAGCGCCCGGAGCTCAGCATCCGAGCGCTCTGCTAATA
>JBAUIB010000263.1:0-15760 GCA_049680585.1 Phormidesmis sp.
GGCCAGCGATATCCAGCTCGAAGCTGAGCAGGTACTCGAAAAAAGAAGACTGATTCAACGCATATTAGCTGACAACACCGGTCAGAGCGTTGACAAAATTTCAAAGGACATGGAGCGTATGTTCTATCTTTCACCCGAAGAGGCTAAGGACTATGGCTTAATTGATCGGGTGATCGAAAGCCCTGCCCTTGAAGGCGCTACTCGCTGAGCTTGACTGATTTGTTGAGCTTTTCTTCTCTCCTTTAGCCGTTTTCCCTTCATCTGTTCACCCACTTTTAAGACCTATGCCTATTGGAACTCCCAGCGTCCCCTATCGCTTACCTGGCGGTACTTACGAGCAGTGGATCGGCATCTACGAACGGCTGTTTCGCGAGCGCATCATCTTTTTGACCGAAGAGGTCGATGATGGCATTGCCAATGCCATTGTGGCCTACATGCTCTATCTCGATTCGGAAGACTCGACTAAGCCTATCTATTTGTATATCAACTCACCGGGTGGCTCGGTGACGGCGGGTATGGCGATTTACGATACCATGCAGTACATCAAGTCTGAGGTGGTGACCATTTGTGTGGGTTTAGCGGCCAGTATGGGTGCATTTTTGCTCAACGCGGGCGCGAAGGGTAAGCGGTTGGCACTGCCTCACTCGCGGATCATGATTCACCAGCCATCGGGGGGTGTGGGCCGCTCTCAGGCAACTGATATTGAGATCGAAGCGACCCGAATTGTGAAGGTTCGCAAAGATCTCAATGAGCTGATGGCGATGCATTCGGGTCAGTCAATCGACAAGATTGAGAAGGATAGCGATCGCGACTTCTTCATGTCAGCTGCCGAAGCGCAAGAATATGGCCTGATTGATCGCGTCATTGAGGAACGGTTGCCTGCTTAGGCGCGATCGCCTTTCCCCTTCCCATTCGTTTTTGGCCTTCATTTGCTGTGCGCGACTATGAGCTTGGTCCACCACTATCGAACGTTAGGACTACAGCGAAGCGCCTCGTTTCGGGATGTGAAAAAAGCCTATAGGCAGCTTGTCAGACGCTACCATCCTGACGTTAATCCGGATGCGCAGGCCGTCGAGCGTTTTATCACGATCAACGACGCCTACACGGCAATATTAGAGGCGACGCCATCCGCAGCTAGAGAATCAAGCCCCTCTGATCGTTACTCTGCGGGCACTTCCGATTCAGGCGCATTCGGGCTGGGGCCGCTTAATCTAGGCGATTTTAATTCTGGCAACCTCAGTGGCAACTTCAGTATAGAGAGCATTCAGCTACAGCTAGATAGGCTGGGTATCGGCAGATTCAGTCGGGTGCCGTCTGAGGCTCCAGCCAATACTCAAACGAACGACTGTCCGAACACTGCTGATATTTCTTGTTCACCTCAGCAGTCCACTCAACCCCCTGCCCAGCCGTCTGCTCAATCCCTGTCAGACCCAGAAACAAGCCTGAAACAGGACGCTTATATTCAACTAAAAACGCTATTGCAACAGCAAAAGTTTCCTCGGGCCGTAGCGCTCGTTGAAGGACTCGCTCACCGCATTCCGACAGATTTGGAAGTGCGTCAGTGGCAGGCGATTGTTTATCAACGCTGGGGACGACGGCTGATTGCGCAAGGTGAATCCAGAAAAGCTCGAATCTATCTGAAGAAAGCGCTCAGAACGGATCCTCGCAACCAGTTTCTGTGGAATGAGGTGAATCGTGACTTTTGGACGCTAGCAAATTGGGGCCCGTCTTCGGACGACCGCCAATAAGGTCTGCCTGTCTAGCCCTGGCTTTATGCAGGCGCTATCGTCGGCTATGGTCAAAACTGCGACAAAACTCATCGACTCCAGCTTTGGAAATGTAAATGGCGACCGGTGCAGCAACCAGCGCCGGACAGTCCGTTTCTTGAGTGAGGTGATGAATCAGTGAACTCAGTTGACCTGTGCTCATGGCATCTCTAAACTCGCTCTGACAAGCTATGTGGCGATAGCGCTTACTAAACCCGGCTAGCCACTGCTCATTAGTATCAGGCTCTTGGCCAGACCTTAGCGCCAGGGAAATGGCTGCGTCTTCAATATCGCCATCGCAGTCTTCAATTTCTTGCAAAGCTGTCAGCGCTTCAGGATAGTCGGCTAGACGAGCTTTTAGCTGAGTGATTTCATCTGGGGTTAGATCAATCATCGAGGTTTATAGGTGGGTATAGCCACCACAGGTTAAGGAGCTACCGTTAATCTGATTCGCTGCTCAGGGACTGAAAACAGGATTAGAAATAATTTTATAAAACCATTGCTCAAACCGCTCTGCCCACTTAGCCAAAGAATACATTGACTCGGCTTGTTGACGACAGGCCCAGCGATCTAGCTGATCGACGCGGGCGATCGCGTCTACCAGCGCTTCTATATCATCGGGTTCTACCAAGTAGCCTGTCTGGTTATGGCGGACAATTTCTGCTAGCCCACCGCGTCGATAAGCAATCACTGGCACCCCGCAAGCAAGTGCTTCAATCGCAACCATGCCAAATGCCTCTATCCAGCGCGGTGTGACTAACAATGCCTGACAGTTTCCCAGGGCCTGTTGCAACTCTGGGGTCGCCAAGAAGCCACGATAGCTGATAGAAACTGAGTCAGTTGCTTCACACTGTTGCTGAATTTGCCTTTGAATCTGTTGCCAATAACAACCGTCTTCGACCTTGCCAAAAATATTGAGGGATCGCCTGGCTTGTATGGCTGCGGCGATCGCATCTTCGAGTCCTTTTTCAGGTGAAATGCGCCCGGCCCAAGCCAGTTCACGGGTGGGGTGATCGCAACAGTCGTACTGATCGATTTCTATCGCACTTCCTAAAATTTCCCAATGGATAGGAGAGGTCGCTAGCGGATCGGTAGAGGGGATGTGAGTTGAGAACGTATCGGCTTGCGATTGCGTATAGGCCCCTAGCGTTCCAGGAAACCGTGCTGACAGCTGAGCGATCGCTTCATCCATTGCATCGCTTAGCGATCCCATTGTGACGAAATGGGCAACCGGCACGCTCAAAAACGGCGTGAGATAAAACGGCAGCCAATCATAGGCAAAGTTCACCAGCAGGTCGTACTGGGCCTGTGCTTGGCGGGCATAGTCCCAGGCATTGGCCAAGGCGGATGCGACCGTTATGGATGCTGAGCGCAGCTGATTTTGCGCGATGGGCTGTAGCGTTCCGGGTACCTGAATCAGGGCGATCTGCTGAGTGAACTTATCAGCGCCTAATGTAGCGGCGGCGGGCAAAATAGACCCTTCAGGAGCGGCGATCACGACCTGATGACCTCGCTGAACGAGCATCTTGGCTAAATTGATGATCGTCAGCTCAACCCCCCCGCCTAAACCAGACCCTAGCGGTGCCACTGGCGTAGAGAGCATCAGCAGACGCAAATGCCGTCTCGCTTTTACGACTGCTGGCTCCTGCGGAGAGAAGCTTCACTAGAGAGCAAATCAATCGGTGCTGCCGAGCCCGCACTCGTGAAGGTCCGTACGGTGGAGTCAATATCCTGACTGCGACGAATCCGGTTGAGCTGATCAAGTGCCCAAGTCGCGGTTTGACGCACTTCAGGATCTTCGTCTTCGGTTGCATGGCCCAGCATCTGGCTGATTTGTACGACCAGCTCATAAACGCGGGTCAGATCGCGAATAGCATTTTTGCGCACTTCCGGATTGTCGTCCTGTAGGGCAATGGCCAAGGCTCGGCTCATCGGTTTCAGCGAGCGAATGCCAATTTCTGAGAGGGCTGCTAATACTAAGCTTTTTTCCTTAGAGTCAGCATTGACCATTGAATCGACTAGCGGCTGCATTGCCAGGGAGTTGCCTCGCTGCCCTAGCTCCCAAATAGCCTTACGCCTTTGCGTGGGGTCAGGATTGCGCAAGTCCCCAATCAGACCTTCAATCACATCCACTTGTGCGAGGGGCATGGTTCCGCCAACTTGACCAGTGGTCTGAATCGGGGAGTTGATGGCAGTGGATGTGATGGCAGTGCCATTGCTGGTGGAGCGAGCAACCCCTTGTCCGAGGGCTGGCTTTGGCTGAGCTGTAGACGAGAGCCCTGTGTCAGTGCGAGTAAGCGATCGCGCGCTAGGGTTAGTACCGATGCTACCCCAGTGACTGTCTTCGGCAGCTTCAGCTTCAGCCTTACTACGATTTGCCATGTAGAAACCCACCCCAAAGCTCGCGAGTAGGGCTACTAATCCGAGACTGAGTCCGACTATTTTGCCAATACCGCCTTCGCTGGTGTCGGCAATGACGACATCAGGATTGCCCTCGCCCTCGATAGCGGGAAGTTCACTTGCCGTGGGGGCTGTATCGGGGGATTCGTCAGCAGCTCCTGCTGAGCTATTTGGAGTAGCGGCCTGGGCGCTGCCAGGTTGCGAAGGGGCTTCGGCCGCTCGTTGATCAGAAGATGACTGTAGCTTTTGCCAGGTCTCATCGCTCATATCACCTGTTTGCTTCAGTCCGGCGTCTGCTTGAAATGCACTGACGGCTCGCCGAGTTTCCAGGCCATATACACCGTCAATCGGCCCCTTGTAGTGATTAGTGAGCTTTAGGCGACGCTGAATTGCGCTGACGGCTTCTCCTTTGGCACCGACCTTTAAAGGTCCGGCTGTCAGGCTACTGAGGCCATCGTCAGCAGAGCGATCTCCAGATGCCTGGGATATTAGAACCTGAGCGGCAGATTCTGGGACTGTCACAGCAGAAGCAGCGCTCTTTGTTCGCATAGCCGGAACATTCAGCGTGGCTAAGCAGGTTAGAAATACTAAAGTAGAACGCCGAATCATTGCTATCCTTACCTATACTTACATTTTCGGTACCTGGCGACCCTTCTCAAGGTCTAAATCAAGGACTCTCTATTTATCTCTATTTAATTAAGGTTCTTTTGGGAAAGTACAACCGTCTGGGTCGAAAACCCGGAAAGATGAGAAGAGTTGTCCAAAATCATGTCTACTTGAAGATAGGATGCCCGCCTACAGGATATTTCTGCTGGCTGAAACATGGGTTGATAAAAGTCAACTGCGCTGCAAAGCCCTTAAGAAAACTATCTGTGAGTTCAATGGTCTGCGTATCGTTACGCCGAGCCCTGATGCTTTTTCAGGCACTGACATCAAGCGCTTTTATTAGGGAGACCTAAAAGATGGATCAAACGCTGGTTGACTTTAGTTCAGCTGTTAGCTTTGGTCAGCATAGAGCAGCAATTAATCAATTACTGTAATCAATTAATACAGATCTCACCAGATGTATCCCGAATGTATCCCTAAAAACCTGCCAAACATGTCTGTGACTTAGGACGGATGTTCCTACATCTGCTATTTTACTGAGGCTATACTATCGCAAACATTAGGCTCCATTGCTGCTAAGGAGACGAATTCTTCTCTTCTTTATAGTTATTCTCTGCATATTTACGTATTTTTTGTGATACCTGCTCGGTCATATTTTTAACGGCTATCTTAGGTGGCATCGTCATGGTTTGCGATCGCCGCCTCAGGTGCCTTTTGCGAAGTTGCCCCTCCAGCCGGTGCCAGCGGCCATCCATTTGAAAATAGCGCTATGAGCTGAAACCGTCGATTGATCAGGTAGATGCTTAGTAGTGTCAGCACTACACCGCTCCACTGGAGGGTACTGAGGCTTTCTGAGAGCAGTAGCGTGCTGAACAGCAGCGCGAACACGGGGGTTAGAAAAGTCAGTGCGCTAAGGCTAGTGAGATTACCCTGAGCAGCGATGTAAAAAAAGACACCGTAAGCGATCGCGCTACCAAAAATGGTGGCATAGCTCATCTCAAGCCAGCCCGATAGGGAAATGCCTTGCCAGGCAGTCGGCTCATAGGTCAAGGAAAGCAGCATCAGCGGCGCGCCGCCTAAGACCATATGCCATCCCGTTGCCGCGACCGGATCTGCTTGTTCGGCCACATAGCGAATCAAAATCGTGCCGACGGCCATCGATAGCGCGGCCATCAGCATGAGCCACTCTCCTTGCTGAAATAAAACCGACCAGATTTCCTGCTCAAAGGTGATCACCGGCTCCATCACAGAGCTATGGCCTTGAAAAAAAGCCACAATCCATTCGTCTGGTAGCCCAATAAAGCTGATACCTATCAGACCAATCAACAGACCTATCCAGCCCACAGGATTGATCCATTCTTTAAAGAGGAAACGGGCCATAATTGCCACAGCCAGCGGCTGAGAATCGATCATCACAGATCCTAGCCCCGCGCCTGTACGCTCTAGTCCCTTTGCCAAAAAACCTTGAAACAAGGCTCCATCTACTAAGGCAAATAGACCAAGCCATAGCCACGCTCGCCAACCCTTAGGCTGCTCGCGGCCCAATAGCGCAGATACCCCAACTACCAAAAGACCAGCGGGTAACAGCCTCACCCCCGCAATAAACAACGGTGAGGTTTCTGGCATTACCCCTTTCATGGCAACCATTGAGGTACCCCATAAGAAAAAGGGTGAAATCAGAATTAGCGGATTAACTGCTAGCTTCGAAAACGCTGGTAGCGGCGGCGCTAGGATCTCGTCATGGGTGTCAGTGGGGGAGCGAAGGTCCATGCGGTAAAACAGTGTGGTCAGGGTGAATTAGGCGGTGAATTGGGCCACAACTTGGGCCGCAATTAGTCGGGAAAGTTGGCTGAGCGGTTCACTAGTTTTGAGTCGGCGGTGCGCATCGCAAGTCGTATACTTAACTCTAAAGTAATGTAAAGCCCAGCGCACCCAAGATTTTTATGATTTGGCCTTTTAAGCCTCGATACCGCAAACAAGTTGCTCGAATTGAAGTGATCGGTGCGATCGCTGGCTCGACTCGCAAACGAGTGCTTGAGGCCCTAGAAGAAGTTGAGGAGAAGAAATTTCCAGCGCTGCTGCTACGGATTGATAGCCCCGGCGGCACCGTAGGCGACTCTCAAGAAATCTACAGTGCCCTGAGAAAGCTCCAGGAGAAAGTCAAAATCGTTGCGAGTTATGGCAATATTTCGGCGTCGGGCGGTGTTTATATCGGCGTGGGGGCTCATCAGATTGTGGCCAATCCAGGCACCATCACCGGTTCTATTGGCGTGATTTTGCGAGGCAACAACTTAGAAAAATTGCTAGAGCGCGTAGGGGTATCCTTTCAAGTCATTAAATCTGGCCCTTACAAAGACATTTTGTCCTTTGATAGAGCCCTTACGCCTGCTGAGGAAACGATTTTGCAGGAGCTGATTGATACGAGTTACGGTCAGTTTGTGCGGACGGTGGCTGAAGGGCGGAATTTGTCAGAAGAGGCGGTTCGAACCTTTGCTGATGGCCGGGTGTTCACTGGAGAGCAGGCATTGGCATTGGGTATGGTGGATCGCTTGGGTTCTGAAGAAGATGCCCGTCGCTGGGCCGCTGAGCTAGGCGGACTCGATCCTGACAAGGCTGAGTGCTACACCTTCGAAGAGAAAAAGCCGCTGTTGAGTCGGCTGCTGTCGGGTAATCGTTCGCCGCTTGATATTTTGCCGGAGCACATGAGTGCAACGATGGCTCGAATAGACTTTGAGGTAGCCACTAATGGGCTGCCGCTATGGATGTATCAAGCCCCTAGAAATATTTAGGGCGACAAACGCGATGTCTACAAATGTCTACAAGTCTAATGGTTAAATGGGGAAGCGTGAGATAGCAAAGGAAGAAACCGCTGTGGACTGGCAGATGCGAGCCATTCGAGGGGCGACGACCGTCCCGGAAAATTCAGCCGAGGCCATCGCCGAAGCCGTGACAGAAATGCTGGATGCTCTAGAGTCGCAAAATCAGCTAGACCCTGCGCAAATTGTCAGCGCTACCTTCTCGGTCACTCGTGACTTGGATGCCATTTTTCCGGCGGCGATCGCCCGCGCCCGTCCTCGCTGGGATAGCGTTCCTTTGCTAGACGTTCAGCAAATGCACGTAAAAGGTAGCCTTGCTCGCTGCGTTCGCCTGATGATTCATATCCCTTTACCGATCTGTCAAAGCGAAGTTAGACATGCTTATCTGCGCGGTGCCCGCGACCTACGCCCCGATCTCTGCCTTACGTCTGACTAAGCGATCTGTGTAGTTCCCTCTTGGAGTAGAGCCTGTAGAAAATAGCTGGAAGGCTTCGCTCTTTTGAAAGAGCATGCAAGGCGTCAAACTATCCCCTCAGATTATTCAAAGCCGTCGCCTCTAACGATTAAGCTTTGTTAAGAAAGTTAAAACGTTCACGAGGAAATATTCTTATGGCAATTGATGCCCCCACTTCAAGCACCAGCGATACCCAAGAATTTGCTGAGTTTCGAGGACTCGCGACTGACGAAAAGCTAGGTTTGCTCTGGGTGATCTATGAAAATATGGGCGGCTCGATCACGCCTGCCGCGCCCGGTGCCACTGAGTCTCAATTTACCCAGACACTGTTCGACGCTGTTAAGGCAATGGATGAGTCTGCTCAGCTCGCCTTCATGCGCGATCTCGCCGAGAAAAAGTCAACTGAGCACACTCAGACCTACAGTGCCTTTAGCGAAGATAACAAGCTGGTGTTCTGGTATGAGCTAGCTGAAGGAATGGCTGCAGGCGATATCGTTCCGGTCCCTGACGACTATGAGCTGTCTGCTGGTGCATCTAAGCTGCTTGGTGAAATCAGCGCGCTTGAGTTCAATCAGCAGATTACGATGCTACGCCATGCCGTTTTGGATATGGGCGCTTAGTCTGGGCTGCAAAGCCTGAGCCGCAAAACGGCTATCCGATAGGGTTAATGCATCTTCGGCATTAACCGGTCAATTCCTGACGCCAACGCCCTCCTGTAGCAATTTGTCTACAGGTAGGGCGCTGGCGATCTGTATTGTATGAGACATTATGAAAACCCCTACTGTCCCTCACTCAAACGCCGAACAAACGGCCCTTAACACCGTTGAGCAGTATTTCGAGCGATTCAACCAAAAGCAGTTTAATCAAGTAGCCGTGCTGTTTGATGATGAAGGTCAGCTTTGCCCACCGTTCGACTCGCCGTTAGTGGGCCCTGAGAAGATTTCGGCCTACTTGCGACGAGCTGCGAAAAATATGACGGCACACCCGCAGGAATGGCAACCGCAGCCGCTAGAAACTGCTCAATGGCAAATCAATGTGAGTGGGAAAGTAGAGACAAGCGTATTCAAAGTCAACGTCGGCTGGCAGTTTATCGTGACGCCTACAGGCAAAATTGAGCAGGCCAGCATCAAACTGTTGGCTTCCCCCAAGGAGCTTTTGAATTTACGATCAGCAGTACCGGCTTCGTAGATAAAACGCTGATGGACAGCGCAACTGTAGTATCGCTGATATCGCTTTGGCCGTCTTCAATTGACTACTCTTTTGAATTTACTATCCTTTATGCGACTTGTGATGGAAACGAATGCCCAAAAACAAGTCGTACAAAAATCCCATAAAGTCCTTAGTTCGCATGAGTCCCAGCGACTGAGGGGAACCTTTTTCGTCGAGCAATGGCTTCATCACTTCGTAGGTAGGTTTGTACTTGTACCAAGGAATAGACGGCCACAGGTGATGGATCAGGTGGTAGTTCTGACCCATGATCAAAACATTGAGCACTTTGCCCGGATAGACGCGGGCATTTTGCCAGCGATGACAGGTCTTGAAGGGGCGATGAGGTAGGTAGTCGAAGAATAAACCCAGTGCCAAACCAACAACCAAAGCCGGAGAAAACCAATAGTTAAATAGGTAGCCGATAAAGCCGAAGTGGACAGCTGCATAGATAAAACTACCTACGGCCAAACGGCTCAGAAGCCACTCTAGAAGCTCGTATTTTTTCCACAGTCGGCGCTGGAAAAAATATATTTCATGATAGAAAAAGCGAGCTGCAATTAACCACAGGGGGCCGCCTGTTGACACAAAATGATCCGGATCATTTTCTGGATCGTTAACGTGAGCGTGGTGTTGCAGATGCACCCGAGTAAATACAGGAAATGTAAATCCCAACATTAGAGCGCTGCCGTGACCCAGCACCGCATTAACCACTCGATTGCTGTGAGCTGAGTTATGAGAAGCGTCATGGATGACGGTACCCACCAAATGCAGCGCTAATGTGTTCAACGCAAAGCAACACCAGCTTGGTAATTGCCAGACAAAATATCCAACTGTCGAAAGAATTACGAGCGAGACAGCCCCGATGAAAATTAACAGATCAGGGCTCAGGCCACCATCTGCATCTAGAAACCGCTTAGGGACTCTCCGGGTAACTGCCAGAGGCTCTACTGCCGCCGACACCATACATTCGCTCCTTCACACCATTTTTTCCGGCTTACCACTTTTTTTGGGGTATCCATATCTTCGGTAGTATACGCTACCCGAGATGAATAATAAAGTTTTGTGAAATCGATTAAGGATGCTCAATTCCCGTAGGGATAGCCGCTTGTCCAAGCTAACGTAAATCTGTCAGCAATTCTTTTATGAACTTCTTTGTGACAGAGCCGCTTCTATATCATTGGGCCTTACAGTGGTATCGTTTGAGCAGATAAACTCCTTTACTGCCCCTTTTACTGCCCCTGAATTTTAAGCGTATGCGATCGCGTCCTGCTCTACGTCGAACCAAGATAGTCGCAACCATTGGCCCTGCTACTGAAGATCCAGATACCCTAAGAGCGCTCATTGGGGCAGGTGCTACCACCCTGAGGCTCAATTTCTCACATGGTGAGATCGAAGGTCACAAAAAAAACATTAAGCTTATTCGCCAAGTTGCCTTTGAGCTTAACCAGCATGTGGGTATTTTGCAGGACTTGCAAGGCCCTAAAATCCGCCTGGGCAAGTTTGAGCAAGGCTCAATTCATCTGGCCAAAGGCGACAGCTTCATTTTGACGAGCCGGGTGATTCCAGGTACGCAAGCAGAAAGTTCTGTAACATACGAGCCGCTCGTCGATGAGGTGCCGGTCGGTTCAGTCATTTTGCTAGACGATGGCAAAGTGGAAATGAAAGTAGTCGGCAAAGACCTTGCGCAGCGCAACCTCAAGTGCGAGGTCGTTGTCGGTGGCAAGCTCTCCAACAGCAAGGGCGTTAACTTTCCGGGGGTTTATCTCTCTATCAAGGCGCTGACCGAAAAGGATAAAAAAGATTTGCTGTTTGGCCTAGACCAAGGGGTGGATTGGGTGGCGCTGAGCTTCGTGCGCAATCCTCAAGATGTTTTGGAAATTAAGGAAATTATCCAGAACAACACCAAGCGGCGGGTGCCAGTCATTGTCAAAATTGAGAAGCACGAGGCCATCGAGCAGATGGATGCGATCTTGTCGCTCTCAGATGGTGTAATGGTGGCGCGCGGTGATTTGGGCGTGGAGCTGCCCGCAGAAGATGTGCCGGTTCTGCAAAAACGATTGATTTCGACGGCGAATCGTCTGGGTATTCCGGTGATTACAGCCACACAAATGCTAGATAGCATGGTTGATAGCCCGAGACCCACACGCGCTGAAGTCTCAGATGTGGCTAACGCAATTTTTGATGGGACAGATGCTGTGATGCTCTCGAACGAGACCGCCGTCGGCGAGTTTCCGGTAGAGGCGGTGGCTACAATGGCCCGCATTGCCCTTCGCACTGAAAGAGAGCAGCTCAAGCGCGTAACCGAAGACTTTACCAAAAGCCACACGATTCCGAATGCGATTAGTCACGCGGTGGAGCAAATTTCATCGCAGCTGCGAGCTTCGGCTATTATGACGCTGACCCGTACGGGAGCGACGGCTCGAAATGTGTCTAAGTTTCGACCGAAAGCGCCGATTTTGGCCATCACGCCGCTGGTGGACGTCTCCCGGCAGCTACAGCTTGTGTGGGGTGTGAGTCCTCTATTGGTGATGGATTCGGCTTCTAGCGGACAGACTTTCCAGGCTGCGATGAATGTCGCTCAAGAAAAAGGCCTGCTGAATGATGGCGATTTGGTTGTCATGACAGCCGGGACGCTGCAAGGGGTAGCCGGTTCTACAGATCTGATTAAGGTAGAGGTGGTTACTGCTGTATTGGGGCAGGGGCGAGGAATTGGTGAAGGCTCTGTCAGCGGGCGGGCACGCATTGCCCACAACACCGCTGCCATTAAGGACTTCCATGCGGGTGAGATTTTGGTGGTGCCTCGTACCAGTGCGGACTATGTGGATGTTATCCGACGCGCGGGCGGCATTATCACTGAAGATGACAGCCTGACGAGTCACGCGGCTGTACTCGGTCTCCGGCTAGGTATTCCAGTGATTGTCGGCGTAGAGCGGGCAACTGAGATTATCCGCAATGGCACGATTGTGACGCTAGATATCAGCAAAGGCATGGTTTGCTCGGGGACGACTTTCAATTCGCCTCAGGCAGAGGTGGCTCTGGTATAGACGCGTTGATATCAATTGGTATTGATCAATTTTGGCATTGAACAAATCAACGGATATCAGCTAGCGGTGATAAAAGGCGGGAGAGCCTCGAAAAATGCGATCGCGCTGCGCCTGAGAAATTCTGGCAGACCCTTGGTAGTGGGCGCTGGACTGAAGCGATTCGAGGGTGTCCTCGCTCTGGCTAGAAATGGGTACAAACGCGTGGTTGGCACGGTCATAGACAAGGACAGAGCCGTCTTCAATGTTGTAGATCCAGCCGTGAAGAACGACTTCGCTCTTATGAAGATGCGATCGCACAGATGGATACGTCCGTAGGTTCTCAATCTGTGTCAGCACATTTTCTGCGACTAAGGTCGCTAGCTTTTCTTTTTTACCCAGATGAGAATAATTTTCTTCAACAAGCTCGCGAGTTGCCTCGGTGTGCTTGAGCCAGTTGTATACCAGCGGCATTTTATGCTCTAGCTCACCGACTTGCAGCAGGCCCTTCATCGCCCCACAGGTAGTGTGACCGCAGATAACAATGTGCTGGATATCGAGAGATTTGATCGCGTACTCAATGGTTGCCCCTTCGCCGCCATTGGTCGCACCGTAGGGCGGCACAATATTGCCCGCGTTGCGAATAACAAACAAATCGCCCAAATCCGACTGGGTAATTAGTTCAGGCTGTACGCGCGAGTCAGAGCAGGTGATAAAAAGGACGCGTGGATGCTGACCTTGGGCTAGCTCATGCAGCAGCTCTTTATTTTTAGGGACGTAGCTACTCTGAAATTCTCTTAGTCCTTTGATCAGATCCTTCATTCGCTTGGCCAGTATCTCACGCTTCTATACTCTCACGTTGAGGGCTAATGGACCTGCAAAAAAGCCCTCTGAGTCGCTATCTAGATGAGGGCCTGTGCGGCTAGAGCTCACTGCGATTGCGCCCGCCTCTTTTCGCACGGTAGAGATTTTCGTCGCTGCGTTTCATCCACTCTCGCCAATCTTCCTTAGGATTGAGCGTGGCGATGCCAGCACTAATCGTGACAGGGTGATCTGGCAGCAGTGGCAGCGACGCGATTGAGAGACGCAAGTCTTCAGCGAATTGTTGGCCGTTTTTTGCATTGGTTCCGTACAGGAGCACTAAGAATTCTTCCCCGCCCAGACGAAAGATTTTGTCGGTACAGCGGCTACGCGTGCGGAGCATTTTCCCAATACCCCGCAAGACCGCATCACCCGCATCGTGACCGAACGTATCGTTGATTCGCTTGAAGCGATCAATGTCAAACGCAACCAGTGTCATCGGAATGTCTGTGCGTTTGCTTTGTTCGAGCGCTTGAGTGAGCATATTGGCCATGAGCGTCCGGTTAAGCAGTCCTGTGAGTGGATCGGTGACTGCCTGTATTTTGAGCTGCTGCTGCTGCTCGCTGATGACTCGAATGAAGATCATCGAAAAGATACTGACCAATAGCAGCGTTGCGATCATTCTGGCGGTTAACGCAGGATCAGCAATGCGCCACCCCAATGAGAAAACAATGCCTAGGAGCGCTGTATTCGCGAGCCATGCCTTTTTCTCAGGCAGCATAAAGTAGAACGAAACCGCTGCCGGATAGCACCATAAAATGCCAATCATGCCCTGTGTCAGTAAACACAGCGATAAAAAGGAGAGGATAGTAGGGATAAGTCCCAGTAGCGTGAGTGCGGCGTAATAGCGATCGCGACGGACAATCGACCAAGTCTGAAACGCGAAAATAGCCACAATGAGGCCGGAGCCGACTCCTAATAGATACCTTTGCTGAACAAAATTGTTGATCGCAAAGGGTGGCAGAATGACCAGACACACTAGCGCAATTCTCAAAAACGACTTGCATAAAAAGTCATCTGTAGAACTGGGCTGCTCGTATGATTCAGGCAATGTAGGCAATGATTTAGAGCGATGGGCGCAATGTTGGCGTGTTGAATTCGATCAGGGCTTGAGCGGTTTGGGCTTTTTCAGTGGCGATCGCCTCATTGATCTCATCGAGCAGTTTCCATACCGCTCTCATCAGCTCATCTGTTCCCTGTTTACTAACCGCCGAAATTTTAAAAACTGAGGTGCCGGTAGCCAAAGAAAGCTGGGAGGCCAGTTCGTCTGCATCTGATTCGAGCAGCGCGTCTACTTTATTGATCGCCAGTAGCTGAGGGCGATTAGCGAGTCCCTGTCCGTAGGCGATCAGCTCTTGCTGAATCGTGTGGTAGTCAGCCACTGGGTCTATCGCCGTGCCATCGACTAAGTGCAGTAAAAGCTTTGTGCGCTCAATATGGCGCAAAAATTCATGACCGAGTCCCTGGCCTTCATGTGCCCCTTCAATCAGCCCTGGAATATCCGCGAATAACGTTCCGTCCCCAGTCGGCTTACGGACCACACCTAGATTCGGTACCAGCGTTGTGAAGGGATAGTCGGCAATTTTAGGCTTTGCGGCTGATAGGCTCGAAATTAGCGTCGATTTGCCTGCATTCGGCAGGCCGATGATGCCCACTTCTGCCAGCAGCTTGAGTTCTAGCTTGATGCGGCGGATAGCGCCCGGTGCACCCGGCTGCGATCGCTCAGGTGCCCGATTTCGATTACTCAAAAAATGGCGATTACCTAAGCCCCCCTTGCCACCTGGAGCGATGACTAACCGCTGAGCTGGCTCAGTGAGATCACCCATCAGCTGCCTGGCGCCAAGATCGTACACCAGAGTGCCACAGGGCACTTCAATAACCAGATCTTCACCATTGGCACCGGTTCTATTTTTAGGACCGCCGCGCTCTCCGTCTTGGGCCCGAAAGCGATGGGAGTAGCGAAAATCCAGCAGGGTTTGCAGATTGCTATTGGCCACTAGCACAACAGCGCCGCCGTTGCCGCCCGTGCCGCCAGAGGGACCGCCTGTGGGGACAAATTTTTCGCGGCGGAAGGCGGTCAGGCCATCGCCGCCGGTGCCGCCTTCTACGTCTACTTCGGCTTGGTCGATAAACTGCATGAGGAAAGGGGGAGATAGGAAAGATGCGGAGATTAGAGGCTGCTCAACTCGGCTTGGATGCGCTGGGCAAGCTCAGGGTCTTCACGGTGGGCAGCGGTGATTGAGTTGAAGCGTAGGGGGGTGAGATCGTTAGCTTCTGCTAGTTGGCTCGCTTCGTTGCAAAAATCGACGAGTACTGTGAGCAAATCTAGCCGGTCGGGTCTGGGAATATCGGGCATATCAGACAGCTCAGTGGCGGTGCATCTCAGCGGAAATTCTAGAATGTCTAGCTCGCTGGCTGCACTGACTAAGATATCGCTGGCTGCTTCGTAGGCGGCTAAGCGTTGTGGTTCAATCTGACTGATGGCTTGGGCGTAGTTGTCCACATCCTCATCAGTCATGGCTTGGGCGTAGGCGGCGGGTATCAGGCGCTGGCTCAGCAGAAACCCGAGGGGGGTGAGTGAGCAGAGGGCGATCGCTATCCAGGCGCGACGGGGAGGTGGGGGAGTAA
>JBAUIB010000264.1:0-3928 GCA_049680585.1 Phormidesmis sp.
GCAGCAATACTGCTTTGAACTCTAGCCCCAATGACGAGAGCGCCGTGACAATTCGGACCCCTGGCCGCTGACTATCATAAGTTTGTTTGGCCTGCGCGTCTGCCGTAATCCAATAGGGTTTCATTCCTTTGCCTTCCATTTGCTCAAGCAATTGCTGAAACTCGTCTGCTTCTTGCTGGCTTTTGTATTTGTAGATAATTGCAATATCCGATAGGCTGTAGCCTGCCTGGCAGAGCATCTGCATTTGAGCTAGCGCCTGCTGAGTCGCCTCCCTTTTTGAACGCGCAATATGTAGAGCAGGCACTAAGCCATGCCGTAGGGCAGCGCTCGGCTCTACCGCTAGAAAAGCACTATCTGCTTTTGCCTTCGAAGGCTTGAGCACATCCCAAGCTGCCGATAGAATTTCTTGTGTATTGCGATAGTTCTGCGCCAGCTTTTTAGAGCGTCCCTGCGCTTTTACACCCACAGACTTCCAGGAGAAGTCGCGGCGTTTGTAGAGCCCCTGGTTGCGATCGCTCACGATCATCAGATCACCCTCTTCCCAATCTTTGAGCGCCGCCACGCAACAGGGGAACCAGCTTTTATCGAAGGTGTGAGCCTCATCAACCAAGATTGCGTCCCAGCGCTTCTCTTCTGGTAACTTCTGAAGAGCCGTTAGCACTTTTTCTCCAAGATTCTGGTTGTAGGCATCTTCTGTCTTAAAAGACCTGAGATTAGGCAGTTTCTTTAAAAGAGATTTAGCAAAGCCGTGGAAGTGCTTCACTTCAATGCAGTCTCTGTACTGCGGATTGCGCGAATCGCTATGGAGCAAGGAGCGCAGGTGAGCGGCTAGAGTGATGTTGAAGCAGAGTATAAGAATAGACCGCTGTGGCTCTAGGCTATTGGCTAAGGCTTTGGCACGAGCGAGCAGAATCAGTGTCTTGCCTGAACCGGCAACGCCTGAGATTACTCGATGTCCAGGCTTCATCGTGCGTGCCAATCGCTCCTGCTCTAAATCGAGACTAAGCAGCCGAGTGGCATGAGCCGGTAAGGGCTCTTCTGCTTCAGGTGGTAAGCTATCCGAGACAACCGGCACCTCTTTTACAATCGTGACTGGATGGATAAGTCCCTTGATAGTGCTGATCTGGTCTTTTGTGAGCGGCGGAAAGGCAAAGTCCGTTTTGAACATGCCTTTTAACCGGGCAATCAGCTCACTATTAGAGAATGCTTGCCAGTCCAACAGCTCATCGCGATAGGCCACAGCCGGTTGCTCTAATACGCTGTAGATTGCATGCTCGCGGGACTGAGCCGCTGTAATGTTGCTCATGACTGCGCCAACGCCAATGGGGAAAGCCAGCGTACCTTGATAGTTGCCTTCTGGCCTACAGAGCAATGGGAAGCCAGCCATCTTGTCGGCTACAGTGGCGAAGTAGCTATGGCCTTGCTTGAGTGGGTTGGCATAGCTTTCGATTTTTGTTTTACCTTCTCTCTCCCTTCGCAGCTGAAAGAAATCATGGCTGGCTAGCTCTACATTCCCGGCATACCAGCCCTTGACTTCAAGAATTAGCAACCCGAAAGCAGGTCCGAGGATAATGAAATCAGGCAGCAGTCTTCGGATTGTGGGCTCGTACCAAACCAGAAAGGTATCCGGCAATTGCGCTTGCAGTACATTGAACAGCAGCTTTTCGCCTTGGCTCGCCTTACTGGGGATGGTTGCGGGAATCATCTGAGCCATAGGCAGGCAGCAGCAGCGATCGCTAAAGGAATAGAGGAGATCGCTTCATTATGCCCACTGCTTTGCAGTTTGTAGGGATAGTAATCATCAGGGCAATCTCAATGCTGTTTGTCACATACTAAGACAGCGAGCCACAGATACCTACAGCTCGCTGTCTATCAACTTCTTTGCTAGAGAATACGCAGTTGTCAGGCCGAAGCGACCAACTGCTTGAATCCCTTACCAGCGGAAAAAGCGGGTACTGTCGTGGCTGGAATCTTCATGGTTTTGCCCGTCTGAGGATTACGCCCGTCCCGAGCCTTCCGCTCGCGGGGTTCAAAGCTGCCGAAGCCGACGAGAGAAACCTTATTGCCACTGGCAACGGCTTCCATGATGGCTTCAACCGCCGCCGTCACAATCGCATCGGCATCTCTTTTCGAGACCTCAGCCTTTTCTGAAACCACATCAATCAATTCAGCTTTATTCATAAGTGAGAGCCATCGCAACAGAGCAGTTGTATCATAGGCGCAAATAGAACGCAAGTACTACTCAGTTGACGGCCAACGTCTATGCTGCGCTCATCCGATAGGTACTTCGCGCTCCTCGATGCCAGTCACCAGCACGAACGCCGCCTGAAAGGACATTTGATATCCGGTTACGGGCCTTCAGGTATTGCGCTTTCGGCATATCCTCTTGGAACAGGGCATCCATCACTTCTGCGATTTTGAAGTCTTTCTCTGGCTGCGTCTCTAGTATCAGCTTGACGGCATCAGGAATCGACTCGTTCTTTACCCCTGGGCGAGTGTACTTCTGCCACGACGCGGCCCGTCCGTCTTTCTTCTTCTTAGCGGTTGCTTTTTTGGTGGCGGTTCTTTTCTGGGCGATCGCTTTCTTTGTCGCTGCTTTTTTCGGTGTTGCTGCTTTTTTCTCAGTTGGTTGAGGTGCTTCTGATACAGCCAGTTCCTCTACGGCAGGCGCTTCTTCTGGCTCATCTGACGACACAGTCGCCTCTTCTACAACAGGTTCGTTTAATGGGGGCGATTCTTCAGCAGTGACCGATTCGACGGCAGCATCAGTCGTCTCTGAGAACATTGGCATCACGGCTCGTATGCCGCGCAGCTGCTCACGCAGTTCTGTCAGCCGGGCGGAGAGGGTTTCTTCTTGAGCCGCCAGTTCGGACGCTATCTCTTGCAGTTGGGGTAATACAGTTGTTGTCATAGATTGTTTAAGGGGAACGGTTCTTCTTACAGTCAACAATCTTAGCGTATGCTTATTCAAAGCAACACAGTTGGCCTGTGGATGTAGATGACTGCTAAGTGCACGGGCGAAGAGCCTTCCTCCCAGGGTGCGATCAAGCGCTCTAGCGCACATCTGGCCACCCGACCTTAAACAACCGTCCCTGTGTGCGTAACAGGAGTGCTGCTCGGATCTAACTTTTGTTCTTCCTATCCTCAGAGATTGCTCGATTGATGCGCTCAGGGGTGATAGGCTTCGCTCCATTGACCATCCGCTCAAAAGACCTTCAGCACCTCACTATCCTGCGCGGCTGCATCGCCTTCTCCAAAAGACCACTATCAACGCGCAGTTCGTCAGAGACCGCTTGTGCCAAAAGTGACTAGAAGCGCTTACGCGCCGAGGCAGTAGCAGGAACCCCTGCTCTAAAAACTGACTCAACCGAGGTAAACAGAAATGTTTGAACTAATCGACAATTTCGTCACAGATGTATTGACTTTCATGATTTACACAGCGCCAGTCTGCACTGGCATCGCCTTCATTCACTTCGTGGTGACGCACCCAGCTGCACAGAAAGGTGAACTTGCTGTATCCCCCAAAGCAGCCGAGACACAGCGCCCAGCAGAGAAGATTAGCAGCGTTACCAATCAGCCGATAAAGCAACCAGAGATAGCCATACCTGAGCTGGCAGAGCTGGAATCGAGTCATGCTGCAATAGAGTGCGCTCCTATTGATTGGACAGCTTGGCGAGTGAGGGATTTGAGAGCATCGGCAATGAGAACAGCGTTCGGCATCAACGTTCGAAAGAATGGCCGGGTGTGTCCGAAACGTGAGCTGATAGTCCAGTACGAACAAGCGATACATAGTTCTGATAGCTGTCTCTCTAGTGCGTAAAGCCTGGCTTGATGGCGCGGCGCGTACGCAATGGGCCGTAGATGCCAGTCGCCATCAGCTAGAGTGAACGCCTTCGCGGTGAGTGCATGACGCATTCACCGCGAAGCC
>JBAUIB010000265.1:0-18974 GCA_049680585.1 Phormidesmis sp.
CGTTCATTCTCTGCGGGTCTTTTTTCAGCAGGGCCGTGATCCAGTGAGGTTGTCCGTAGCCGCAGCAATTCCATCGCTTATCTAACGGAATATAGGTATCTTTAAACATTAAATTAAAGACCGTTTCGTCGCCGAGGTGATAGAGACGATAGTCATTTCTAGCATCTAAATTGAGATAGTGCTGCAGCAAGTCGTAGGTCTGCGCGTTCCAAAAAGAGAGATCTGTAAGCAGTACGCCGCTGTTGAAAGAACTCTTGAACTTACGCAGGTCGGCCCACATTTTGAACGGATTACTGAAGTAAAAGATGGCTGGGAAGAACTGCGGGGCAGCGGCTAAGTAGCGCTGCGGGGTAAGCTGCTCGCCAACGGCAAAAAGCGATCGCACATCGGCCAACACCAGCGTATCGCCATCGAAATAAATCACCCGCTTCACATCTGGAAAAATATCTTTTAAAAACAGTCGGGCGTACTGCATATAGCGAGAGATACGGCGATCTGCTTTTTTCTCTTTGAACTTATTGTCTAGATAATGCTTGAGATAATCCGGCGGGGTAAATTCTCGAACCCGAAACGTCGTAGCATCTGGGCCAGTGCTTGAGATTGCCTCTGAGCCAAAGCTAGCGCGAATTTGTTCTTCAAAAAAGTCTCTATCGCCTACCGGTACTACAATATTAAATCGCAGCGGCAGTGAGTGCTCTACACCACTCGCCTGAGCACCCTGGGCATTACGAAGGATAGAATTAACAACAACCAGTAGGGGAACTTGAAGGGTTCGGTTGAGCGAAAAGGCAATATCGACGTACATAGAACACTGGCTGCTTAAAGTCTGATCGCTTGAATCTGGCTACTTGAGTTTACGAAACTGTATTAATCTTGATCGCTAGCTTTCAGTGACCAGCATTATAACGTGAGTTCGACGTTAAAAAGCAGCCGCAGATGTAGCGACAGGCGGCGCATTTAGCTCGCTAAAGATCGCATCCGGAGCAGGTTTAATAGAGCGTGAAGATAAGGTTAAGTATTACCTGTGTGCGCCCTCCTATGCTCTGACAGTCACGCAATCGTCCTGATTATCGTTCATGCTGGTGTTTTGTCCCGGCACAATGTAGTTAAACGCCCTATACCACTAACCGTCAACCACTTGTCGTTCAAACCATTAGTCCTCTAAACATGACCCCAGCTCAGCCCAATGGGTCAAAAAGAAATAGGTATTATTGGCTCAGGCCGCTGTTACTGGTGTCTGTGGGGCTACATGGGCTAGTGATGCTCCTGCCAATGCCAGAAAAAGATAGGGCTGAAGTGCCTGATATTGAGCCACCTGTCCCGATTCAAGTGTCTGAGCTACCGCCTAGGCAAGCGCCAGCACCCATTTCTGAAGCGGCTAATGACCCGGTATTGGCACTCACTACACCCCAACCGCCGCCCGCCCAACCGCCAGCCCGACTACCCATTGCCCAACCACCCGTCGTCCAGCCGCCGGTTGCTCAGCCGCCCGTGGTTCAACCCCCTCCGGCCACAACGACGCCTGCGCCCATGCCAGATCCGGTCACTGAGTCACAGGCTACGCCAGTAGAAGATCCAGCCCCTGTGACAAATCCTTCAGAATCTGGGCCGGATAATACCTCCGATCCGACCCCCTCAGGTCCGGTGGCCCTCACGCGAAACTCTGCAGGGCTTAGCCAGAAAGAGGCCACTGACGCCCTCACAGAATTTATTGAGAATGTTTTACCAGCATTTCCAGAGCTATCCGTTCCTAAGTTCCTTTCAGGCGTGTTTTTGATGATCTATAGCGGAGAGGAATGTGTACCTGGCCAGTCTTCTTTAGACGGAACAACCTTGGAAGGGTCGATTGCGATTGTGGTAGATGCACAGGGTAATGTACTTGCCAGTCGCCTACTTGAAAAAACTGGCTACACAGAGATCAATGACTGGGTTGCCAATATCTTTAATCCTGAGACAACCGGTCAAGACCGCGATTTTATCATCAGTGATCTCTTTGGATGGATTGCCGAGCAGCGAGAAACTGTAGTCGAGGCAGATGCATCGACAGCAGCCTATCAGTTTAAGTTTGGCGTGCAGGTGCTTGAAACTTGTACTGACGAAACTGTACCTAGTACCTGATGGTTTTGCTAGTGCTTCAGCCACCGCTGACAGGCGGAATCAGCACTAGCTCATCGCCATCTTTTAGCGGAGTATCGGCATTGGCAAATGTTAGGTTTATGCCAAAGCGGGTGAGCGATCGCCATTGGGCCAAAGCAGTATGCTCTTCAATCAGGCGATCGCGAACCTCCCCAGCCGTCGTGCCCACGGGCAAGGTCATGACCTTTTCGCGCTCGCCTAAGGTTTCTTGATAGATTGCAAACAGCTTCAAGGTAATAGTAATTTGCTTTGTCATTTTGCCTCTGTCAATTCTCCTTTGCTTGGGCATTTGCCAGAGACTCCGCGAGGCTCTTGAGCAGCACCCTTTCTTGATAAGGCTTAGAGAGGTAGGCAGTGGCGCCTAAATTCATTGCTAAGTTACGATGCTTTTCGCTGCTGCGAGAGGTCAGCATGGTGACGGGAATATCGGCATAGGCTGGTTGCGATCGCAGCTTAGACAAAAAGCTATAGCCATCCATTCGAGGCATCTCTATATCGCATACGATACTATCTACCCCCAGCCCCGTCTCCAGCTTTTCAAAAGCATCTTGCCCATCGCGGGCCTGCTCTACCTCATAACCGGCTTTCTCCAGTGTCAGTGCCAGCAGCCGGCGCACATTCAGCGAATCATCGATTACCAAGAATCTAGGCGTTCGATGCTCACCTGTACTGGGCGGTGTCTGCAGGATCATCGGGTGAATAGCCCCAACTCCCATTGGATTAGTGTATAGTTCCTCGGCGGAGTGCACGTTGGTGGCCTCACAGCTCATCACCCACCGGACTAGCTCAGGCGGGTTGATCAACGGCACTACCCTGCCATCACCCAAAATAGTACAGTTGCTAAAGCCAGCCGGTAGTGAAATCGGGCCTTCTATGCGGCGCACGGCGACCTCCTGATCACCCCAAGAGCGATCAATTTGCAGCCCTACTTTCTGCTCGCCCACGCGAAAAATCAAAATGCTTGGGCCGTCTATAGTCGGCGTATCTTCTAGGCTATCGATCTGTCTAGGACAGTTGAAAGCCATCCAATTAGAGAGCCGAATCAGCCGCACCGGGCTCCTTTTAAAGGAGAACATTTCTCGGCCATCAATCTCAAAGATCTCGCCTGGATCAATCACAGTAACTTCTTCAATCATGTCTGTCGGCAGCGCCACGAGTAGGCGGTTGCCTTCAGCGAGCATCACTCGGGTCACCGACAGTGTGTAAGGCACTGAAATCGTGAAAGTTGTGCCTTGGCCCGCTTCGGTATTGACGCTAATATCGCCTCGGATTTGGGTGAGGTTGTTGCGGACGACATCCATGCCGACGCCACGGCCAGATAGGGCGGTGACCTGATCGGACGTGCTAAAGCCAGGCTCAAAGATCAGCGACAGCAGGTCGGCTTCGCTGGCCGCATTGAGCAGATCTGCATCAAGACCCATAGAGCGGGCGCGATCGCGAATCTTCTCTAGCGAAATGCCGTTGCCATCATCGCCAATGGTAATGAATGTACGGCTATTGCGATTAAACGCTCGAATCGCAATAGTTCCTTTACCTGGCTTGCCCTGTTTTTCACGGGCTGCAGGCATCTCAATGCCATGATCAAAGGCATTGCGCACAATATGCATGAGCGGATCGTTCAGCGCCTCTAAAATATTGCGATCAATCAGAATATTTTCGCCTTCTAGCTGGAGGTCTACCGACTTGCCATGTTCTCGCTCTAGCTCTCTGAGCGCACGCGGGAAGCGATTGGTGACATCTGATAGGGGCCGCATCCGGAGCTGATTGAGATTGCGCTGCAAATGGCGCACCGTGCGGTGGATAGTCCGCGCTGTCTGCTCGGTTTTATCAACGCTCAGCTCAATATCATCACTCACCTCTTGGAGCTGCACAAGTGAGTCTAAAATCTGGCGAAATGGCAGATGCGCCGTCGTGTAACGGTCAAATTCTAAGGCGTCAAAATCTGAACTATCAAACGCTTGTCGAAAGTTTCGAGCGACCTGATTACTTGCCTGACTGCTTGTCTGATGATCTGTCTGATTATCCAGCCGACGATCTGTCTGAGGTGCTGGCCGACGATCTGACCGAGTATCTGGTTGAGGATAACTGGTCGCGCTGGCAGTGTCAGATATGCTTGTGCCGCCATTATCCGCACCTACAGCGAGCGCGCTACCCGGCAGTGCCTTTGCGGGTCCAGCGCCAGTTAGCAAACGGGCATTTTCGGGCTGTTCGTACAGGCTGTTGATATCGTCGTAGGTTTCATCGAGCGATCGCAGCTTGCGGCTGAGCCCACTAACTAGCGATCGCATCCGCTTGACCTCAGCATCTAGCCGGTTCCGCTCAATCGTCAGCTCACCAAAATAGTCATTCAGCTCATTGAGTTTGCGCACCGATACGCGCACGGTATTATCGCCTAGGTCTGCGTCGTCGGCTTGCGCCTGAGGCGTTTGAGAAAATCGAAATTGAGTTCCTGCCGATTGAGTGGCTGGCTGGTCGTCCGGTTGGCGGCTATTTAATGAGCTATCTGACGGTTCGTTTGGCTGGCTGGCTGGCTGGCTGGTCGATGGGCCAACTGCTTGAGAGCGACCCAGCTGATTGCCTGTCCACTGGGCGGTGTCTGCCTCGTCAAAGACCCCCGCAAACGCATCGACTTCGGCTTCTAGTTCACTGTCTAGGGGCTCAGACGCCTCCGTGCCGGCAGCCTCATCAACCCAATCAGATTGGCTATCAGCTGCCCCGAGTCCCGCAAAGACATCGCCTACGAGGGCATCATCTTCTGCCCCGAGTCCCGCAAAAACATCTTCTACCAAGGCATCATCTGCGGTGCTTAGAGGATTATCCACCGGCAGATTCTCAGTTGCTGAAGTGGCTTCTAAAGCAGTTTCTGTGGCGGGCCGCTCATGCGTGCGATCGCTGCTGCTCCCTTCTAGCTCGATATCAATCAGACCAAAGCTGATACCCGTCAGCTGGTTGGGCATGGCATCTGCATTCCCCGTGAGTACCAGGGCCTGAGCGCGTCGCCAGACTTGCAGCGTTTTTCTTGCGACTTCTTTTACCTGGGCGACGTTAGCAGCGCCCGAGGCATATCGCTCTACCGACTGACATAGCTGAATAAAAAGCGGCAGGTCAAGCATTTCGCCTAGACTGCCCAGCTCTTGAGACATCGTGATGATATCTTCACGCAGGCTGGCAGGCTGCTCGTCAACTAGCGTCGCTAACCGCTCTAGAGAGCCGTCTACCTCTGTTTGAAAAATGAGCGGCAGGACATTCTGACCCTCATCTGTATCCATTATCGAAGCCGCATCTTCTGCCGAAGGCTCGCCTAACGCATCATAGAGCCCATCAAAAATGGGGAGGACGCTCTGCTTGACCCACTGCTCATCTGTCGGGTGCTCATCTATCGGGTGGCCCGTTGAACGCTCTACCAAAGGGCCTTTGCGATCGCGCTCCACCACTTGGCGAATCGCGTCTACCCCGCTCAGCAGCTGGCCTTCTAGCTCGCTACTCACAGCCTTTGTCCGCTGAATTTTAAGCACTTTCAGCGAATCTTCTAGTCGATGAGCCAGCTTGCTGGTGAGCCCGTAGCCCATCAGCGCCGCCCCTCCTTTAATAGAGTGAGCCGCTCGCAGCGCTCCATTGATTTGATGGGTATCGACGCCATTTTGGGCAATCCCGATCAGCGCTGTTTCTAAAGTATCTAAGTACTCACCCGCCTCGTCGAGAAACTGCAGGCGAATTTCCTGTTCTCTATCGACCATGATGCCCCCTACTAAGCCTCCTCGACAGTAAATGTCGCCATCTGACCTTGGAGATCTTGAGCCACTATCACCGTTTCTTTAAGCGCCTCTGATACCTGAGCAGAAGACTCAGAGGTTCGTTTAGAAAGTTTGGCAATTTCTTCCATCAAACCGGTCACCGACGCCGAGGTTTGCACCTGTGAGTTAGTTGCCTGTGAGATCAGTCGGGCCAGCTCATCCATCTTCTGAGATCCGTGCAAAATCTGATTGAGGCTCGCTTTGACATCTTCTACCCGGCGAGTTCCTTCCACCACCTGCGCTGTACTCTGCTCAATGGCTTCCACCACATCATTCGTTTCACGCTGAATGGTATCGACAATCCGCTCAATTTCATCGGTTGCCGCCGCCGAACGACTGGCTAGTTCGCTGACCTCTTCCGCTACTGCCGCAAAGCCTTGGCCTTCTTCACCTGCTCGCGCCGCCTCAATCCCCGCGTTAATGGCCAGCAAATTAGTCTGCTGAGAAATTTGGTTGATCAGTAAAACCGCCTTCGTAATTTGCTGAGATGATTCGCCTAGTCGTTTGACTTTTTTGGCCGTCTGGCCTACCGTTTGCCGCAAGGTCATAATGTTGCTCACGGTTAGATCCATCGCTTCTTCCCCAACCGTCGCCGTTTCCGAGGCACTCTTTGCAACCGCTGCCGCTTCTTGAGCTTGCTGAGCCACCCGATGAATAGATGCCGTCATCTCCTCCACCGAATTCAGGGTGAGGGTCGTCTGATCGGCCTGCTGCAAAGCATCCTCTGCGAGCACTCGAATCGCGCTTTCGTTTTGACCGAGCAAATCATTCACCTGATGGGCGGAGTATTTCACCTGGATAACGACATGCCGTAGGCTTTCTACAATCGAGTTAAAGAAATCAGCAACTGTGCCGATTTCACCGGCTGAAACATCGGCACGTACGGTCAAGTTACCGTCGGCGGCAGCTTCTACGTCGTCGAGCAGCTGTATCAGCTGAGATTGTAATACCTGCTGTCGCTGCAGACGCTCTTCCGAAAGTGCTTTGGTCTGGGCTAGGGCCTGCTCTTTCTGGGTGTTTGCTTGCGCCTGCTCTAGCGCAAAGCCTAGCTGCGTCGCGGCCCGCTGGATAAAGCTACAGGTCAAATCTGACCAATCTCTGGGCTGCTCACATTCGTGGGCAATCAGCAGTCCTAGCAGCCGATCTTCAACGATAATAGGCGCCACCAAATTAGCCCGCACCTGGAAAGGTTCTAGCTGCTGTAGATGGCAGGGTGTCAGGCCCGCCTCATAAATATCGGGGGTGGCCTTTACTCGCCCTGATTTGTACTGCTCTACATATTTATCTGCGAAGCAGGGGTCAGTGATTTTTGCATTTAGAGCAACCGGCCATTGTGGATCGACTGATTCTGCAACGATAGTACCGCTCCACTGCTCGTCGAAGAGGTAGATAATGACTCGGCTAGAGGCCAGAGCAAGTTTTATTTGGTGGGTGGTGATACGGAAAATTTCCTCGCGATCGCTCGTGTTACGGATCTGGCTGACCAGGCTAGTGAGCTGCTGCTCGCGAGTGGCGCTTTGTGTTTGCGCTTGTAGAAGATCGGCCTGACCCAGTGCGTAGCTCACTTGGATGGAGAGCTGATCGATCAGGGTGAGTTCCTCCGGCTGCCAGCGGCGAGGGCCATCACATTGATGGGCACATAGCAACCCGATGAGAGTGTCGCCAACCAGCAGGGGGGCCACCATATTTGCCTTCACCTCTAGCTCTTTGAGCAGCAGGCAATGGCACTCTGTGAGATCTTCTGCGTCAATATCCTCCACGTACGAAATGCGGCCGCTTTTGAAGCGCTCTACAGACTCCGGCAGCATCGGATCTTCTAGACGACGACCTTGCACACTAGTCCACTCTGGCCCGACAGATTCAGCAACGACATCACCTCCGTCATATCCTGGCGTAAAGCGATAGATGACGATGCGATCCACGTCCAGCAATGCCCGAGCTTTTTCTGCCGCAGTCGATAAGATGGTTTCTTCGTCTAGGATTTGGCGGATCTGACTGGTGAACTCAGACATCAGTCGAGCTCGCCGGGCTAATTCTGTTTGGGTGACAGACTGAAACCGCAAAGACGATTCAGAGCTGGAGACGGCTTCTGCAAGCTCATTGAAGGCGCTGGCTACCCGGCCCACTTCGTCACGAGAGAAGACCTCAGCGCGAGCAGAGCGATCGCCCGAGGCAAACTGCTCAGTCGCTGCCTGAAGGGTTTTTAGCGGCTTCACGACAGAGCGACCCAGCAAGCGTGCAATGATGAAGTCGGCGACTAACGTGAGTGTTACCGCACCGAGCAACAGCCAGAGAGCGTTTCGTAGCTGCTGGTTTAATGCTTGCTCACTGAGGCCACGGACAACGACTCCGATGGGTTCACCGTTACCGTCGGTTAGGGCTTGTGCCATCAGTTTATAGCGACTGTCTGATTGCAGCCAAGCGCGATCGCTAACAGTCTCTGCAGGGTTACGCATCGCCAGCGCTAAAAAGGCAGGATCGCCCGCCCAAATAGGATCGCCAGATGGTGCGACAACCTCGCCATTTTGGCTCTCCCCCACCAGCGTAAAGCCACCGCTTGGCTGCTGCCGGTAAATAGCACTATAGCCTTGTGGAAACTGGGTAAGCGCATCGGTGATTAGCGCCGAGTCACTGTCCAAAATATCGGCTGTGATCAGCGCGCCTAGTATCTCATCACTGCCTTCATTCCTGTCTCCATCACCATTTTCATCATCCGCCAGCAGATCTTCATCTAGCGCAGAGACGCCCGGCGCGAAAATTGGCGTCACCGAGTATCTCACTAGCGCGGCCTCATCCTCTGCCCCTGGAGCCTCGAGACCTAATTGCTGAAGATCACGGGCGGCTAGTAAGCTGGTCGCCTGCGCAGGTCCACCCTGCCGAAAAGCATTAGAGACCAGGTCGTTTGGGTTAAACAGATCACCACTGCGATCAGATTCACTGCTGGCAATGACCTGCATGTCGGTGCCGAGCAGCGCGACAGAGTCTAGCTGAGCGAGTTCTTTTTCTGCTATCAGCTCTGCTTGCAGCGCCTGTGTCAGCCCCTCTCCAAGCTGGCCATCTTCCGTATAGATCTCAGCAGCCTCAAGCAGCGTCTGATCATTCGCTGCGCTGGCGGCGGCTGTATTACCTTGGCCTTCCAACTCACCGACTGTCGCCGATAGTTCCGAAACTGCCTGTCCTGCCATTTGACGGCGGCCCCCCATAGAGAGCATCAACAGGCTAATACCAATCACGCCTAGCACTGACAAAAGCTTAGACGCTAGCAGTCCAGACAGTTGCTTGTCGGCAACTGGCAAATTGTAAAACCACTGTAAGCTGCCTAATCGGCTACGCTGTGTGACCTTAATCCGTTCAGGTGCGTAGCGTTCGCCGCCATAGCGCACGCCCCGATACACTCGCTCTTCCGGTATCTCTGGCGGCTTTACCCGCTCAGCGACAGTTGGCTCTTGCGGCACATCGTAGGGGATGCCACGGTACACCCTATCTGTCGAAGCACTTGCTGAGGATGACTCCTGACCACTGTTGCCAACATTGGCATTGGCCGCTGCTTCATGGTTTGGTTCAGATGGGTAGGAAGGGCGGGTGTCGGCTGCCATAATCAGAACTCACGTCAAGACGATGTAATGTAAAAGGTGATTTTAAAGAGTTAGGTTAGCTGCCAGTTCGGTGATGATTTTCAATTGACGAATGGATGGTGAGCGGATGAGTCACGAGATCACTCATTTCGTTTGAAATCATTGCCCTCGAAAGGCTACTGGGCTTGGAAGGCAGAAGACTGTAAGAGTGCCTCGACATCAAACACCAAGAGGAGCTGATCCGCTTGGGCGGCACATCCTCTGAGATAGGGAACCAAGATTGGATTTACCTGAGCGGGAAGTGGCTGAATCGCTTCTGCACCTAGGTGGATGATGCCATCAATGGCGTCAACCATGAACCCTAAAGATGACTCTGACTTGACAATGACCATACTGTACTGCTGCCTGGGACGATCTGGCACAGACATGCCTAACAGTCTGGCTAGGTTAGCCATCCAAATCACCCGATTACGGCGATTGACTAGGCCCAACATGCAAGGCGGCATATTGGGAATCGCTGTGACCTGAGCAACTGGCAAGATCGTGGCTTCTTCTACTGAGCGAGCCGCAATCACCGCAGGCACCTGAGACGCTAGCTGAAACTTGAGGTAAGCCTCATCTACTAGCTGACGCTCTGGAACGGCAAGCTTATTCTTCAAACGCCTAGCCTCCAAACGCTTAGTTTCCAAACGCTAATCTTCAAACGCTCAATCTTCAAATGCTCGACCTTCAAACCCGTCTCCAAACTCGTCTTCAAATTTGTAGACTGCCCACTCAAACCAGCGCCGCTTTCACTGCTTGGAGCAGCTCATCTCGCGTATAGGGTTTCGTCAGATAAGCATTAGCACCTTGCCGCATGCCCCACAGGCGATCAATATCCTGCTTTTTAGAGGTGCAAATCACCACTGGCACCGCCTGCGTTGCGGGCGTGCGCTTCAGCTTGCGGCACAGCTCAAATCCGCTAAAGTCGGGCATGACGACGTCGGTGACGATCACATCTGGCTGCTGGGCGATCGCCATATCCAACCCCTCTTTTCCGGTCGGCGCGCTAATCACGCTGTAGCCTTCAGCGCGAAGGTAATGACTCATCAGCTCCATTTCCGAGGGCGTATCCTCAACAACAAGCACAGTCGCTATTTTGGTCGTACTCATAGAAAAACACAGGGGGAAATGACCGGACGCTGCTGGTGAGGTAACAAGGCAGATGCAATTCTATCTAAGACTCTTCTAGGAAGCGACGCAAGTTAGGACGCGACGCAAGACTCATGTGTCTTCAGCGCCTATTTTTGCTAGCTCGTCTTGGCTAGATTGTCGCCGATCACTCAGCAATTGACTAATCCCTATGACGAGCCTTACTAGAAATTGAGCCTGATGTATACGTGATCTTTACCTAAAACCTGAACGTTGCCTGAACGGCTGACTGACCTCCTAACCTTCTGTTGGCAGATGCTTGAAAACTGTCTTCAACAAATCAGACTGTGTGAAGGGCTTGGTCAAATAACCGGAGGCTCTGACCAGCTTGGCCCTAGCTCGATCAATCAGACCCGTGTTGCCCGTTACCATCACTATGGGCGTGCGCTTGTATCGAGGATGCCGCCGCAGCAAGGCACACAGTTCATAGCCATCTAGATTAGGCATCGTAATGTCTAGCAAAATGAGATCGGGCTTACTGCGCACAATTTGCATGAGCGCCTTGACCGGATCGTTAATGGCGACGACAGACAAGCTTTGATCTTCTAAAAACTTTTGAATGGCGTTGAGGACGGTAGGGCTATCGTCAATGCAAGCGACGGTGTAGGTCCTCGGCTTGAGGGTATCGCCTTGCCAGCCGCCCGTTCTGGCAGCGCCTGGATCGACCGGACCCTTGCCGTTAGCGGGCGCGTTTAGGTTGACGGCGATCGCCTCAACTTCTTGAATCGTCTGACTCTCGACTTGACCGCCTGCCGCGCGCTGCTGACTGTTGCGCTGACAAAGCTCCACAATGGGACGTAGATCTAGCCGGCAAAAGGTGGGAATGCCTTCCGTTTGAGCGGCTGAAATGAGCTCGTAGCGACCTTCTCGAATGCTTAAAAAAGGCTCAATCACGTCAATCGCGATCGCGCTCACCAGTCGAGTCACCTGATCACTACTCAGATGGCGCTGCTCTACTAGCCAGCAAATTGCTCGATAGTCACGGCTGACCACCTCATCGATTTCGTCAGAGTGCTCAAACAGCGTCTTTGCCTGGTCGCGAATCGCGTCCGGCACCTCCGGATGAAGTGCTTTTAGCTGACGATCTAAGCGCTCAAAGGGATCAGCCGAGTTCGTGACAAAATTGAGCTGTCCGCGCTCAAGCAATAGCCGCCACTCCACCGCCTGCGCCGATAGCTTCAGGCAACCACTCACCTGTCGGCTAATCAGCTGAGCCAACAAACTCAAGGGATGCAGCTTGTGAGCGGTACTATAACTTGTACTAGAACGGCTATTTATCATCTATCTGTGCCAAGCCCCTTAAAAGCAAGCATTGAAACCAGCATATTGTAAATGTAAGGTCTGACCTTTAGCCTACTTTTGTGCCAATAGAAAGCCATCTCAGTAGGCATGATGGCTCTAGCGAGTATGATCCCAGCTGCAGATGAAGCAAACGCATTCGATGGCAGACAACAGTACGACTGTATCAAAAACTCAGACTTAGAATCAGACTCAGAAATCGAGCTCGATTTGGAAATTAAGCGCTATAGATTGGGCCCCATCAGCCTACTATAGTCGCACTCTTTGAGCGCCTTCAAACCAGAGGGCCGAAAAAGCATCTTGACTAGATTAGCGGATTAAGCGAGCAGCAGCGCTGCCGTAAATCGCGGCCGTTAACAAAACCAACAGGCGACTTCACGAATGGCCCAACGGTTAAAGCGCTAATTCACTCAAGTAAAGCGATCGCCGAGTAGATGCTAAAGCAGACGCTGAATTGTTCACGTGATTTGGCCAAAACAGTATTCATCAAAAATATTAGATATATTCAAGAACTACAGGTTACCCAAAATCGATCAGCCTAATTAACCGGTCTAATTTACGGGTCCAACTAATCGCCGGACCTATCCCTATCAGTTGCCAGACATCAGCGATCCATCTGAGCTTGTATCAGCACCTTGCGCAGATGACTTGTCAATCATCTACAGCGTAATTACGCAGGTGTCAGGGTGCAATTAAAACTTCTGTAATTTAGTGAACGCTTTTATCGCCCATGTTCAGATACCTTTACCAAAGCTACACAAAACTCAGCTATTAACTTAGTTGTGAATATATTTCACGGAATATTTTCACTGGTGGGTAAGGGGATATCTTCCATATGAGAACTAGGCTGGACGCTCTCGCGTGTGACCTGCTTCACCTCACTGACTTGAAAAACAAAGCGAAAAGGCTGATTCATCCGTTTGGCGATGTATGCTTCTTCTAGAATCCCAAAAGCCACCGAGCGAATTGGTAGCATCAGTGGCGCAATCAGCATCGCGCCGATAATCACAGCCGTACTATTAGAAAGCAATCCCAACGTTGCAATCAGACAGGCTCCGAGCGTGAGCACCACATAGTCGATATCTAACTCCGCCTCCTCCAGCAAGCTATCTTGCATATGCTGATGCGCCTGCGGAGAAACGCGCCGACCCACCAAATATTTTCGGCCCCACTCATCTATCTGTGATTTCATAGCTCAAACTCCTGCTTAAATGTGACCGCAAAAGCAATTTGTTTCTAAAGATACACAGATTCGATAGAGCAGCCAGATATGTTTATAGCTGAGCAGGCGCTTATCCCTGCTTTTGTACATTTAGTGTGAAAAAGTATTATGGGTTTTTTCAGTAGAATTTTTGGCAAGGACAAGCCTGCAAATTCCACTTCGACGATTAAGCGTGGCGTTGCCAAAGCTCCAGATGGTAAATCTGATGTTCCTGATTATAAAGTAGGTCTTGATGGCAACTTCGATGAAAGTGGGTTAGCTAAGCGTGTCGCGCTAGCCTTTGACGAAGATAGCCAGCTAGACGATATTGATACCCTCTGGGTTGCTCAAACCAGCGGGACTGTCGTACTCAAGGGTAAGGTTCCTAGCCAAGATATTCTTAAGAAAATGGTCTCTGTCGCTAAGAAAGTCGATGGCACAGATTCGGTGGATACTGCTCAAGTAGAGGTGGGCTAGACTAGCCACTGCATACGCTTTTTGACGAGGCAGTCACCAGATTATTAAGAAGGGAGGTCAAGCTGGCCTCCCTTTTTTAGTGCAGCCAATTTGATGCAGTCGATGTTGGCGATACAATGGCGCTAGCCGAGTGCAGCGTAAATTAGTCAGCAAGTTAGCGAATATGAGCGAGCAAACCACTATTCCCGTCGTGATCAACGGTGCTTTAGGCAAAATGGGGCAGGCCATCGTCAAAGCCGTTTCAGAAGCTGACGACATGACCCTAGTCGGAGCGATTGATCGCAATCCGGAGCTAATCGGTCAGGATATTGGTGAAGTCATGGGTATCGGCGCGCTCGAAGTGCCTGTGCTAGGCGACTTAGAGGCAACGCTGGTGATGGCTCAAAATGAAGCGCCCAGCGGCGGCAGCGCGGTTATGGTTGATGTGACCCATCCCGACAGCGTATATGGCTCTGTGCGAGCAGCCTTGGCTTATGGCGTACGCCCAGTGGTCGGGACGACTGGCATGAGCCCAGAGCAGATCAAAGATCTCGCAGACTTTGCTGATAAGGCCAGCACAGGCTGTCTTTTGATTCCAAATTTTTCGATTGGCATGGTGCTTTTACAGCAGGCGGCGCTCCAGGCAGCAGCCCATTTCGACCACGTAGAAATCATTGAGCTGCACCATAATCAAAAGGCAGATGCGCCGAGTGGAACAGCGGTAAAAACGGCCCAAATGCTGTCAGAACTCAACAAACACTATAATCCGCCTCAGGTTGAAGAAACTGAGAAAATGGTGGGTGCTAGAGGCAGCCAAACTGACGATGGGGTAAGAATTCATAGTGTCCGCCTACCGGGGCTGATTGCGCATCAAGAGGTGATTTTTGGCGCGGCGGGTCAGTCTTATACGTTGCGTCACGATACGAGTGATCGCGTCTGCTATATGCCCGGCGTCTTGCTATCCATTCGCCGTGTGCTACCGCTCAAGTCATTGGTGTATGGATTGGACAAGATTTTGTAGAGCCACAGAAGTTTTTTTCGCGATCGCTCCGGGCGCTAGCTACAAAAAGAAAAATGCCTGATCCCTTTAAGCCCCCAGGATCAGGCAACTTTTCTGGAAAGCGCTCAAAAAACGTTCTCACAGTTCCTAAAATGCCCCTCAGGAAAAGATGAACGGTTTTATTACCCTTTACAGAAGTGACTTCATTTTCTCTGCTGCTCATCTTTAGCACCTCACAGTAAATACGGAAGTATCCAAAATTTGCACAGAGGCTAAAGCTTCATGCGTCGGTGTATTCACGCTATTCAAAGCCTCTGAGTGCATTGTTGGCACTGAGCTGCATTGGAGCTACAGCTCTGGCCACTTAAGTCTGAGCACAAAAATAGCTGAAGCAGGTAGAAACCAAGCTTCGGAATGTCTGAACCTATAGCTCTAGCCACTTATAGCGTTTGTCACTTGGCTTGAATACATTTTTTCTGGCAAAAGCCTTACATGGCAACGGGCCAAGTGACTTGCGGCGGTGCGACCCCGCGTCGCTTTGCGGCGCTAGGGAACGCACACCAAGACGATGTACGAATGCATCCGCACACCGCTATAGCTTAATACATTCACAATGACTGTACCTTTATGTACTGCGGGCTAAGTGGCGCGCCAGCGTACGTAGGCGTAGCCTTCTCTGTGAGTATACATCCGTACGCTGGCTATATATGGCGGTTGCTATAACTGCAGTCGCCATATATAGCCAGACTATGCAAATAGGTACAGCATGTCTGGCAACACAAATCTTAAGAAAGAATAAAGTGATTAAGCACTATTGTGTTGAGAAAGGTAAATAACCTTTTTGAAAAAAGTACGTGAGCAACGATATCTCAAGCAACGGCTTCAAGATAACAGAGCCATAAATTTGTCATTCCAGTGCTGAGGTCTTCAGATTGGCGAGTCCAGAAACTGCTTCGTCTAATGTCTTTGAAATCGAAGAGGCCAGTGTTGCGGCACTCCAGGCTGCTATGAGCAGCGGTGAGCTTCGAGCGACTAGGCTGGTCGACTATTATCTAATGCGGATTGAGCAGCTAGATGATCGCCTGAAAGCGATGATTTCACTAAACCCTCGGGCTAGAGAGATTGCAACAGCGCTTGATCAAGAACGAGCTAGCGGCCAGCAGCGCAGCACACTACATGGCATTCCGCTAGTGATTAAAGACAATATCGACACGGCTGAGCTGCCAACAACTGGCGGTGCTAAGGCATTGGCTAAACTCCAGCCGCCAGATGATGCATTTGCAGTCGCTCAGCTGCGGGCGGCGGGCGCGATTATTTTAGGTAAGACGAACCTCCACGAGCTCGCCTACAGCGGTGAAACGCTCAGCAGTTTGGGGGGACAAACGCGGAATCCGTACAACTTAGATTACACACCAGGCGGCTCGAGCGGGGGGAGCGCGGTGGCGATCGCTGCTAATTTTGCGACCGTTGGGCTGGGTACCGATACGATCAATTCAGTGCGATCGCCCGCTTCCGCCTGTAACATCGTCGGTCTGCGTCCTACTGCTGGGCTGGTCAGCCGAGACGGTATCATTCCGGTTGCCCTGAGTCAAGATACGATTGGCCCGATGGGACGAACGGTGGCCGATGTCGCCACTGTGTTAGAAGTGATTGCCGTTGACGATCCGGCAGATCCCATGACAGCCCGCAGTACCCGCCGTCGGAAAGGCAGCTACCAGCCTTTTTTGAAAAAAAGCGGACTCAGCGGTAAGCGCTTGGGTATTGTGCGTAGCTTGTTTGGCCAGACTGTGCAGCATCAGCCTGTCAATGGCTTGATGGATACTGCCTTTAGTGCGATGGAAGGGCTAGGGGCTCACTGCTTAGAAATTTCAGTAAAAATTGACATCGATCAGCTGCTGGACGAACTGTCTGTATTGCAATGGGAAGGTAAGCTACACCTGAATAAATATCTGGAAACGCTAGGTGCAGCCGCCCCCGTCAAAAGTCTCAAGGCGCTTCTAAAATCAGGCCAAGTGCATTCTTCAATACAGCCCCTACTCAAAAAATTACAGGCCGTCGATAGCCCTTTAGGCAGCGGCGAGTATTGGCAGCGGTGCTATCCTCGGCGCGCAGAGCTGCGACAGGTTTTGACTCGCATTTTTCGCAGCTATCATCTAGATGCGCTGGTATATCCTCACCAGCGAAAAAGTATGGCCCTTATTGGTGAAACTCAGCAAGAGCGTAACGGTTTTCTAGCAGCTGCCAGCGGTTTTCCGGCCATTACTATACCAGCCGGGTTTGCCCCGCAGAACTTGCCCGTTGGCATAGAATTTATGGCCATGCCCTTCCAAGAGGCGCAGCTGTTGCAGATGGCCTATGCTTACGAACAAAAGACGAACTGGCGGCGTCTACCCCAGCTTGCAATCCCATCTAAAGCGCCGAAGCCAGTTAAGCTCAGTCGCTAAAGCCAAACCACTGCTCTTGTAGCGTTGGCCTCTTAGCTCACTACCTTAAGTGATTGCTAGAAAACCGTTACGTGCTGCGGGCTAAGTGGCTAACCTTCGTGCAGATGCATCCGACGACGGCTATACATACGCGGTGATGGTGCCCGCTACACTGGTAGCTATGAATGCCAGCCAGAATCACAACCTACCGATTAGCTCGCTTCCTAAAACGCCAAATCTAGCGGCGAGTAGCCAGATTCAGCCGCTTGCACGCGATGTTGTCCATCTTATGGCGGCTGGAGAGGTGATCGATTGCCTAGCCGCCGTCGTTCGTGAGCTAGTGGAAAATGCGCTGGATGCTGGGGCTACTCGGATCGCCATCAACCTCTGGCCTCAGCAGTGGCAAGTACGGGTCGCAGACAATGGCAGCGGGATGGGACTGGCAGATTTGCAGCAGGCCGCGATCGCCCATGCCACCAGCAAAATTTCGTCTCGCCCTGATTTGCTCAACGTTCGTAGCTTAGGCTTTCGCGGCGAGGCTCTGCACAGTATTGCCCAGCTTGCTCAGCTCACCGTTTGCAGTCGTCAGGCGGGTAGCCATGTGCCTGACGACCAAGGCTATCAGGTCACCTATGACACTGAAGGCTATGTGCAGCAGTGCCAAGAAACTGCGATCGCTCCTGGCACCATCGTCACCGTCAGCCATCTATTCGGCAACTGGCCCGCCAGACGGCAGGTCCCCTCAGCAGCTCAACAGGTTAAGGCCGTCAGTCAGCTAATTTATCAGCTAGCGCTGTGTCACCCTCATATCACTTGGCAAGTCGAAAAAGACGGTAGCCCTTGGCTTTCGCTGTGGCCAGGACCAACGGCCAAAACGGTGATGCTCCAGCTGCTGCGAAACCTGCATGACACCGACATCAAAGAAGCTCGTACCGACGGCCTTTATCTAGCTGTTGGCCTGCCGGATCGGGCACATCGCCATCGACCCGATTGGGTGCGTCTGGCGATCAACGGTCGGCCTGTTGAGGTCAGTGAAATCTTTCAGACTATAGTAAATAGCTTTCGGCGAACCCTGCCGCGCGATCGCTATCCGATATGCTTTTTGCACCTCACCTTGCCCCCGACCCAGCTCGACTGGAACCGGCATCCGGCCAAATCCGAAATCTATGTGCAGGGACTTGAAGCGCTGTGCGATCGCATCTCCACCGCTGTCACCGATATCCTACCGCTCGACGCTCTCAGCGAAGCGGCCCAGACTCACCGAGCCACTACGCTGATCAAAGCTGCTGAGCAAGCTGGTCACTACCAGGCTTCTAGACAGATACAAACAGCAGACGCAGCGGATTTGGCTAAAAACACCTTCGCTAACGATACCGCTGTCAATTTATCGGATGCTTTGCCGGGCGTGCTACCTCATGAGTTAAAGGCGATCGCGCAAGTTCACAACACCTATATCTTGGCCGAGCAACCCGGCGGACTGTGCTTGATCGAGCAGCACATTGCCCATGAGCGCGTCCTGTACGAACAGCTTCAGCAGCGCTGGCAAATAGTGCCGGTCGAATCGCCCATTATTCTGAACGGCTTAACGCCTGAGCAGGTTGAACGGCTGACGGAAATTGGCATAGACATTTCTCCTTTTGGCGACGGTCTATGGGCCGCTCGCACAGTGCCAGCGCCACTTGCTCAGCGCCCAGACTGCGCCGAAGCCCTCACGGAGCTGAGCCAGGGCGCAAATTTAGAAGCCGCTTTGGTCGCCACTGCCTGCCGCACGGCAATTCGCAATGGTACAGTGCTGAGCCAGACGGAAATGCAAACGCTGATCAATCAATGGCAGCGGACGCAGCGACCCCGCACTTGTCCCCACGGACGCCCCATCTGCCTAATGCTAAAAGAATCTAG
>JBAUIB010000266.1:0-6159 GCA_049680585.1 Phormidesmis sp.
GGTATGCGGGGGAAATTAATCGTCTTTGAAGGGGGAGAGGGCAGTGGTAAAACGACTCAGATTAAACGGCTGCACGACTGGCTAGCACAAAGCGAAGTGCTCAAAGTGCTACAGGCGAGCGAGCGTGTCGCTGGCATAAAACTCACTCGCGAACCGGGCGGAACGGCGCTAGGGCAGCAAATTCGTCACCTGTTACTCAGTGAGCGATCGCCCACGCAAGCTCCTATTGTCAGTAAGTCCGAACTGCTGCTATACGCGGCGGACCGGGCTCAGCATGTCGAGGAGACCCTGATTCCGTGGTTAGAGCAAGGCTATTGGGTGCTGTGCGATCGCTATACCGACTCCACGGTTGCCTATCAGGGATATGGCCGCCAACTAGATCTTTCACTGATTGATACGCTCAACCGGATAGCGACAGATAATTTAAAGAGCGATCTGACCTTTTGGCTATCGATACCGCCTGCGGTCGGGCTTGCTAGAATGCACCAGCGCGGCCAGGCAGATCGCATTGAGCAAGCTAGCAGGGCGTTTCATCAAAGCGTGAGCGATGGATTTGCGGCATTGGCTAGGCCCACTGATGGTTTGCGTCATCCCTACAGCAGCGGTCCGACAGAAGAGATTGACGGCGATCGCCCGGTCGAGGCAGTCGCCGCCCATATTCAGCAAATTATTCAGCAGAAAGTAGCCCAGTGGTATCCTCACTCTCAGCAGCGCCCTTCTCAGCCCTAGTTGGACAGCGGCAGGCGATCGCCCTACTTCAGAGGGCCGTCACGCTTCAGCGCATTGCCCCTGGCTACTTATTTGTCGGCCCTGCTGGCATTGGTAAATCACTGGCGGCGATTGGCTTTGCTGAGCTGCTGCTACGCGCCGACGGCGATCCTCATTTGCCGACAGATCCCGTGCTGGCGAGGAGAATTCGCGATCGCAATCATCCCGATCTGCTTTGGGTAGAGCCCACTTACCTGCACAACGGTCGGCTGCTCACCCCAGATCAAGCCGCTGAAGCGGGTCTTAAGCGCAAAAGTCCGCCGCGCATTCGCGTTCCGCAAATTCGTGAGATTGCTCGATTCCTTAGCCGCTCAGCGTTAGAGTCACAGCAGGCTGTGGTGGTGATTGAGCAGGGCGATCGCATGGCTGAAGTGGCTGCCAACGCGCTGCTAAAAACCCTTGAAGAACCGGGCAACGCCTCGATTATTCTGATGGCCCCCGATCAGCAGACGCTTTTACCCACGCTGATCTCGCGCTGTCAGATGGTGCCCTTTCGCCGGCTTGACGGTGAGCAAATGACTGAGGTACTCACCCAAAGCGGCCATGCTGAGATTTTGCAATCGGCTGAAGTCATGGCGATCGCCCAAGGCTCTCCCGGTCGCGCGATTGAAAGCTGGCAGCTGCTGCAAGCTCTGCCGCCAGAGCTACTCAGCCAGCTCGCGAGCCCTCCGCAAAGGCTGCGCGACGCCCTTGAAATTGCCAGAGACATCGCCCAAGCGCTCGACACCGAAGCTCAGCTCTGGCTGCTCGACTACTTACAGCACCGCTATTGGCAGCAGGGCGGCAATAGCGATCACCTAGCCAATCTAGAGCAGGCCCGACGCTATTTGCTGAGCTACGTGCAACCTCGCCTGGTCTGGGAAATCACGCTCTCCGGAATGACGCCCAGCATGACGCCCAATATCGACGCCCGGACAAAATCACTGGATTGAAAAGGCAACTCACCGTCGATAAACTATAAACTAAACGGAGTGGTCTGCTTTTAGCAGCATGCAACCTTTCAACCAACTCTCATTCCTACTGTAATGATTCTGCGAACATGACAACGCAAAAACCGCCGGGAATTTGGAGAAACCCACGAATTCTGGGTGCGATCGCGGGCTTGTTGCTCATCGGAATCGCGGGGGCGGCGATACTGAATGCGCGATCACAGCAGCGGCAGGCGGCGCAAGAAGAAGCGGCTAAACCACTGCCCGCCCAGGTTAAAGTCGCGGCGCTCGGGCGAGTCGAGCCCGCCAGCGGTGTAATTGACGTGGCGGCTTCTGAAACGGGCGTTGTCAGTGAACTACTGGTCCAGGCGGGTGATCGCGTTAGCAAAGACCAGCCCCTCGCCTACCTCGATCTGTATGAAGTTCGTCTCGCCGAACGCGACTACGCCCAGAGCCAGCTCAGCGAAGCCCAGCAAACCCTCGACGCTCAGCGACAGCTCGGCAACGCACGCATTCAAGAAGCCAACACTCGCATAGATCAAGTCGATGGGCCGCAGCAGGCCGCTATTCGTGCTCAGCAGGCTAGCATCCGCGACTTGCAGGCTCAGCTAAATCTGGCAACGATTGATTTAGAGCGGTTTCAGTCATTAGCGCAGCAGGGTGCGATCGCCCAGCAGCAGCTTGATCGCCAAGTCGCCGAAGTCGCCCAAACTCGCCAAAAAATTGCCGCCGCCCAGGCTACCCTTGCCCAGCTTGAATCCGCTCGCCTAGCCGATTCTGACAACGCCGCTGCTCAGGTCAGTATGGCCCAAGCAGACCTTCAGCTCTCCCAGGCGACCGTCGGTGTGCAGTCCGCCGAGCGTAACCTTGAGCTGGTTGAGGCTCGACTGGCGCAAACTGTGATTTCTGCACCTATCGAGGGTCAGGTGATCGAAATTTTTGTCGATCCGGGCGAGAGTACAAGCGGCAACACAGGCCCTCAGCCCGTTCTCTCTGTAGGGAATACGCAGAGGATGCAGGTGGTGGCTGAAGTCTATGAAACAGATGTAGGACTCGTCGAGCTAGGGCAGAGTGCGACGATTCGCAGCCGCAATGGCGCATTTGACGAGACTCTCACGGGCACCGTGGAGAAAATTGCGCTGCAAATATTTAAAAATGACGTGCTCGATGACGATCCGGCGGCGAATGCGGATGCTCGGGTGGTTGAGGTCGATGTCGTCGTCGATCAGCCTGAGGTGATTCGCGGCCTGACCAACTTGCAGGTGGATGTGGTGATTGATGTGGATGAGGCGTCTTAGGTCTACAAACGTAGGTCTATTGGGGTAGGACGGGTATGCGTCGGGTTTCGGTAGCTTGGCTGAATTTATTGCATGAGCGGACGCGGTTGATGGTTGCGATCGCCGGGGTCGCTTTTGCCGTGCTGCTGATCTTCATGAACCTTGGCTTTTTAGGGGCGCTGGTCACAACTACCACTAACTTCTACAGACAGTTCAACGCCGATATCTTTCTCTCTTCGCCAGAGACCTTAGAAATTAGCAGCACAACTGTATTTCCGATAGAGCGGCTGTATCAGGCTGAGGGCGTGCCGGGGGTAGAAAGAGCGATGCCCCTGTACAGCGGCTACTTGATCTGGCGCAATCCAGAGCCGCCAAATAACACTCGCGCGACGTTTGCCTACGGCTACAACATAGACGATCCCGTCTTTCTTATGCCTGAGCTGAACACCACCGAGGCCAAGCGAATTTTGCAGCGACCCAACGTTGTTTTTTATGATCGACGCTCTCGCCCCGAGTTTGGCCCTCAGACAATCGGCACGACCACCGAAGTTGATCGCCGCAAGGTAACGATTGGCGGTCACTACAGCTTGGGTGGAGGCTTCGCTGCCGACGGTACGCTGATTATGAGCGATGTCAACTTTATCCGATATCTGTCCCCTCGACCCTTGAATCTGATCGATACGGGACTGATTCAGCTAGAGCCAGGGGCGAACCCGGCGCGCGTTGCCAGAGCCCTACGCCAAGCTCTGCCTGCTGACGTTGAGGTGTTTACCAAAGAAGGCATTATCCTGCGCGATCAAACCTACTGGATCGGCTCTACCTCCATCGGTTTTATCTTTGGACTGGGCGTTTTGGTCTCTTTTATTGTGGGTATTGTCATCGTCTATCAGATTCTCTACACCGATATTCGCGATCATTTGCCCGAATACGCCACGATGAAGGCAATGGGCTATCGCAATCGCTACCTATTTCAAGTGGTGCTGCAAGAGGCGCTGCTGCTAGCGGCGATGGGCTATATGCCTGGGCTAATTGTTTCTTTGGGCCTGTACCAGCTCACGGTCAATGCGACGGCAGGAAGTCTGCCGATGGCGATGGACATCGGTAGAGTGATATTTGTCTTAGTTCTGACGGTGCTGATGTGCAGCGTATCGGGACTGATCTCGGTGCGTAAGGCGATCGCTACCGATCCGGCGGAGGTCTTTTAGCGGATGCCTAGTCGCCTACGTAAATCCTGGTTCAAACGAGTCCCGTTAGCGTGGCTCAACCTCACCCACGACCGCAAAAAGTTTGCCACCTCTTTGGGCGGAGTGGCGTTTGCGGTGCTGCTCATGTTCATTTTCACAGGCTTTATGAATGCGCTGTACGACTCTCAAGTGCAGCTATTGGCGCAGCTAAACGGCGAGGTGATATTGGTCAACCGGCTAAAGACCAATATGTTTGTGCCGGAGTCGTTTGCGCGGCGGCGGCTGTATCAGGTGCGAGCTTTTGACGGCGTAGAAGATGCCTATCCGCTCTACATCAGCGATGTCAACTGGAAAAATCCGGTGACCCGCAAGGCTTTTTTGGTGCGTACTCTAGCTTTTAATCTAGGCGATCCGGTGCTGCTGCTACCCGGCGTAGAAGAGCATCTATCAGCGCTGCAAGTGGCCAATACCGCGCTGATCGACACCAAAGCCCGCGCGGAAATTGGGCCAACTGAGGCCGGAATTGTCTCTGAGCTAGCCGACCGCACGATTGAGATCGTGGGTACCTTTGAGCTCGGTACTGACTTCGCTTCAGGCAATGGCAACTTGATTATGAGCGATGTGAACTTTTTGCGCTACTTCGCCAATCGCGGCCCGGAAGAAGACAGGCGCAGCTTTGCCACGACTGATGTGGGTGTCATTAAGCTCGCCTCAGCGGCCAACAGCCCAGCAGATGTACAGCGAGTGGTAAAAGCACTGCGGCAGGTACTGCCAGAAGATGTTTTGGTGATGCCCAAAGATGGCCCCGGCGGCTTCGTCGAGCGTGAGCGCGCCTACTGGCAGGAAAATACGAACATTGGCTTTGTATTTTCGCTGCTGACAACAATGAGCTTTTTTGTCGGTATTATTCTGGTGTATCAGATTCTCTATACCGATGTGGCCGATCATTGGGCGGAGTATGCCACGCTCAAGGCGATGGGCTACAGCAACGGCTACCTGCTCAAAGTTGTTTTACAAGAAGCGCTGTTGCTCTCTGTTTTAGGCTTTATTCCTGGCTTTGCAGTGAGCTATTTACTGTATACGGGCGCGGCCAATGCCACCGGATTGTTCTTTAATATGACAGTTCAGCGGGTGAGCAATTTGTTTATCGCGACGTTGGTGATGTGTATTGTGTCTGGGGCGATCGCTGTGCGCAAAGTCCAAGCCACCGACCCTGCCGAAGTCTTCGGCGGCTAACCCTTTTCTTCTTTTTTTCCTCTTCTCCCTGTCTTTCTTCTGCTTTTCCCATGCTCACAATTCCCCCTCAGGCGCTTCCCAGTCCCACCGCCCAAGACACCACCATCAAAATCGAGCACCTAAACTTCTACTTCGGTGTAGGCGACTTGCGCAAACAAGTTCTCTTCGATATCTCTCTTAATCTCAAAGCCGGGCATATCATCATTCTCACTGGCCCTTCTGGCTCGGGTAAGACTACCCTGCTCACGCTAATCGGGGCGCTGCGCACCTTACAAGAAGGCAGTTTGCAGGTGTTGGGCAATGAGCTAGTGGGCCTCTCGAATAAAGAGCTGATTGGTATTCGTCGCAATATTGGCTTTATCTTTCAGGCGCACAATCTGTTTGAGTCGCTGACCGCTAGCCAAAATGTGGAAATGTCTGTAGAACTAACCGGGCAGCTAGGCAATAAACGCCAGCAGGCGGCAGATATGCTTGGTAAGCTAGGACTTGCAGATCGCGTTGACTATAAGCCCAATGCGCTTTCGGGTGGGCAAAAGCAGAGAGTTGCGATCGCCCGCGCCCTCGTCAACCGCCCCAAAATCATCCTCGCTGACGAACCCACCGCCGCGCTAGACAAAGCCTCAGGCCGAGACGTAGTGAACCTGATGCGCCAGCTCTGCGAAGAGCAGGGGTCAACCGTCCTGATGGTCACTCACGACAACCGCATCCTCGATGTCGCAGATCGCATTATCAACCTCGTCGATGGTCGCCTAGAGTCCGACACTA
>JBAUIB010000267.1:0-19388 GCA_049680585.1 Phormidesmis sp.
AATCAGCCGGGCTACCGGTACCCCCAGCAGCCGAGCGGTCGCCGGATTCTCACTCGCTGCCTGGAAAGCCTTTCCCCAGAGGGTTCGGGTAAACAGCAGCCGCAGGGCGATCGCTGTGGCCACGCCCACCACCGGAATCACCAGCTCTAGCGGATACACACCAAAGTTAAAAATAGAAACCGGCGCCGCTGCCCGCGGTGAGGGATAGCCGCGCACTTCCTTACCAAAGGTGAGCATGGCTAGGTTTTCAGCAATAATGCCGAGGGCAATTGTGCTCAGTAACCAGGCTTGAGAACCGTTGAGGGCAAAGGGCCGCACAATCCAGCGTTCGATCAGTAAGCCCAAGCCTGTACAGAGGAGTAGCGTGAGCGGCACCGCAGCGATCGCCGGCACCTGATGAGTAATATTCAAGCTATAGCAAAGCACCGCCCCCACCATGACAAACGCCCCCTGGGAGAAGTTCATGGTGTTTGAAACGGCATAGGTAGTTTGAAAGCCCAGGGCAACCAAGCCATACATGCTCCCAATTGCCATACCAGACAAAATCAGCTGTGGCCACATATGTATTTTCTCAAGGATGGGGTCGGTAAAATTGTTTATCGAGACAGCGTTAAGAGGCCAGCGGCACAATCTTATTCCCTTCCCACTGCACTAGAATGTAGTCGTCCTCATCCAAGGCATCGTGATCATCAGGCGTAAAGGGCTGCTCGTAGGTTTTGATCAAGCCTTCGTAAGTCGGCAAATCGTAGAAGGCTTCGCGCAGCATCGGCCCCTCTGTCGAGTCAGCCGTATCTAGCGCCAGAGCCACCAAATTCATCGCATCGTAGGCGTTGGCCGTACCGACTGGTGCCAAGATCTCTTCAGGGCCTGCCAAGTCGTATTTTTCCTGAAGCGCCGCCAGTACCTTTTCACCGGCCGGGCTCTGCTCACCAAAGAAGCTGTAGGTCTGAATAAAAGTCACCTTTTTCGCCGTCTCTTCCCCGGCCAGCTCTGGAAAACGCCCCCCCGAAATTCCCCAGTGAGACACGACGGGCACATCCCAATTGAGGCGAGTGAGAGACTTCATCATCTGCGCGCCTGGGGCGGCATTGGCGACCAGCAGCAGAGCCTCAGCTCCCCCCGCTTGCAGGCGGCTGAGCTGAGCAGAAATATCGGTATCGCCATCGTTAAATTTCTCAATGCCCACAATTTCCAAATCATACTGAGGTGCCCACTCTTCGAACCCAGCCTGATTCGACTCGCCCCAGGGGTTGTTGATCAGCACTAGCCCAACTTTAGAGACGCCTTTTTCCTGCTGAGCATAGCGGGTCAAAAAGCTATCAACAATGTTGTCATTAGCCGAAACGCGAAAAGCATAGTTTGGCTCAAGCCCATTGCGAGTGATGCCAGTCGCGGCGGCCCAGACGCCCATATAGGGCGTTTCCAACTCGTGAATAACAGGCAGCATAGCCAAAGAAACCGGAGAATCTAGGCCCCCGAAAATAGCCGCGACCTGCTCTTGTTCAATCAGCTCACGCGCAGCCGCAACGCCTTTTGCAGGTGTGGATTCATCATCTCTAATCACCAGTTCAATCAGCCGCCCCCCGAGCACACCGCCGTTCGCGTTGATCTCATCAATGGCGACCTCAAGACCGCGCTTAATCGACTCACCAGAGAGGGCTGAAGATCCGGTAATGGCTGCAACCAGTCCCAATTTGACTGGCTCAGCATCGGTGCCCGCTGTCGTCTCAGCCTGACAGCCTGTGAGCTTGGAAATTGCGATCGCTGATCCGAGCCCCATTGCGCCCCGCAAAAAAGTACGGCGACGGAGACCTGTCATCTGAGCATGCTTGAAAACCATAGGGGAAATATCCTACCTGCTAAAACGTCGGGAAAAAGAACAGCTGACCCAAAGCAGCGCTGTTACCGTTACTGAGACGCTGAGGGGAGATCTCTTCGCCTCTGCCTGCTGCTGCTTTACGATGGCATTGCAGCTCTTTTCAAGCAGGATACTCTAATTACGAGGGAGATACTTGTGAATCCTGGTCATAAATCCCGGCTGGCGAAAACCTGTTTTCATCGCTCATCGGGAATCATAGGCGCAGCATAGCCTTGCTTGACTGACACTGATAAAATTCTCAAAACGCTCATGGATGCTTCAACAGCGGCTGCTGTTTCAACCTTCAAGTACGATCTCTATCAGCTAGTGACCCAAACCACTGAGCTCATGGCCGCTCATGGGTGCGATCGCCGGTACCGGGCGGTGAGCCCAGGGCTGAGCAAAGTCCTTCAGCGTTCTGCGGACACCTGGGTAGGCCAAACCGACGAGGCCCTAGCCGCACAGCCGCAGTCTGCTGAAATGCAAACCTATTGGCGACAGGTCGCCGAGGCGATTTCAACGGTTTTCCAGCAGGGAGAAGCGGTCCGGCGAGTTCACACGCTGCCGACAGCAACCGGCTTACAACGCTACGAAACCACCTATACCCCGCTCAAAGATGAGCAAGCGCAGCTGTGTCAGATTCTCAGCATTAGTCGAGCCGCACCCCCCACCCCCGCACCGCTCACCGCTGAGAACGCTTTCGTAGGGGTTGAAATGCCCGGCCTAGAAACCGCTTCGTTGTCACACCTATCAGCAGCGCGATCGCAATCAGCACCACCTCCCCCTCATCTGCCTACAAAACCTGCCAAAAAAGACGCTGATCGCCGCGCTAACCCCGAAGCGATTCCGGCCCATCATACCGCCGAATTCCTGCAAATCGTACTCGATAGCATTCCTCAATACATCTTCTGGAAAAATCGAGACAGTGTATACCTAGGCAGTAACCATCGCTGGGCTCAGATGGCAGGACTCGGCGATCCGAGCAACGTTGTCGGCATCACCGATGATGATCTGCCTTGGACCCAATCGCAAAAAGAGTGGTATGCAACGTGCGATCGCCAAGTCATGGAAGCCGATACCCCCATGCTGCGCATCAAGCAATCCCAGCGCCAAGCCGATGGTCAACTGAGCTGGCGAGAAACCAGCAAATTTCCCCTGCACGACGCTGCGGGCAATGTTGTGGGGCTGCTGGGCACCATCGAAGACATCACCGAACGTAAAATTGCCGAAGACTTACTGAAACAGTCCGAGCAAACCTTTCGCAGTCTGGCCAAACGAGGAGAGCTTTTAAACCAAATTTCAACTCAAATCCGTCAGTCCCTAAAATTAGAATCTATTCAGCAAATTACAGTCGAAGAGGTTCGCCAGCTGTTCGCAGTTGAGCGAGTATTTATTTACCGCTTCGACTCAGATTGGAAGGGTCAAGTGGCGGTAGAGTCTGTTGCTGATAGCTATCAATCTATTCTGGGTGATACCGAGATGAACAGTCGATTTCACCAGCAGTACATTGAGCAGTATCAGCAGGGACACAGTCGGGCGATTGCCGACATTGCTGCCGCAGAACTGGACACTGGCCACAGAGAATATCTGCAAACTCTTCAAGTTCAGGCCAATTTGGTAGTGCCCATTTTAGTCCAAGAAAACCTCTGGGGGCTGCTGATTGCACACCAGTGCTCAGGCCCTAGGCACTGGGAAGACGATGAAATCGACTTGCTGCGGACCTTAGCAGGGCAAGTGGGCGTGGCCATTCATCAGTCCAATTTGTTCTCCCAAGCCCAAAGCAGCGCCACCGTCGCCCAAGAAAAAGCTCAGCAGCTAGCAGACACCCTTCAGAGCCTAAAGCGGGCGCAAACTCAGCTGATCCAAACCGAAAAGATGTCTAGCCTGGGGCAAATGGTTGCAGGCATTGCCCACGAGATCAACAATCCAGTTAACTTCATCTACGGTAATCTCAACCATGTAAAGGGCTATGCCCACGACTTACTTGAATTTTTACAGCTCTACGAAACCCATTATCCGAATCCTGAAACAGCGATTCAGACCGCCGCCGAAGCGCTAGATATTGAGTTTATTCAAGAAGATCTGGGTAAAACGCTCTCGTCCATTCAGATCGGAACAGAACGAATTCGAGAGATTGTTTTATCTTTACGTAACTTCTCTCGCATAGACGAATCTGTCTGTAAGGCCGTCGATATTCATGACGGCATAGACAGTACGCTGCTCATTTTAGGACACCGGCTCAAAGCCCAGCCCCATCGGCCTGCTATCACCGTGGTTCGAGACTTCGGTGACTTACCGCCAGTCGAATGTTTTGCCAGTCAGCTCAATCAGGTGTTTATGAATGTTTTGGCAAACGCCATTGATGCGCTAGAAAGTGAACTACAGGGCACGCCGGCTGCTGACAAAATACCGCAAATTACGGTGCGCACCCAAGCTCAAGCCGACAGTATCCTGATTAGCCTCGCTGATAACGGCACCGGTATTCCGCCCGCGATTAGAGAGCAGATCTTTGATCCTTTTTTCACGACCAAAGCGGTGGGCAAAGGCACCGGCATGGGCATGGCGATTAGCTATCAGATAGTGGTTGAGAAGCATCATGGCCAGATTGAATGCGTCTCTGAAAAAGGGACGGGCACTGAGTTTGTGATTACGCTGCCCGTACGGGTCGTCCCAAACGAGAACGCCTGATCGCCTTTTCTTAAATCGTTTACTATGAAGGAGCTAGGCACAGCAGCGATCGCCCCCGCTTTCATAGTTTACGAATCCTCTCACGCCAATGAAAAACAAGTTTGATATTCAAGCGCCTTTTGAGCCAGCGGGCGATCAGCCCAAAGCGATTGAGCAGTTGGTTCACAATCTCAAAGCAAAGCATGAGTATCAGACCTTACTCGGTGCGACCGGGACCGGCAAAACCCACACCATTGCCCGCACGATTGACGCAGTCGGCAAGCCAGCGCTGATCCTGGCTCACAATAAGACGCTAGCGGCGCAGCTTTGCAATGAGCTACGTGAGTTTTTCCCAGATAACTCGGTAGAGTACTTCATCAGTTATTACGACTACTACCAGCCCGAAGCCTACATTCCGGTCACCGATACCTACATTGCCAAGACCGCCTCTATTAACGATGAAATAGACATGCTGCGGCACTCGGCAACGCGATCGCTTTTCGAGCGCAAAGACGTGATTGTCGTCGCCTCAATTAGCTGCATCTATGGCCTGGGCATTCCGTCGGAATATTTGAACGCTTCTATCCCATTGCGGGTAGGCGCAGAGACCAACCAGCGCCAGGTATTGCGCGATCTCGCCTCGGTGCAGTACACCCGCAACGACTTGGAGATGGGACGGGGGCGCTTTCGCGTCAAAGGCGACGTGCTCGAAATTGGCCCGGCCTACGAGGACCGGGTGATTCGCGTAGAGTTTTTTGGCGATGAAATTGACGCGATTCGCTACATCGATCCGGTGACGGGCGCGACGCTGCAGAGTATGGACGCGCTCAACATCTACCCAGCTCGCCACTTTGTTACTCCGGACGACAAGCTAGAAGCCGCCTGCCAGGGCATTCGCGCCGAGCTCAAAGAACAGCTTGCCTTTTTAGAAAGCCAGGGCAAACTGCTGGAGGCGCAGCGGCTAGAGCAGCGCACCCGCTACGATTTGGAAATGCTAGAGGAAGTGGGCTACTGCAACGGCGTGGAAAACTATACGCGCCACTTGGCAGGAAGGGTGCCGGGTGCACCGCCCGAGTGCCTACTGGACTACTTTCCCCACGACAAATGGCTGCTAGCGGTAGACGAGTCGCACGTCACCGTGCCGCAAATTCGCGCGATGTACAACGGCGATCAGGCCCGTAAGAAGGTGCTGATTGACCACGGCTTCCGGCTGCCGAGCGCGGCTGATAATCGACCGCTAAAGGCTGAAGAGTTTTGGGATAAGGTCAACCAGTGCATTTTTGTCTCGGCGACACCGGGTGAGTGGGAAATGAATCTCTCGGAAGATCGCGTGGTCGAACAGGTGATTCGCCCCACGGGTGTGCTCGACCCTGAAATTATGGTGCGCCCGACGGATGGCCAGGTAGATGATCTGCTGGGGGAAATTCGCGATCGCGCCGCCAAACAAGAGCGCACCCTCGTCACCACGCTGACCAAGCGCATGGCCGAAGATCTCACCGACTACTTTAATGAGCACGGCGTGCGGGTGCGCTACCTACATTCCGAAATTCACTCGATTGAGCGCATTGAGATTATTCAAGATTTGCGCAATGGCGTATTTGATGTGCTGATCGGCGTCAACCTGTTGCGAGAGGGGTTGGACTTGCCGGAAGTGTCACTAGTGGCGATTCTCGATGCGGACAAAGAAGGCTTTTTGCGAGCCCAGCGATCGCTTATTCAGACCATTGGCCGCGCCGCTCGCCATGTAGAAGGTAAGGCCATTCTCTACGCCGACAACATGACCGATAGCATGGATGCCGCCATCAGCGAAACCGAGCGGCGACGGGCGATTCAACATGCCCATAACGAAGCGAACGGAATCGAGCCCAAGCCGCTAATTCGCCGTCAAACCAATTCTATTCTCTCTTTCTTAGATGTCTCTCGAAGGCTCAACGCCGAAGAGCTAGAGCAAGCCTACGATCACAGCGAAGACCTGCCGCTTGAAGATATTCCGATGCTGATTGGCCAGCTAGAAACCAAGATGAAAGAAGCGGCTAAGAAGTTGGAGTTTGAAGAGGCCAGCACTTACCGAGATCGGATTAAGCATTTGCGCGATCGCCTCCTCGGCAAGCACAAAGCCCCTTTTCGACGACAAGAGGCCGAAGCCTAGAGAATCACGGCTAGCGCAAAGTAACGAAGCACCCATATCCGCGCTTCCCGGAGGTACCCTTTACATGAACACGCGTAAGGTCAATCTACCGATAGACAAAATTTCTGAGCTCTGCGACCGTTGGCAAATCGCTGAGTTAGCCGTATTCGGCTCCGTCCTCCGAGACGATTTTTGCCCTAGTAGTGATATAGATGTCCTCATTACCTTTACCCCAGAGGCCAGGAAAGGACTCTTGACACTTGTCAAAATAAAACACGAACTAGAAGATTTATCAGGGCGAAAAATTGACGTTTTGACCAAGAAATCTTTGGAGAATGGTCAAAACGTGGAGCGCTGCCGCCGCATTTTAGCGTCAGCAAAAGTGCTCTATGTCGCGTGATCAACAATCTGTAAAAGATACTATCAGCCGATAAAGTGCTGTCGTCATTTCAAGTAAATATGACGTTTCTTAAACAGTCGGTTCAATCTTGCTTTAACGACTCCTGCACATGAGGTAATGAGGAGAAGCCCATTTGCCTAAACTCATTTGCCTAAATTCAGGTACTGATTGACTATGCAGAGTTCTGCCCCCCCAGATCAGGCAAACCAGCCTCGTCTAGCGGCGCTCTTAACGCTGAGCATCGCCCTGATTTCAATCTCCTTTGCCCCAATTTTTATTCGCTTTAGCGAGACTGAGCTAGGGGCCAATGCGACGGTCTTTAACCGCTTCGCAATTTTCGTATTGTGCTTTGGCTCGCTGCATTGGGGAAAACAACGGTTCTCGCCAGATGCTGAGGTTGAGACGTCAGAGCCATTGACGCTGCGTCGGGGGCTATTGCTTACGGGCGTAGGGATTAGCTCGATGATTTCTCTCGTGCTCTGGGCAATGTCATTGCAGTACACAACCATCGCCAAGTGCATGCTGCTCAATAACCTGACACCGCTGTTTACCAGTTTGGGCAGTTGGCTTTTGTGGAAAAAGCGCTTTGATAGACGGTTCTTGATTGGGATGGCGATCGCCTTGGTAGGTGCGATCGCGCTAGGATTAGAAGATATTCATGGCGCTGATGGATTCTTGCTAGGCGATCTGTATGCGCTGCTATCGGCTGCGTTTTTAGGCATTTACTTTTTACTGGTAGAACAACTGCGCAACTGGTTTTCAGCGACGACCATTTTGCTCTGGCGCTGTGTGATTGGCAGTGCGATGCTGTTGCCAGTCGTATTGTTCACAGAACGGCAGCTCTTTCCACAGACAACCGTCGCTATCCTGGCCGTATTGGGCTTAGGGCTGATTAGCGAAGGGTTCGGCCAGCGATTACTAGCCGACTGCCTCGATACCTTGTCGTCTAGTTTTGTTGCTTTGTTCTTACTGCTAGAGCCGATTGTCAGCGCCGTTCTAGCCTGGTTTATTTTTATGGAGAAACTGAGTCCGGCTACCTGGATAGGCTTTACGATCATCCTAATGGGCATTTATTTGGCCCAGTCTAGCCAGACGTGCAATCAAACGCTGAACAGCGTTCAAACACCCACAGCATAGTCAAATGAACTCTCCCAGCGCTACTCGCTCAACCCTTCGCCGCCGGATGTCTCTTATGAGCGGCTGGACGGTCGAGAGTGTGATTAATGCGCCCAGGCAGTTAGTTTGGGAAGAGGTGACTGATTTTGAATCCTACTCACAGTGGAATCCCTTTGTGCGGGAAGCTCACGCGGAATTTGCCACTGGCAAGAAGATTCGATTCTTAGAAGATCTCGGCCAGTTTTCTCAGCATTGGCTGAAGGCCAAGTTTTTGTCTATCGACCGGCCTCATACCTTTGTTTGGCAGGGTCATTTTGGCGCACCTTTTCTCTTTGGCGTTCGTCACACGTTTGTTTTTGAAGCTGTGAGCGACGGCCAAACGCGGTTTATCCAAATTCATGAAAACTCTGGGCTGCTGATTCCTTTTTTGGCTTGGCGAGGCGTCTATGTCGTCAGCCATCAAGGCTATCTTGACTACAATCAGGCGCTTAAAGAACGCTGCGAGAATAGAAGCGTTTACAATGGCGCTTGAGGTCTCGCGTCAGGTCTCTGATGCAAATTTATTTGTTTGGTGATTTTCGGGTGGTTGATCGTGGCGAGACGATCACAGCGCTGCGCGGGCGATCGCAACAACTACTGGCCTATTTGATTCTGCATCATCAAGCGCCCCAGCCCCGTCGCCGCGTTGCCGAAGCGCTTTGGCCAGAAACCCAGACCGCTCAGGCACTCACAAACCTGCGCAAGGAACTCTACCATCTGCGGCAGGCTGCTTCCCCTGTTGATCAACTACTTGCTGTCACCGCCAAAACACTACACTGGCAGCCTCAAGTTCCCTGCGATGTAGACATCGAGCGCTTTGAAACCGCCTTGGCCGAGGCTGAAAAGTCTCAGGGGAAGGCCGCTGTTCTGGCGCTGGAAACGGCGCTCAGCGCCTGCCAAGGAGAGCTTTGGCCAGACTGCGATGCAGCGTGGATGTATCCCGAGCAAGTGCGAATTCAGCAAAGCTACGTGCGCGCCCTGAGTCAACTTACCCAAATGCTGCAAGCGTCCGGTGAAACGGCTAAGGCCATTACCTTTGGGCAGCGGTGGCTGCAAGCGAATCCGCTCGATGAAGGGGCAACCCACAGCCTGATGGCGCTGTCTGCAGAAGCGGGCGATCGCGCGACGGCTTTGCGGCTTTATCACCAGTGCATGAGCGCGCTACAGTCCGAGCTCGGGGTGAGCCCTGGCCAAACCACCACGACTCTCTATCAGCAGCTACTGAGAGCTGAGGAGTCAGTCTCTGTCGAAACGCCTGCAGAGACACTCAAGCCAACTCAACCCATCTCGGAGCCACCCTCACGCTCAGCGCCGCCGCCCCTTTTGCTCACCCCTTCGTCCTTAGCGACGTCTTCTTCACCCGTGCTGATTGGTCGCGAGGCGCTTTTTCAGTCTTTAGAGGAGTGGCTTTTCTCGCCAGAGAGCAGCACCGCGCCCCTGCTACTGCTGACGGGAGAGCCCGGTATCGGCAAAACCCGACTGCTAGAGGCCCTAGCTGAGACAGCCGTTCAGCACCAGTGGCAACCTTGCTGGGGACGAGCCTTCGCTGCCGAACAGCTGCGCGCCTACGGGGTTTGGATAGATTTGCTGCAGGCGGCCCCTGCGGATTGGTCAAGTGAGGCTTCAACGCAGACGCAGCGCGATTTGCTTAAAGAGACACTGCGCGATCGCGGCCAGCTGCTCGATAGGGTCGTGCGCGGCTTGAGCGAAAAAATTAGCATAGAACAACCCTTACTGCTGTTGTTTGACGATATTCAATGGCTAGATGACTCTTCAACAACGCTTTTACACTACGTGTTTCGGTTGCTAGGACAGAGTTCGTTACGCATTGCCTGCGCGGCCCGCTCCCCTGAACTACAAGAGAACGCAGCGGCGCTCAAGCTAGTCCAGTCACTGCGGCGAGCCCAACGCCTGCAGGAAATTGCCGTTCCTCCTTTATCAGCTGAATCTGTGTTGGCATTAGTCAAATCGCGGCAGGCAGATGTACGCTCCCGCTTACCAAACCTTGAGCAGCTCTATGCCAGCAGTGGCGGTAACCCCCTGTTTGCAATCGAAGCAGCCCGAGCCAATCGCCTACCCGCTAGCGCTGAGGGCAACAGTTTATCGGGGCTGATTGAAGATCGCCTCCGGCGCTTAGATAGAGCCGCGCGCGATCTGTTGCCCTGGGCGGCGGCTCTCGGTCGGCGCTTTAATCCAGAGATTTTAGCTTTGGCCGCGAGCTATCCGCCCATGCAATTTCTAACGGCGATAGAACAGCTTGAGCAACAGCAACTTGTTCGGCCAGCCCCCTCAGTCCATGAGGATGAGCATAGCCACTATGACTTTGTTCATGATTTGGTTCGGCAGGTGGCTTACTCACAGCTTTCTGCGCCCCGACGCCGGATCGTTCACGGAGAGTTAGCAGCCACTTTAAACGCTCAGACGGTGGACGATGATTTGGCCTCTCAGGTGGCCTATCACGCCGGACTCGCCGGGAAACACGCGCTTGCAGCCCAGGCTTATACAGCGGCGGCGGCACGAAGCTTACGGCTATTTGCTTATGAAGAAGCGATTCAACTAGTTGCTCGCGGTCTGGATCATTGTCAGTATCTGCCGAGTCGCGATCGCCTCTTGTATTCAGCCCAGCTATGGCGATCACGCGTTTTTGCAGGCGTTTCTAGCGCAGAAGCCGAAGCGGTAAACCAACATCTTCAACAGTTGCTCGCGCAGATGACAGGGCTAGCGCTTACAGAGGCGGAAGTGATAGCCCAGCAGGCATTGGCCTATTTAAGCTATAGCCAAGATAAAATTAGCGATGCTCACCAACAGTGCTTGAAGTCTTTAGACATTGTCTTCACAGATCCTCGCTTGCAGGCAGAAACACTGGCCACCAATGGTAGCTGTCTAGCTGCGATTGAACGAGATATGGAACGGGCTGAAGCGCTATTGCTAGAAGCCCAGCCTTTGGCGAATCGTCTGGGCTTATCTCTGATCGATATCGATCTGGGCCTAGGCTGCGTCTATCGCTATCGCGGTGATTATGACTTGGCCCACCGTCACTTACAGCAAGCGCTTCAGCTCTCTAAAAATAAGCAAGATCATCTGCAAGCCGGTTGTTGCCTGTTCTACCTAGCGCTGACAGCTTGGGATCAGCATCAGCCCCGACAGGACTATGCTCAAGCGCTCCTCAAATTGTCTCCTCAGCTGCCGCCAGGCAGCGAGGCCGCCTTTGCCCAAGCGCTGATCACACTCCAAGCCTACGCCGCAGCTCCCCATCCCGCGCAGAGCGCCCAGTCAGTTGTAGAAGCCCTCAAACATCTCGATCAGCTAGATGCCCAACGAAAAGTTATCTTTGTTGCTAGCCATGCCGCTGAGACTGCCCTCACACGCGGCGAGGTAGAAAATGCCACGACCTTTGCGAGAGTAGCTCGTCAGTCCGCCTACACGGTTGATCATCCCAACGATATCGCCATTGCTGAGGCACTTTGCCTGCTCTGCGGACTGACAACAGATAATGAAGAGACCATACGATCCCACTGGCAAGCCATATCGTCCGAGCAGCCAGCCCAATTCAGTGCTCGCACTCAAGCTTTAATCACTCAGGCTAAAGCGGCGATGGCCAAAGGGGAAAAAACTAGAGAGAAGAAAATTGGACGGAAAAAAGTTGGAGAGGAAAAAGCTACCGCCTCTGAGGTATCATCCGTGTAAGTACATGCTGCTCTGAGCGCGTTCTATGGCCATAGTTGTTGTGGAAACCATTTACGATCCGCCCATCGACCAAATCCTCTGGGATGAACTGGTAGATCGCTCTCTTCCCTGCCTGACAGAACGCAATGTTGTCTGGAAGCGGACCTATTTGTCGCGCGATCGCACCCGCAGCATTTGTGAACTCGAAGCTACCGACGCCGAAACGGTTCGCGCCGCCTACCGAAAAGGCAACGTTCCCTACAACCACATCTGGTCAGCTAGTTTGATTGATGCTCTACCTGCATACATTTGCACCGATCATGTAGGCATATAGACTAGCTGGCATAAAGCTAAATCTCACGCCTCCATACATCTCCATACATAACGTCGCGGTCCTTCACAGTTCGACTGGTGATAGATATTGGGGCTGGCGCTTTTGCAAAAAGGCTGTAACGCCTTCTCTCCCTTCAGCAGCATTTGCGGTTTTGGCAATGGTCTGTCGTTCTGCAGCGAGCTGCTCAGACAGCGTACTGTCAAAAGAGTCATTCATCAGTCGCTTTACCCGGCCCAAGGTTTCAATCGGCATGCGAGCAGCTCTTGCTGCAAACTGTTGCGCGTCTGCTAGCAGACAATCATCTCCTACCACTCGATTGACCAGCCCTAGTGTATGGGCTTGGGTCGATGAAATCGGCTCATCAAACATCGCAATTTCTAGCGCGCGAGCAAGACCAACCAAGCGCGGCAGTGTAAACGTTCCACCCGCAGGCATCGAGAGCCCATAGGATGTATTTGACTGCTTGAGGTAGGCGCTTTGTGCCATTATCCGCAAGTCACAAGCCAGTGCCAAAAAGAACCCTGCACCTGCAGCAGGGCCATTAATTGCAGCGATCACAGGCTTAGACATTTCACGAATTTCTTCAATACATGCATGCAATATTGCAGTCAGTGCTAGAAAAGAATCGCCTGGCACCTCTGGGTTGGCCTGATAAGCAAACTTCAGATCGCCGCCTGAGCAAAAAGCGCGGCCTGCGCCTGTTAAGACAATCGCTCGAATAGAAGGGGTCTTCGCGGCGTTGAGAAGACAGTGCATCAGCTGCTCAGCCATCTCTAAGTCAATCGCATTCAAAACCCGAGGGCGATTTAACGTAATCGTCAGAATATCGTTGTGAAAACAGGTTTCTAAGGGTGCAGATTTAGCCTGTTCAACAGACTGGGGCATGTTCGTAAGCGTACTCATGATATTGTTCCTTGTCGTTCAATCAGCTTAGGGAATCAGCGGTGCATGCGTTAGCGCCCCTTTGATTGTCAACCTTAGAGACGAATCGGGAATATAGCGGGAAACTGTTTTAGTTCGGCCTATCACTGGCGAGAAAGCTTGAAGAATAGACAGGGAACGCCTGAGGAACGGATAGGAAACGCTCGCCTATCTAATGTTGAATTATGACCTGTTCACTTCTTCATTTTTTACAGGAGTTCATCATTATGGCTACAACGAATACTCTATCCTCAACAGATCGCGCTTTAACACCTCAAGCTCTAGACCAACAGGCAGCAGACGCTTTTGCGGATCGCCTGCTCGGCATCCTCAACAGTGGCGCTTTAGCCAGCATGCTCTCTATTGGTCACCGAACTGGCTTGCTAGATACGATGGCAACGCTCAGGGCTTCTACGAGCGATCAAATTGCAGCGGCAGCGGGCCTAAACGAGCGCTACGTCCGCGAGTGGCTGGGGGCAATGGTGACTGGTCGCATTGTTAACTACGACAGTGCTAGCCGATGCTACACTCTCCCGGCTGAACATGCCGCGTTTTTGACGCGTAATACTAGCCCAAATAACATTGCTGCGACGATGCAGTTTATTCCCCTAGTGGGCGCGGTTGAAGATGCTATTGTCGATTGTTTCTACCACGGTGGCGGCGTTCCATATTCGGCCTATCACCGCTTCCATGAAGTCATGGCTGAGGACAGTGCCCAAACTGCGGTAGCAGCTTTAGAAACTGCTATCTTACCAGCGGTCCCTGGATTGAAAGAACGACTCACTCGGGGAATTACGGTAGCGGATATTGGCTGTGGTCGAGGGCAAGCCTTGCAAACGCTCGCCTCGCTATTTCCAAACAGTCACTTTGTTGGGTATGACCTGTCTAGCGAGACGATTGACTGGGCAAAGGCCGAAGTCCAGCGGTTGGGACTAAACAACATTACTTTTCACCGCCAAGACGCGGCGCAGATTGCTGAGCGCGATCGCTATGACCTCATTTTCACCTTCGACGCGATCCACGACCAGGCTCAACCTGAGGTTGTTCTGCAAAATATCTATCGGGCCTTAAAACCAGGCGGACTCTACCTCATGCAAGACATTCGTGCGTCTGTTCATCTTGAGAAAAATATCGATCTGCCCGTCGCTCCACTGCTCTATACCATTTCCTGCAATCACTGCACAGCCGTTTCTTTAGCCGCTGGTGGACCAGGCTTGGGCGCAATGTGGGGAGAAGAGCTAGCGGTCGAGATGATAAAGGCGGCAGGATTTACCCGCATCGATGTGAAGCAGCTAGAGCATGATTTTCAGAACAACTATTACCTTATTCGCAAGTAATCAGTCAAACAACAAGTCATTAGCCAAACAATAGGAGACTTTTACCCATGAGTGTAACAATATTAAACCACCGCATTGCCGATGCTAGACCGGTTGCAGCAGCAGTTGCAGCAGAACTGAAAAAAACAGCACAAGCGCGTGATCGCAAAGGCGGCACACCAGAATACGAAGTTCGCCTCCTCCGAGAGGCTGGATTGCTACCGCTCGTCGTTCCCGGTGCCTATGGCGGCGGCGGCGCGAGCTGGATAGAAGCGATGTCTGTGATCAAAACCTTGGCAAAGAGCGACAGCGCTACCGCACAGCTCTACGCTTACCATCTAGTTTTGAGCGTGACGCCAACGCTGTCGGGGACGCCTGATCAGGCCAAACACTTCTACCAGGAAACGGCCCAGCATAATCTCTTTTGGGCCAACGCCATCAACATTCGCGATACCCGCCTCACGATTGAGCCCGAGGGCGATCGCTATCGGGTAAACGGGACGAAAACGTTTTGCACTGGGGCCGCTGTGGCTGACCGGATTATCTGCACAGCCCTAGCGCCTGATAATCCCATTCCTATACTATTTGTCTTGCCGGGCGATCGCGCTGGCCTCACCTACAATCACGATTGGCATGTCATGGGGCAGCGCCGCACCGCCAGCGGTAGCTTCACCTTTGAGAATGTATGGGTAACGGCTGAGGAGATTTTAGGCCCACCGGCAAATCCCAACGGCGCAGCGGCCACCTTCCTGGGAATTTTCGGCCTGATTCTCTTGTCCCATATTTTTCTCGGTATTGCCGAAGGCGCTTTCGAGTCGGCGATGGACTATACCCACACTCAGACGCGGCCCTGGCTCACATCTGGGGTTGAGAGTGCGGTCAAAGATCCGTATTTGCAGCGGCACTATGGTCAGCTGTGGGCCGAGCTTCAGGGCGCGCAGGCGCTAGCAGACAAAGTGACCCGGCAGGCGCAGCAGGCGTGGGAGAAGGGGAATGCGCTGAGCCATGAGGAGAGAGGAGAAGTTGCGATCGCTGCTGCTACTGCCAAAGCTCTCGCGACCGACACCGGACTTGCCATCACCAATCGCATGTTTGAACTTATGGGCGCACGCTCTACCGCTGCTATCTATGGCTTTGATCGCCACTGGCGAGACTTGCGCACCCTCAGCCTCCACGATCCGCTGGACTATAAACTACAAGAGATCGGGAACTGGGTGCTGACTGGAGCGAGCCCCACCCCTAGCCCATACGCATAGATCATATGAAACAGATCACATGAACATGAACGAACGTGAAATGGAAGCCGGTCTAGCACAGACGGCCAACTATCGATATGCGCAACAGGTGGGTTCGCAGCTGTTCGTAGCGGGTCAGGTACCTCATAACGCCAATGCTCAAATCGTCGGTACTCACGACCCGCATACTCAGGCAACCCGGTGTCTCGAAAATCTCCGGACGTTAATCACACAGTACGGATTTAGAGAGGATGACATCCGGCAGCTAACGATCTATGTTGTGGGCGATCGCCAAGCCCTGACAAGCGCATGGCAGGCCGTTACAGAATGGTTCGACAGCGATGTACCGCCAGCTACACTGCTGGGCGTCGCACTCCTAGGATATGAGGATCAGCTCGTGGAGATTGACGCGGTAGTCGTCAGTGAGTCTCACTAAAACTTGGAGCCGACTGCGATAGGCATCACAGCCTAGAGCTGAAGATAAGCTGATTTCTTTTTTCAGTCAAGCTATTCGATAGCTTTGATGGGGGGCCAGTTGGTCTATCGGCAGATGCATTGCTTTGGTTACTTCGGTTTGAGCGTTGGTTTGCATCTTAGGTAGGTGGGTTTTGTCGGTGGCAGGCAGGAATTGGGCTGCGTGAGGAAGCGATGGCGAAGCCTTCCAAGGGAATCGCGCCGCCTGACAAAAGCATTACGCCCTACTTCCAAAGCATTGCGCCGTGTTTCCAAAGCATTGCACCCGCAAACCAATGGTTTTCTCTATGACACAAAAGGTTTGGATCGAGCGAGGAAGCGATCATGATCGCGTTCAAAAGGTTTTGCCGCTGCGAACGAAGGTTGCATCCCTGCAAACAAAGGTCGCACTGCTGCGAGGAAAGGTTTCGCCCTTGCACATAAAGGTTGCATCCCTGCAAACAAAGGTTGCATCTCTGCGAACGAAGGTTTCACCCTTGCACATAAAGGTCGCACCGCTGCGAACGAAGGTTGCATCCCTGCGAGAAAAGGTTTCACTGCTGTGATCAATGGTTTTGCTGCTTGAGAGAAGGGTCGGAATGGTCACAGCAAAGAATGAGGGGGCGATCGCAAAGCTGTGACGGGCATTATGCTCGTGTATCATCAAAAATTCTTAAAACAAGTCAGTACCCTAAGCCTGTTTGCAAGCGGATGCATTAGGGTGAAGACCGCGCCAAAAATACGGTTCAATTTACGGGGTTTAACGGGTGATTACAGGGGATCTGAGGTCGAAGATCGATAAGCTGTGGACGACGTTTTGGAATAACGGCATCAGTAATCCCTTGTCAGTGATCGAGCAGATTTCGTATCTGCTGTTTATTAAGCGGCTGGACGATTTAGAGCTAACGAAGGAGAAAAAGGCGCAAAGGCTAGGGCGCAAGGTAAAAGATCCGACCTTTGGCCCGGAGGAGCAAACCATTCGCTGGTCGCACTTTAAGAACTTGGACGATGCCGAAGCGCAGCTCAAAATTGTGCGGGATCAGGCGTTTCCTTTTATTAAGGAGATGGGCAGCGAAACAGAGGGCAGCACCTATGCCAAGCACATGCGCGATGCGGTGTTTTTGATCGCCTCTCCGGCTTTGCTGTCAACGGTGATCGAGCAGATTGAGCAGATTCCGATGGAAGGTCGCGATACGAAGGGCGATCTGTACGAGTATATGCTCTCTAAGTTAGGCGATGCGGGGACGAATGGGCAGTTTCGCACGCCGCGCCACATTATTAACTTGATGGTGGGGCTGATGGCACCGGGTCCACGCGATGTAGTGTGCGATCCGGCCTGTGGAACGGCGGGCTTTTTGGTGGCGGCTTCGGAGTATGTGCGCGAGCTAAAAGATGGCGCGGGCGGTTTGGTTTTGAATGCGCCGGGGAATCGGGAGCATTACAACAGTGAGATGTTTCACGGGTTCGATTTTGATGCGACGATGCTGCGCATTGGCAGTATGAACCTGATGCTGCACGGCATCGAGCAGCCGATGATTGAGGCGAGAGATTCGCTGTCAGAAGATCATGGCGGCGTGACAGAGCGCTTTACGATGATTTTGGCGAATCCGCCCTTTAAAGGATCGGTGGAAAAATCCACGATCGCAAAAGATTTGACCAAAATTGTCAAGACGACGAAGACGGAGCTGTTGTTTTTGGCGCTGTTTTTGCGGCTGCTGAAGACGGGCGGTAAGGGAGCAGTGATTGTGCCAGATGGAGTGCTGTTTGGCTCATCGAAGGCGCATAAGGGAGTTCGCAAGGTGCTGGTAGAAGAGCACAAGCTAGACGGGGTGATTTCGATGCCGTCGGGGGTGTTCAAGCCGTATGCGGGAGTGAGTACGGCGATTTTGATGTTTACGAAGGTGGGGGTGAAGGAGAAAGGGACGGATTTTGTTTGGTTTTATGACATGGTCAGCGATGGGCTGAGCCTGGATGATAAGCGGCAGCCGGTGGCGGAGAATGATATTCCAGATATTTTGCAGCGGTGGCAGGGGCGCGATGTAGAGCAGGATACGGATCGGAAGGGGAAGGCGTTTTTTGTGCCGCGCGAGGAAATTGCGGGGAATGGTTACGATCTTTCGATTAATCGGTATAAGGAGATTGAGTATGAGGAGGTGGTGTATGAGCCGCCGAAGGTGATTTTGACAAAGCTGCGAGAGCTTGAGGATAAGATTAGAGAGGATCTAGATGAGCTGGAAGAGATGCTGAGATAGGCGTTTTTAGTTGAGATTCGTTTATGAGGTATGAACGCGATGGTTGTGACAACTGCTCGAATGAGTTTGAAGGAATTTCTCTCTTATGAGGATGAGACGGATACGGTTTACGAGCTGGAGAATGGGGAGCGGATTGCGACGGCACCGGAGAGCTATTTAAACAATCGAATTGCATCGTTTTTGCTTATATATTTTTCGCAGATAGGGATTCTACCTGAGTGTTTGCATACAAAGGTGGAAGTGGCCGTGAGCGGATTGCGGGCGACCGTGCGGGTGCCGGATCTGACGGTGCTGTCGGAGGAGCTAGTAGCTGCGCTAGAGGGGGCGACTCGGGCGACGGTGATGTTGGAGATGCCACCGCCGAGGTTGGTGGTGGAGGTGGTATCGCCGGGAAAGAAGAATATTGATCGCGACTATCGGTATAAAAAATCGCAGTATGAGGCGCGGGGAATTGAGGAGTATTGGATTGTTGATCCGGTTGCGCAGAAGGTGACGGTGTTTAGTTTGGTGGAAGGGCTGTATGAGACGGCGGTGTTTGAGGGGGATGCGGTTGTTGAGTCTGGGTTGTTGACAGCGTTGAAGGTAGAGGAAGGGCTGACGGCGGCGCGGGTTTTGAGAGGTGGTAAGTGAAGAGGGTGGGTTTGAGGAAGCTGCGAGGGCTTGAGGGTAAGATTCGCGTGGATTTGGATGAGTTAGAGGGGATGTTGAGATGAATTCAATTTATCCAGTCTGTCAACTTGGAGAATTAGTATTTGCGAAAGGTGGGAAGCGTCTTCCTAGAGGAGAAAAATACTCTGAGACAAAAACCAAACATCCATATTTGAGAGTTTGTGATTTTGGTGTCAGCGGAATAGATGAGTCTGACTTACGGTTTTTGCGAGAAGACACTCATCAAAAGATTTCGAGATACACAATCTCAAAAGTAGCTGTCTATTTCCAGTCAGAAGTGTGACTTCAGAGGAGAAGCCATTGATCGATATCGTCGTTGAAGCCTCTAAGCAGT
>JBAUIB010000268.1:0-4448 GCA_049680585.1 Phormidesmis sp.
ACCTGATGCTGATCCGCTAAATGACTGATGGGAACGGTACGTGCGATCGCCTCAATACCTATTGCTTTACGAACATCGGGAGATAGGCTGGCGGCGACGGATAAGGCTGGACTCATGATGGCGATCACAGGCGAAGATGACAACCCAGTTTTAGACGAGCTGATCGCACCAAAGTGTCACCCTGTTTTTAACCATCCCCCGAAATTGCGAGGGTGCTCGGTGTCAACGTCTCGACCTTGTCCCGACATCTGGCGCAGATGGAACGTGCTGGCCTGCTGCAATCGTCGCGCCGCGACCGTCAGGTCATCACCGCTGTAGCGCTACTGGCCTCGAAGACCTTATGGCATTCTTGACCGAAAACTGTTGTCGGGCCAATGTTGAAGGCTGCCGTGGCGAGTCAAAAACCGATGAATGAGTCAATAGTGTCGGAAGTTTTTTGAGAAAGCGCTGGTAGCCTGCGATAGGCTTCTAAAAACTACGCTCAGTTCTAACAGTGTTTTTGCCTGCTTTAAGTACCCAAATTTAGGCCAAACGAGGGGCAGGGTGCTCAATGCAAAATGACGTTCACTTCGGGCTCTTCCTAATTTTTGGTGAAGCGCAGGAAAGTGACTGAAGCTGCCGTCAGCTCAGGATGAATCGCTTGGCTAACAGGTCGAGTCCTGCCCGCCCAAACATTTGTCGCTTGAGCATCTTTAGTCGATTGTTCTGTCCTTCCACTTGTCCATTGCTGACTTCCAGCGTGACGCCTGCCTTGACCGCATCGTAATCCTCTATCAAGCCTTTGGCAAAGGTCTGAAATGCCCTGATAGAGCTGTTCATCGCATTCTGCAGCCAATCATCGAGCTGCTTAGGCAATTTTTGTCGCACTACTTCGAGAAATCCTTGAGCTAAGGAAATAGCCTCTGATAACTACCCCTGTTAAGGTGACTGTTTGTACTATCGTCGATAAACTGAAGATGAGTACAGCCGAGCAATAGCAAGGGTTATGGCCTAGACGCTTGGCATTAGCAGGTGGTGCCGGTCAGTGATCAACGCTATTTTTGAGCAATTTGTAGAAGCGAGTCCGGTGAGCGTGATGGTTCGGGCCACGATGGAGCGGATCTTTTCAGACGAGAATCTGGATGAGTTGTTCGAGGAAACGGCAGAGAAGCAATATACGAAAGCGCTGTCGTTTTCCAGCGTTGTCGGCCTAATGAGTTTGGTGGTGAGCGGGATCCATCCATCGGTGAATGCGGCATACAAAGCGTTAGAGAAGCAAATCGGTGTATCAAAACCAGCCCTGTACAGCAAACTCAACGGCCTAGAGCCGCCAATTTCTCAGGCGTTATTGCGCTACTCTCACCGAGAGCTATCGCCTGTGGTCAAAGCGCTGGGGTTCTGTGAAGGGCGGCAACTACCGGGGTATCGGATTCGGCTAGCCGATGGCAATCATTTGGGTGCCACAGAGCATCGGCTAGCCCCTTTGCGAACCACACGCTCAGGGCCACTACCCGGCCAATCAATAGCGGTACTTGACCCGGAACAGATGCTAGTCAGCGATATTTTTCCCTGCGAAGATGCGCATGCTCAGGAGCGGTCGTTGTTGCCTGAGATGTTGGCAACGGTCAGTGCTGATGAGGTGTGGATAGCAGACCGCAACTTTTGCACCCGTGAGACACTCATTGAGATTGGTCGCCGCCAAGCCTTCTTCATTATCCGTGCGCATCAAAACCTGCCCTATGAAGCACTAGCGCCACTCACGGCAGTGGCTTCGTCGTCCTCGGGCGAAATCTTCGAGCAGCCCGTAAGCGTGACGTATGAAGGAGAGTGTCTGAGGTGCCGCCGTGTTGTCGTCAAGCTCTCTCAGCCAACTCGTCATGGCGATAGCGAAGTGGCGATCTTCACCAACTTGCCTGTCGCTGTGGCCGATGCGGCTAAAGTCAGCGAACTCTACTTGGAGCGGTGGACGGTAGAAAAGATGTTTCAAGTCGTCACCGATGTCTTCTCCTGTGAGCTGAAGTCGTTGGGCTATCCCAGAGCCGCTTTATTCGTCTTTTGTATGGCAGTGGTCGCCTTTAACCTGCTATCAACCGTCAAAGCCGCTCTCAAAGCAGTGCACGGCGTTGGTAAAATTGAAGCGGGCCTCTCCGATTTCTACTTAGTTGAAGAAGTTCAGGGCACCTTTCGCGGCATGATGATTGCTTTGCCAGCACCCAGTTGGCAATCCTTTGCTCTGATGCCTGTTGAACCCTTTGCGCTCGCGTTGAAAGATTGGGCGGCGGCCATTGACCTCAAGCGATTCAAGTCTTCGCCCAGAGGTCCAAAGAAACCCAAGCAGAAAGCCAAGTTTGACCCGAAGCATCCTCATGTTTCTACTGCTAGGCTGTTGAAGGAAAAGAAGAACAAACGTTCACCTTAACAGGGGTAGATGCGAGACATAAACTGACTTCCATCTACCCTCAAATTAAGCTTTGACGCTGCACTAGGTGGTAAAGCAACTGGGTGCTTACCATTGGGTGTGGCAAAGGTTATTTCGTAGCCAGCTTTGTCAAACGTTTCTAAAGGGCCAATGAGTTCTTCACCCCAAAAGCCCCATTCCGACAAAATAATAAGAACTTTTTTCAATGAACTAATACTCCTAATTTTATCTACGACTTTTTTGAAACAGGCTGGCTTTACAGCCAACATGCGAATGCGTTTAGTACTGACTATTGAGTCCCTACCGGTCTCAACACATAGGGGTATACGATCATCAACGTTCAGTAAAGTCGCAAAGGCAATAGCGCCTTTTCCCTTGGCGGATTGCTTAATTGGAGAATAACTCACCCGATCTTTATGATCTAAGAGAGTTTTTTCGGATGTTTTGATTGGATCACAGAATTAACTGCGATCGCCTTCTACGAAAATCCACCCTAGAAACTTTCTGCCATCAGAAAAGTCATCTTCAAACTTCTGTGTTTCACGCGTGTTGTTTACAAAGAGGGGCTCTGACTTAAAGGCATTGGAGAAACGGTTAGAGAAAGCCACGCGGCGCGCTCAAACCCAACTAGACAAGCTCAGCCGTCAGCCTTTTGCCTGTGAAGTCGATGCCCAGCAAGCCCTATATAGATTTGAGAAAACGTTGAAACAGCATTGCCTCACTCAGGTTGTTATTGTCGAAAAACCGCAGTACGACACGCCTGGACGCCCGGCAAAAACAGCCATCCCCACTCATCTCAATTATCATATCCAGGCCACCTTGACGCTTGACACAGAGGTGATTGAACGTCATCAGCGTCGAGCTGGACGATTCATCCTGGCCACCAATGTGCTCACCTCATCAGTGTCTGAGATGGGTGAAGCTTACAGCCAGACAGGGGATGACCTCAAGCTCAGTGCTGACGATATCCTCACTGAATACAAAGCACAGCAAGGCGTCGAACGAGGGTTTCGATTTCTCAAAGACCCTTTATTTTTCGCTGCCAGTGTCTTTCTTAAATCGCCCGAGCGCATCATGGCTCTGGCCATGGTGATGGCTCTGTGTTTGTTGGTCTACAACCTCGGCCAACGACAACTGCGACAAGCGCTGAACACAGCGAAGGAAACTATTCCCAACCAGCTTGGCAAGCCAACACAAACGCCCACACTACGCTGGGTATTTCAGTCCTTTATGGCGGTTCACTTAGTTGTCCTCAATGGACAACAGCAGGTGCTCAACCTCAACGAAAATCATCGCAAAATACTGCGTTTCCTCGGTTCTGCCGCTCAAGAGTACGACTTGTTATGTTGAGGCTGAGTTTATTCTGATTGTGACAGTTGAAAGGGCGGAATGTCGGTTGCTGTTTGGTGGTGCTCTGAAATCATCGTTTTCTCGTTGAATAGCCTTTTGAAAGTCCCAAAAGTCAGGGATTAATTGCCTTACAGGGCAAACCGCTACATTTAAGACTTTTAAACGTAAGCGTAGGTTTCTGTCGAAACGCCCCCGCTGATCCTTTAAGCTGGTACTAAAATAAGACTTAAAAATACAAAATTGAGACTCAATATGATACTTATTGGTCTCACAAAGATACACGCATAGATTCCTAGGAAGACCCCTGTCCGAGATACGTATAATTCCGCTCACATCGGGCTGTAATGACCACGTGGCAAGGCTTTTAGAGTGTACTACCAAGACAAATAGCGAAGGCGTAAGGGGCCATTCAGCGTGTAACCCTTGCAGTGCTTGACTTAGCTTCAATTGTGATAGGACATTGTGACTGGATTTTGGCTTACAGTGCGATCGCATGGCAGGTTAAATCGAGTGCTGTGCGCTACCATCTCGTGCGATCAGCCACTGATTCCTAAGCTATTCTCCAGTTGATGAGCCATAAAAGTAGACACTAAAAATTACTTTAAGACGAGGCTAATAACGCTGCTATCAGACTTATATAAGTGATTTCTAGCACCCTCAGATAATTCCAGTTAGATCTTTTTCAGAAGCAATCATATTC
>JBAUIB010000269.1:0-2220 GCA_049680585.1 Phormidesmis sp.
GGTTTATCCCGAGGAGTGCTGTGGTTTGATGGTGGGCAAAATCAAAAGTCAGGAGGGCGTCTCCTACAAGTCGATAGTTGAGCTAGTGGCGTTGGACAACCACTGGACGCCGGATGCGATCGCGCCCAAATCTGAAACACTCGAATCTGAAACGCTCGAATCTAAAACACCAGCAGACAACCCCACCGAGTCACCACAGACCAAGCAGCGCCGATACTATATAGATCCCAAAGACATGCTGCAAGTACAGCGGCAAGCGCGGGATCAAGGGCTGACGATTGTGGGGGTCTATCACTCTCATCCAGACCATGTAGCTGAGCCTTCTGAGTGCGATCGCGCCCTAGCCTGGCCCGAATACGCCTATATAATTGTGTCGGTCAAGCGTGGTAAAGCCGTCGATATTAAAAACTGGGCGCTAGACTCAGATCATCAGTTTCAGCCTGAGGCTATGAAAGTGTCGCCATCATCTGCAAAGGATCGAATGCCGGTTTCGGCTTAAAAATATCTCTTTCGCCCAACAACTGATCTACTCAGTTGGCTAAACGCTCAGTTGCTTTTACTCGCCACCCATTGCTCTTTCTGACACCGGATAATCTACCGGCCATTCAACCCTTTCAAACACCATGCTGAATCCAAACCTGGATGAAATCCAACTCAACAAAGCAGAGTACGAACGCTACTCTCGTCACCTAATCCTTCCTGAAGTCGGTCTGGAAGGTCAAAAAAAGCTCAAAGCCGCTAGCGTCTGCTGTGTCGGCACAGGTGGCTTAGGCTCACCGCTGTTACTCTATCTGGCCGCCGCTGGCATTGGCCGTATCGGCATCGTCGATTTTGACGTGGTCGATCATTCCAACCTCCAGCGTCAGGTGATTCACGGCACCTCTTGGGTGGGCAAACCCAAAATCGAATCTGCCAAAAACCGCATTCTCGAAATCAATCCCTACTGCCAAGTCGATCTTCACGAAGTCCGGCTGTCCTCTGACAATGCCCTAGACATTTTCCGCCCCTACGATCTGGTCGTAGACGGCACCGACAACTTCCCGACTCGCTATCTGGTCAACGACGCCTGCGTTTTGCTAGATAAGCCCAACGTCTACGGCTCTATCTACCGCTTCGAAGGTCAAGCAACCGTCTTCAACTACGAAGGCGGACCGAACTACCGCGACCTCTACCCCGAGCCCCCACCGCCGGGATTGGTACCTTCTTGCGCAGAGGGCGGCGTTTTGGGCATTCTTCCCGGCATGATTGGCGTGATTCAGGCGACTGAAACCATCAAGATCATTTTGGGCAAGGGCAATACGCTCAGCGGCAGACTGCTGGTGTACAACTCACTAGAGATGAGCTTTAGGGAGCTAAAGCTGCGCAAACCCCCCGAAGAACATCGCGCGGTGATTGAGGAGCTGATCGATTACGAACAGTTCTGCGGCATTCCTCAAGCTGCGGAAGAAGAGGCCAAGCAGCAGGCCGCGATGAATGAGATGTCTGTCGGTGAGCTGAAAAAGCTGCTCGACAGCAATCAAGACGACTTCTTCTTGCTAGACGTTCGCAATCCCAACGAGTACGAAATCGCCAAGATTCCGGGCTCTACGCTGATTCCGTTAGGCGAAATCGAGAATGGAGATGGCGTCCTCAAGCTGAAGGGAATGCTCAACGGGCATAAGCTCGTCGCTCACTGTAAAATGGGTGGCCGTTCTGCCAAGGCCCTGGCAATTCTCCAAGAAGCTGGGATTGAAGGGACTAATGTTAAAGGTGGCATTCAAGCCTGGAGTCGCGAGATTGACCCTTCTGTACCTGAGTATTAAGTGCTAGAAGCTGGCTAGGCTTTGAGAGGAGGGCTCGCAGTTGCAGGCCCTCCTTTATTTTTTATTCACCCAACACTTCAAATCTGAACAGGTCAAACCATGAGTTTAAAAGATCGCATCTCTGACGAAATCAAAACGGCGATGAAAGCCAAAGACAAGCTACGCCTCGAAACCGTGCGTGGCATCAAGAAGGTCATTCTCGAAAAAGAAAGCGAGATTCGTGGCAAAGGCCGCGAGCAACTCAATGAAGAAGAAGAAATGGCCGTACTCACGCAGCTAGCTAAGCAGCGCCGTGACTCCATCAAGCAGTTTACCGATGCAGGCCGCGATGACTTGGCAGATAAGGAAGCAAAAGAACTCAAAATTCTCGAAGAGTATCTACCCGCCCAGCTTTCTGATGCGGAGATAGAAGCTGCTG
>JBAUIB010000270.1:0-2738 GCA_049680585.1 Phormidesmis sp.
CATTGCCAGAATAGAACCGACATTCAGAAGCGTCTCCAAAGGAGTTGTCAATTATCCTGAGCAAGTTAAACGCAATTCGGTCGTGATTATCCGTTCCACCTGCCATCGCATAGACTAAGCCGCGCCGATATTCGTGACGAATTGAACTATGACGCTCAATGCTGAGATATTCCTCAGGGCTGATATAGTGTGGGATGGCAATCCTCTGTTTGTGGTTAAGAAGCTCCTCTTCGTTGGCTTTATTGTAGTGGGCCTATTTATCCATTGCCTTCAGATGTGTCTGCTAAAAGGCGATGGCGAAGCCCCGTTGGAAGCGATCGCGGGTTGCGATGTGATGTCATCTCAGCGTCTTATTAGCCCATCGCAAGAACTCATCAATAGAGAAGACCTGGACGTTCTTCTCAGGCGTGTCTGGCAGCACATACCGCTTCTGCCGAACGGCCTCTTTCAACCAGGGGAGTGCGCCGGGTCGCATCCCACCGCCACCAGCGATAATGATGATGTCCGTCTCCGGCATCGTTTCGATGCAGTTGAGGTATAGATAGGGAAACTTCTCATCTACTGAACCACTTGATTGCTGCCACTTGCATTCAATCCGGACGTTAAGTTCAAGCCTTGTTGACTTAGCTAAGAACTCGGTGTAGCCCCTTGCTCCATAGATATTGGTGTAGGGAACGTGCTTCAAAAGCAGCTCTGTTCCATAGCTAGCTGGATTCTTAAGCCAAGCACTGTAGGCAACTACCTCAAAGCCGTGAGCCTCGAAGGTGGGGATAACTGTCCTTTCAAGCACATTGCCCTGATGATTCGCCGCGCCACCCTGAGTTCTGATCATCGCTCCTGCCTTCTTCCATTCAGTAGTCGTAGTTAGTCACAACGACTTCCGGTATCTTTCCCCGCTTTCCAGCTTTGCTGTTGATAGACCGGGTAGCGTAGACAAACTCTACATTGAATTCGGAGTAGAGATCGAGGATAAGCGGCGCTGACGAGTTGGACAGCATAAACCGAACTGACCGTTCATTGAGCGCACGGCAAAGATCGCGTAGCGCGTACTGCATCTCAACATCAAACCCGTTCTTTGTGTAGCTAGTGAACTTTGAGGTTGCACTCAGCGGCGCATACGGTGGATCGAAATAAACGAAGTCATTTGCTCTTATCCTTCGCCTCACAGTGTGGAAATCGGCGACTTCGATCACTGCCTTTTGAAGGGCTTTGTGGCAGGCATATAAATTCTCGGCATCAAGGATAGTCGGGCTAGTATAGCGACCAAAAGGAGCGTTGAACTGCCCTTTAGAATTCACACGGTAGAGCCCGTTGTAGCAGGTCTTATTCAAGTAGATGAATCGGCTCGCTCGTTGCACATCCGTCCAAGCTGCATATCCCGGCGTGCGATCAACACCTCGAACTTGGTAGAAATAGTCCTTTTCGTAAACGTGCTGACTTAGATCTTCAATCAGTGCCTCCACCTGATCGCGGATGACTGTATAGAGATTCACCAAATCAGGGTTTATATCAGTCAGACAAGCTCTAGCGGGCTGGAGACGGAAAAAGAGGGCACCGCCGCCTACAAAAGGCTCATAGTATCTGCCAAAGTCATGAGGAACTCTCTCTGCTAGCTCAGATAAAAGCTGCGTCTTTCCGCCAACCCATTTCACAAAGGGTTTGGGCGCAGCGATCGCCATCGGTAGTGTCTCTACGACCTTCGCCATGCAGACAGCAATCCTCCAAATACAAAGCAAGAGCGTGGTGTGTCTATACTACTGGTTATGGGTCTATGGTACAAAAGAACTAAGAAGTAAAACAGCCGCCATAGACGAGCAGTCAGTATCTTCCCAGTTCGGCTCGCCCGGCACTGTCTTTAAGCTGCACCAAAGCGTCGTGCATGAAATACACCATTGAGCCCTGACTAAGCAAGCAGCGGAGAGCGTGTCACCTACTTATCGAGCTGTTCAAGTCGCAGCTGATGTACCCGGTTGAGCACCTCGTCAGCGTAGTCCTTGATGCTGGGGTAGCTGGCACTCCCGTAAGGCTGTGGCGTCGCGTCATCGGCTGTATCGGCTTGCCCACTGTACCAGGTGGCAGCAGTCCGGCGGATGGCCTCGTCCTCACTCTGCCCGGCGGCTATCTGAGCCTCAAAGGTTTTGCTGAGCTGGTGATTAATAATCTTGTTTTGCGCGTCTGGGTCAGCCAAGAACTGCTCTGGCGTCAGGTCTTTTCCTAGCGCGTCATAGTCCCAGCCCTCACCAGTGCCGCCTAAGTTCTCAGGCATCACCTGTCCTAACCCCATTGCCCCGCTGTCAGGATTGACGGCTGCACTATTGCTCCCGCTCTCTTGGCTGATGATTGCATTCCTGAGGATGTCGATACGGGTGAAATTAGCGTTAGGTTCGCGGCCTGTCAGTGCCCACAGTAGATAGCTTTTCTGCGGATGCTGGTGCTGATCGGTGAGGCGGTCGCGCTGTCGCCAGTCGAGATGCGGCGCACCAATGCCGCTGGAGCCCGTGCGGGCAATATCATCACCAGCGCGATAGATGCCTGTCTTGCAGTCCGATAGGTGCAGCGCTTGGAACCATAAGTTAGGGAAGCTAGCGCTCTCGATTTCAGCGACCAGCCCACCGCCGCCGCTGTCAGTCCAGCAGCGCACGGTGACGCGATCACCAAGTTTGCCAGGGGCATACACCTTAGTTCCCTCAGGCGTGTCCAGGTCAACGCCTTTGTGATCGGCACTGGCTCCTTCAGGC
>JBAUIB010000271.1:0-29272 GCA_049680585.1 Phormidesmis sp.
ATGTAGCTATGGCCCGTAATCCAGCCCACATCTGCGGTGCACCAGTAGATATCGTCTTCTTTGATGTCGAAGGTCCACTTGAAGGTCATGTGGGTGTACAGGTTGTAGCCCGCTGTGGTGTGAACGACACCTTTGGGCTTACCGGTGGTGCCGCTGGTATAGAGAATGAAGAGTAGATCTTCACTGTCCATGGGTTCGGCAGGACAGTCAGTGGAGGCTGACGGTTTCACATCGTGCCACCAGACATCGCGGCCCTCTGTCCAATCGACATCTTGCTGAGTGCGTTGGACGACGAGGACGTTGGTGACCGAAGGAACGGCGTTGTTATCCAAGGCGGCATCGACAGCGGGTTTTAGGCCCATTGGCTTATCTTTGCGGAAGCCACCATCGGCGGTGATCACAACTTTGGCTTCAGCGTCGTTGAGGCGATCGCGCAGTGCCTCTGCACTAAACCCCCCAAAAACGACAGTATGCGCTGCGCCAATCCGCGCACAGGCGAGCATCGCGATCGCTGCTTCAGGAATCATGGGCATGTATAGGCCGATGCGATCGCCCTTCTTCACCCCCATATCCTTAAGCACATTCGCCATCTGACAAACGTCAGCATGCAGTTCGGCGTAGGTCAGCGATCGCGAATCGCCGGGTTCTCCCTCCCAAATCAGCGCCGTTTTATCTCGCTTATCGGTTTTTAAATGCCGATCTAGGCAGTTGTAAGAAATATTGATCTTGCCGCCGACAAACCACTTGGCAAAAGGAGGCTGCCAGTCCAGTACCGTATCCCACTTTTCAAACCAGTCCAGCTCTTGTTCGGCAAGCTTTGCCCAAAATGCGGCCGGATCAGCAGCGGCTTCGTCATACAGCTTTTGGTACGCTTCCATGCTGGGTACGCGGGCGCTCGCTGAAAACGCCGCTGGCGGGTCGAATACCCGCTGTTCCTGTAATACCGATTCAATCGTGGAGTCTGACATGGGAAGGTTCGCCTATCTACGCGCTACAAAAACCTTCCAAAACCATACTGCGTTTGCTTACAGCTTGTTCGTTTAGCTTTAGCAAAGTTGAGGTTTTACGCCTGCTTACGGCCGTTCGGACTGCAGCACTTTCAGGCAGGTCTGAATCATGCCGATAGTGACAGCCGGTAGCTCTAGTTGCGGTGTTAAGCCGGTTGAGCGAATGATTTCAAACAGCTTGATGGCCGTCGGATTTTTGTGCGCTAGCTTTTGGCCAAGCTCGGGTCCGGTAAAAGATGCCTCCTCACCCCAGAGTAAAGCCGTTGGCACCGTCAGCTGAGCAATGTACTCGGCCAGGTCAAATGCCAGATCGCCTCGCACAAAAGAGAGGGCGGTGTATTCGGCGTTGGGTTGCTGGGCAGAGTGCAGGTAAGCTTCGATGATGTCATTCGAAATTCGGCTCGGCTCGGCAAACTGACGGTTTCTTAAGAAATTGTCAATGCCGAATCGAGTGGCGATCGCCCCCCCATACAACAGCTTATCGATCACGGGCGTGCTGACAATCTGCGCAAAGGGGCTGCGAGTATAGTCATTGCCAAAATCCGACAGGCCCGCTGGCGTCATCAAAATCAGCGATTCAAATAGATTCGGCGAAGTGATGGCAATTCTGATCACAAACGCTGCTGTCAGCGCCGAAGCAACTACAATCACCGGTTCATCACAAGTCGCCTGAATGAAATCCGACAGACTATTGAGATAGTCGTGAATGGTATAGTTTCGTTCTAAATGCGCAGACGCTCCCCAGCCAATTAAATCAGGGGCAAGCACCCGGTAGTCACCTGCAAACGCCGGAAATACTTTCGACCATTCATAGGCTGACGAGCCCCCACCGAACCCGTGCAAAAAGAGAATTGTCTTGCGCTCACTAAGCGGGCGATTGGCAGGATACTCCGGCTGAGCAGGCAAGTAATAAACCATCGGCCCTAGCCGCGTCATTGCGCTTTTTTGATCGACGTAAGGAATGTTGATCATCAGAAAAACTGCTGCCAGTAGCACTTCTTTTAGATCGTAGGCGACAAACCGGCTGAGTTAATGTAGCCAAAGAGAGAATTACGACGGCAGCGGCAAGTGCGGGTAATCGCTCATGAATAGAATCGCTTCAGACAATCCCTCATTACCTCATGGTGATTAAAAGCCAGATCCATATTCAGCGCAGTGTCCACCTCGAACCATCTCGCCTCGACCACCTCGCCCACGGGCACCTGCGGATCTAGCGGCGGGAGCTGAGCGTCGCCCAAATGAAACATCAGCGCGTACTTCAGCGTGACATTTTGCAGGCGATGGGGCATGCTGTACACCTCATAGGGATGATCCAGGTTGCCTTCAAAGCGATGTTCCTCAATCAGCACAGGAATATCAAGGCCCAGTTCTTCCCACACCTCACGATGAACGGCCTGAGCGGTGGTCTCGTCATAGTCCAGATAGCCGCCCGGCAAACCCCACTGGCCCACCCCATTGGGCAGATCCTCACCCCGTAGCCCCAGCGGAACATACCGAACGCCTCTGCTCACAAAAAAGAGAACAGGCAAAACGGTAACGCTGCGGCTGATCCAGACAGGCTTGCCATCAATTTGGACGCAGCGATTGGGGGTGCTTTTATATTTCACAGCCGCATCCACTAATCCAGGTGGGCCCGAAGCGCGCTTTCTAGGACATCTGCCATACTCTCGCCCTTTTCAGCGGACACTGCCTTTAGCTTAGCGAATAGCTCATCGGATACGCCGACTCGGTTGCGCCGCCGACCAGTGCCAGCAGCCTTCATGGGCGTATAGGTTTCGCTGAACTCGCGTAGGGCCTCGAAAGTGTAGCGATCGCAAAAATCTCCAAAGCTCTCGCCCTCACTTCGATTTTGCTTAAAGCAAGCAAACAACGGCTCTAGCTCTTTTTCCAAATCATTCTCGTGGAGCTTATCCATATAGGGACGCGCCAACCTAACTTGATTAGGCGATCCGCCCAGCCAGAGCTGATAGCTCTGCGGCGCTTGACCGACAAAGCCCAGCTCAGCCATATACGGACGCGCACAGCCATTCGGACAGCCCGTCATCCGAGTTACAAACGTCTCACGCTTGAGCCCCAGCTTGTTTAGCAGCTTGCGAATTCGCTCTAGCATACTGGGAATAATTCGCTCTGACTCAGTCACCGCCAAGCCGCAGGTCGGCAAGGCTGGGCAGGCCATCGCATAGCGCTCTAATGAATCCACCTTGCTGTCAGGCGTAATTCCATCGCGATCTAGAATCGCCTGAATCGCGGCTTTATCAGCGGGATCTATTTCGTAAAGAATGACGCTCTGATTCGGTGTGACCCGCATCGGCAATTGAAACGTCTCCACGATTTCCTTGAGCGCAGTTTTGTTGCGCAGCTTATCCTGGTTGTGCACTCGGCCATTGCGCACATGCACCCCCACAAACAGCTTCCCGTCGCCCTGCTCGTGCCAGCCGAGATAGTCTTCAAATTTCCATTCAGGTAGCTCTCTATAAGGCGCTAGCTTTTTGCCAAACCTTTTTTCGACTTCGGCAATAAACTTGGGCAGACCCCAGCGATGAACCAGATACTTCATCCGCGATACTCTCCGGTTATAGCGCTCGCCGTAATCCCGCTGAGTAAAGACAATCGCCTTCACCAGGTCGTAAACATCTTCTTTGTCTACGTAACCAATGTGGTCTGCAATCCGGGCAAAGGTCTCTTCTTTATTGTGAGTGCGGCCCATCCCGCCGCCGGCCATCACGTTAAATCCCTGTAGCTCACCGCTGTCGTCGGTGATAACTACCAACGTAATATCTTGAGTGTAGGCATCGACAGAGTTATCCCCCGGCACCGTCACCGCGCACTTAAACTTGCGAGGCATATACTGCGTGCCATAAATCGGCTCAATTGACTCGGGCTCACCAGCGACATGGCCAGCTTTGCCTTGCCGGTAAGCAACGACGGTAGGATCTTCTTCTGTGGTGACCACCTTTTCCCCATCGAGCCAGATCTCGTAGTAGGCAGGGGTCTGAGGCGTGAGCAAATCGGCAATGTTGGTGGCGTATTGACGAGCGATGACGTACTCAGGCTTATTTTTGTAGGGCGCAGGCGGTGCCATGACATTACGACTCAAGTCACCGCAGGCCCCTAGGGTAGAGCCCATGCTGCGAATAATGTCAGCTAGGGTTGCCTTGAGGTTTTTCTTAAGAATGCCGTGGAGCTGAAATGCCTGACGGGTAGTCGCTCTTAGCGTGCCGTTACCGTACTTGTCAGAAATATTGTCGAGCGTGAGGTACAGCTCTGGAGGAATGTAGCCGCCTGGGTTGCGCAGGCGTAGCATCATCGAGTAGTCCTTTTCCTGGCCGCGCACCCGGTTGTCACGATTGTCCTGCTGGTAGGAGCCGTGAAACTTGAGGATCTGAATGCCGGCTTCGGTGAAGTGATTGGTGTCTTGCTTTAGCTCGCTCGCCACGGGTTCTCGCAGGAACTGACTGCGCTCTTTGATACCTTCCAGCTTGGATACTTTCTTTTCGGCGGGTTGAACGGGCGTTTGAACCATTGGATTTAGAGAGGGGGAGGGTAGAGAGGGGTGTCAGAATAGGAATAAAACTTAAAAAGTGAATGCCCGGTAATCCGGTCGGGATTGCGGTGAATGTGTAAAAATTCTATCACTGTGATCACGTTCGCAAGTCTATATTTCAAGAAATCGCAACGATTGCGATCATGCCTAATTATCCTCTCCAACGTCCTTATCTCCTGTCAAACCCTCGCAAGCCGCCTTCTATGACTGATTCTATGATGTACAGCGAAGACATGTTTGTCTTCCTCACGCCCGACGCCGTTGAAACCTTCATGACGCCCCCTGAGCTAATCGCTCAACTCAAAGCGCTACTCCAAGCCCATCCAGACAGTCTTTCGAGAGACTTACAAAAGCTCTCATCAGATGAAGCGAGAGCTCAGTATCTGCTAGAAACCCACTGCGAATTTGAGACAGCCCCCGGCGAATCGGTGCAGTGGTACGCCGTGCGGCTAGAGAAGTAGATAGCCAATTTAAAACCCCTCAAGCAAAAGGCTTCTTGCTTAAGGGGTTGAGTTTGTCGCGTATCAAGTAGGAACTATCAAAACGATATTAGTGATGATGATGTTCCGCTGCATGCACGGGTTGCTTGTCAGACTCTGAGCTGTGCCCATTGTCATGACTGTGCCCATCTGCATGATGATGGCCGTTATCGTGGCTATGGCCATTTGCATGGCTGTGCCCATTGTGACTGTGCTCGTTGTGGCTGTGCCCGTGACTATGTCTGTGCTGATGGCCGTGACTGCGATGATCATGGTCGTGGCTGCGGTCGTGAAACTCGCTGTTGACCACGCGCAGCTCAGGATTAACCGTCACTGGCTCAGCTTCTAGCAGCGCCTGAATGTGGCTATCGGCCCAGTCAGCCACCATCTGCATAAACTGCGGATGATCGTTAACGCAGTCCATTTGCACATAGGTGACTTCGGGATGCTGACGGCGCAGCTGATGGATGATGTGATCGACATCTAGCAGGGTTTCGTGGTTTTCGGTGGCAAAGCCGATGGGCATCATCACCAGGGCCGTCGCGCCGAGGTCAATGAGGTTTTTGCCTGCGAGGGTAACGTTGGGCTGAGTCCATTCGATTAGGGGCGTATCGTGGTTAAGCCAGCCGATACTGATCAGCGGATACTTATAGATCAGCTTTTCACGAACCGCGTCGTAGAGCTTTTGGCTTTCGTCAATGCCGGAGGTGAAGCCCTTGGCCTTGTGAGGACAGCCGTGATTCATTAAGACGATGCCCGTCTGTGAGGGTAAGTGAGCGACAGCTAGCTGCTTTTCAATCTTTTCTTCTACCAGATCGGCTAGTAGGGTGATGTAGCGATCGCGGTTATAAAAAGACGGAATGTAGCGCGTACCGCTCACCCAGTGTTGGCCGCTGCCTGCCAGCTTAGTCAGCGCGTCGTTAACCTGCTCGACCGCGATACCGCTGGTAAAAATAGAATCAACCACCAATAGCGGATAGATCAGCAGCTTACTGAAGCCCTCTGCTTTGATCGTCTCTAGAACTTGTTCGGGCAAATGCGGCGCACAGAAGTTGAACGCTTTGAACACTTTGACGCGATCGCCCCAGCGCTGCTGTAAGCACTTTTCTACCCCAGCCCTTTGATCTTCAAAAATGGCATTGTGTGGCGAGACAAAGTTGCCGTGCTGATGACTCCACTCGTGCAGATCAAACATCGCTAGCAGCTTGGCCAGCGGTGGATAGATCCAAGTGGGCACAGGTGCAAACTTAGCGGTTAGGAGATTAAGGGCCTGTTCGTTGTAGTTGGCAAAGTCTTCGTAGCTTTCGACTTCGCCGTAGCCCATCAGCAGTACAGCGACGCGTTCGTCAGAAGTCGCACCATCAGCTAGCGGCTGCGTTTGAATAGAAGTCATAAGGTTATTTGGATCCTTTGAATGAACCAGTGAATTGGATTTGCGGGCGATCGCCAAAAGGCCACATCAACAACCACCCAGAGATCGCCAGATCTCACGTATGAAAAGCAATGCGGCGAGCGGTAAACCAGCGCGTAAAGTCACACTTAGTTTTTTAAACCAACTTCTAAAACCAATTAATCTACCAGCTTAAATAACATACTTAATTTAAGCGTTTTAAGCGTTTTTTATATAGACAATGATGCTCTTGTGTAGGGAGAGCAGTGTTTAAGTATCCCAACCAACGAGCCAGACTTAGGCTAACACTGATAAAACATAAAGTGTTACATCGCCTACCAAGGCTTAAGGATACTTTCCGTCAGCGAAAGAAAATCTGTAACTTTTAGAATAATCTCTCTTACGTTAGATGTGTATTGCTTAGATATTTGTGCCCGCTATTCCCCCCAGAGTCGCCTGCGTTTTTTCCCGCTGAGGCGCTGATGGGTATCGCGCAACAGATCTGGAATGTTAAGCTGCTCCGGGCAGCGAGGTAAACAGTCGCCGCAGTCGGTGCAGCGATCGCCCCTTCTGCCGGGAAACCAATCGCCAGCATTTTCAAACATGCCATAGCGATATTGGCCAAATGCTTTCATGTCATAGGCAACAGCTAGATTTCGCAGGCGCAAAACTTCAGGAATATTGATCGACTCAGGGCAGGGCAAACATTCGTGACACTGAGCGCAGCGATCACCGCCAAGGCTCTCTTTCTGAGCCGTCTCCAGTTGTTCAATGATCTGTTGTTCTACCCAGTTGAGCGGGCCGTCCGCATCGGCAATCTGCAGCGGCCAGTCCAGCTCTGAGGGAATCGCCGGACCAACGCTGAGGGTGGTAATGCGCGGGTCACTCAGCAGCCAGCGGTAGTTAACCAGCAGCGGATCGAGCGGCTGGCACAGCGCCTTGAGTCGCTCGGGCGGGGTGTAGAGCATTCCGGCTTTGTCAGCGGGCGAAATGATGAAAATGCCCATGTCCTGCTCAGCGGCGCGAGCAATTGCGGGGGCGTTGCGCTGAAAGAAAAAGTTGTAGTGCAGGTTGACGAACGAAAATGACTGAGTGGCGATCGCCTCGCAAATCACCGCTAGCGGCGCGTGGGTAGAAAATCCGATGTGGCGAATGCGCCCGGCGGCTTGAGCGTCAGCCAGTGGGCCTAACATATGAGCCTCAACCCAGGCCAACTGCTGTGATGTGTTGATGCCGTGAATGGCCAGACAGTCCAAGTAATCGATGCCTAAGCGACTCAAAGAGGCTTCTATTACAGACGTTACTTGCTCGCCGCTTAGCGTTGGCGTGAGCTTACTAGTCAAGACTAACTGCGCTCGGGAGAGGGTCGCGTCCGTTATTAGCGCAGTGATAGCTCGGCCAATATAGCGTTCGCTTGCGCCATAGGCAGGCGCTGTCTCTATATGATTGATGCCTTGGGCGATCGCCGCAGCAATCACCGCACGGGCATCGTCTGCGGAGGCAAACCGCATAGTGCCTAGCGAAAACAGGGATAAAAGCAGATCCGTTTTGCCAAATCGGCGATAGCGCATTAGATAAAGCGATCACGCTCTGCGAAATCAGCCGGACTGATGTCTGACAAAAAGGCATGAAACGCCTCTGTCTCAGCCGCATCGGCCTCTCGATCGACCGGAATAGCCGCATCAAGAATGACTTCTTCCATCACCCAGATCGGGGCATTTACCCGTAGGGCAACAGCGATCGCATCGCTGGGACGCGCATCTAGCTCTTTTTTCTGCTCGCCTTTGCCAACGCTCATCACAGCATAAAAAGTATTGTCTCGCAGAGAGTGAATGACGACCCGCTGTAAGGTCATATCCCACGCTTTTAACAAGTTAACGATTAAATCGTGCGTCATCGGACGGCCAGGCTTTTCCCCCTCCAGCACTGCCTGAATCGTCTTCGCCTGATCAGGAGAGACGAAAATAGGGAGCTGCCGCCGTTCAGATCCATCTCGCAACAAAATTATCGGGTGCCGGGTCCCTGCATCCACCGCAATCCCTGCAACATTCATCTCAATCATTTTCTAGCCCCTCAGACTTGCCAGGTAAACCTTCACCAAACAAACGCGTAACTCACCAGACCCGTCACTACCCTCTTAAAATTCTTGGAAAAAGCCATCCAGCACAAACGCAGGGTGGCCAAGGTTTTTATGGATTTTAGGGTTTTATATATTCTTAGGCTAAAGCGATTTTTAATAGAACTCAGTGCCGGATCAAAAATCTTTATTGAAAATATGGCATAAGTAACGTTACTTAAGATGAGATAAGGTTGAGGAACCCAATAGGCGGTAGCCAGCAATTGTGTTTACAGGATTAGTGCAAAGCATCGGCCAGCTTCAGCATTTGGGCCAATACCAGCTAAAAATTACCTGCTCAACTCCTCAAGATCAGATTTTACAGGGGATTGCGCTCGGTGACAGCATCGCAGTCGATGGCGTGTGCCTAACTGTCGAAAAAATAGTGACTCAGGGCTTTATCGCCTCAGCTTCACCCGAGACCCTGGAGAAATCGACGCTGGGGAAGGTGCTCGATAATGGTCGAGTCAACCTAGAGCCTTCGCTGCGAGTCGGCAGCAAAATTGGCGGGCACTTCGTCACCGGGCATGTGGATGGAATAGCTCAGCTTGAGCACGCTGAGCGAGTGGCAAATGCCTGGGAAATTGCGTTTAAAGGCATCACGCCTCAGGTGGCCCGCTACATCGTCAATAAAGGCAGTATTGCAGTTAATGGCATTAGTCTGACGGTGGCAGCGTGCAGCCCATCCGGCGATTGGTTCTCTACAGCAGTGATTCCAGTGACCTACGCGGAAACCAACTTGCAGGATTTGCATCCCGGCGACTGGGTGAATTTGGAAGGAGATGTGCTGGGGAAATATGTGGAGAAGTTTACCCGCACTGGTGAAGATAATCTGTCTATGGAATTTTTAACAGAGCACGGTTATCTATCTTGATGATCTCGAAATTATTGGCGTGAAGACTGTTTAGGGAGAAACTAAGGGCAATAGAGCGTTTCTCTGGTTTCTCGACCGGTGGTCGGATTGGTGCCACTGGCGATCGCACAGAGCCTGTCATTGTCTTTCGGGTCCAACAGGACATCGGTGAAGTCGGCCCCTTCTATGTTTGCCCCTTCAAAGTCGATATTGATGGCATAAGCCCCTTCTAAAACCGCATTTTTTAGGTTTGCCCCTCTTAGAGTCGCACCGTCGAGCGTCGCCCCTTTGAGGTTTGCCCCTTCGAGATTGGCACGGCTGAGCCGAGTAGTAAACAGGCGGACTAGCTCTAGGTTAGCGTTGCTTAAATTGGCCTCTGTCATGTCGGCACGAGTGTAGTCATTTTCCGTGAGATCTTGACCGGAAAAGTCCTGCTGCCGGAGGTTCTGACGATCAAAGCTGGTGGCGTAGGCGGGCGGCAATGAGCTAGGAAGCAATGAGATTGCGGGCACTATTCCCAGGATCAGGCCAAGTGTTAGCGTCAGCAGGATCACGGTTCGCCAGATTTTTACCCTGTTTGCCATCTTTTTTTGCATCTTGATGAATTTCTGCGGGTTCCCCCGACTTAAAGACCGCCTTATAAATACTACAGAATAAGGGGGATCGACGATGAGTCAAGCTGTTAAAACTTTAAAGTCAAGCTGGAAAGTGCAGATGCAGGCACTATCTAGGCTGGGCTTCGTTGGGAATCTGGGGGGGAAACTGAACCGGGGAGTGAGGGACCGCTTTGCCGTTACCGTTACCAGAATGAAGGCCATTAGGACTGGGGAGTTGACGATCTCTGCTGATGGGATGAATCACGTCGAACTGGTTGAAATCAATGATGCGTTTGCCATGTCCGCTGGTGAGTAAAATATCCGCAAAGCGGTGATCCCAATGAATATCTTCGGCTGTAAAGGTATGGCGAGCGTGGATGGTTTGGGCTAAGGTTTCGTCGAGCCCGGTGAGGGTGACAATAATTTCAGCGCGATCGCGTCTCAAGGTTTGCACGGTATCGCCATCGAGCAGGCCCCCCGGCAAGATCTGATGCATTGCCGTCCAAGACAAACTAAATACTGGGGTGTGCGATCGCACTAGCTGAATATCGTGAAAGCGCCGCATAAAATCGCCTTCTGTGCTGTACTCATCGCGCACCAGCGTGACCCATAGCTGAGCTTCTAGAATGTAGTTTTTGCGCTTGTTTGCCGTTCGAAACATCAGCGTCGGTACGCCGTTAAATGGTGCGATCACCGCCACATTGCTAAAGAGAATGCGGGCGGTCGGTAGCGAAAAGCGAGCGAAAACAATGCCGGTGGTGGTAGCGATAAAAAACAAACCCACCAGCGATTCAATCACCACTAGCCAGTGGGCATAGAGGTTAGTCGGATGCATTGCCCCATAGCCAATTGAGGCCATCGTTTGCACACTAAAAAAAAAGAGTTCCAGGAAGGGATCGTTTTTGCCGATAGTGGCGACTCCACCGCCAAAGCTGTAGGCAAAGGCAAACAGAGCATTAACCAGCAAATAAAGCAGGCTAGTGAGGCTGATGAATGTCGGCCACGGCATCGTCAGCAGCAAATGGTAAATGTCACCCCAATAAGAGTGAGGATCCCCAATACGTTCTACTTCAGGGTAAGAAGGCTTGCCAAAGAAAAATCGTTTTGAAACGCGCCGAATCCGAGGCCGAAGCATGGTCTCTCCTAGAGCAGATATACAGAAACAGATATAAACAAAAACTACGGCTAGATAAAAATCAGATAAAAGCTCAGATAAAATCACATAGCTCTACAAAATGATGGCGCTGAAACTTTGTCTAGCAGATCTGCGACTTAATCTACAAGATAACAAGTCAGCTCGATATTGAAGCTCAATATTGTTGCAGACCTAGTGGTCGCGAGGCGATTGCCGGACGCGGTTCTAAGTAATACCACGAGTGATTGAGCCCCAATCGGCACGAGACAGCATACTTTTGAGGCGCAAAATTAGGTAATAATTACCTTTAAACGTAAAATTTGGAGCCCTGTAGTCACGATGAAGCAGCTCGCTGTTCGCAGTTTAGGTTGGTGTGTTGGCGGTTGGAGTATCGGTGCGATCGCTCTCATTCAGCTACCCGTACAGGCTAGCAACCTTACCTCAAGTGCCGTTTTGCCAGCCACCGTCCAGACTGCTGAGGAGCCGGCAATGCAGCCAACCCAGCGGCTAATCGCCGTCACACTGAACAGTCGGAGCTTGCGGCAGGGCGATCAGGGCGCAGACGTGCGGGCCTTACAGCGCTATCTCGCCCGCAACGGGCTATACAGCTTTGAAATTGATGGATTTTATGGTCAAGACACGGCCAATGCGGTGGCCACCTATCAGCGCATTCGCGACTTGTCCGCAACCGGCATTGCCGATGAGGCAACCCTTGCAGACATGGACTTTGATTTTCAGCCCGTCGCGCCAGCAACCGCTGTGACCCCATCGTCGAGCACTGGCCGCAGGGCGTCTTCACTCCTCGGTAGAAATTTGGCGCTGGGCAGCACTGGCAGCGATGTGATTGCCCTTCAGCAGCGCCTGAATAACTTCGGTATTCCGGTGTTTGTAGATGGTGTTTATGGGTTTGAAACTGAGCAGGGAGTACGCACCTATCAGCGCGTGCAGGATCTGAATGTGACAGGTGTCGCGGATGCCCAAACGCTTGAGGCAATGGGTTTTTCAGCACCTAGCTACCCCTATGTTGCGGCTGTCATCGCTGACGAAGCTCGACTCACTGACGTGCGGCAATATTTCCCGGATGCGTTTGTCGATAGAGATCGCCGAGGGCGCTTTATCAATATTGGCAGCTTTGCTGAGCGCCTTCCGGCTGAAGCGCGAGTGGATGCCGCCGCGGCGCGAGGCTTCACGACGCGGGTGCTATACCGATAAATAGAGTGATGATTTAGAGAGCACTCTATTTGTAAACTGGTCAATCAGAGACTCACCAGTCAGAGACTCGCCAATATGGCGTCAGACAAACCAGATGCGATTGACATCCATTGCCAGCGCGTAGCCTAGTTGCTTAAGCAGCAGCCATCTGGGCTCTGACTGGATACCAATTGGGTCTTCCACATCACGCCGCAGGCTGATCAGGTAGTCGTAGTACCGCTCTTGAGCCCGGTAGAGTGCCAACGGCAAGCCGAGTCTTTCACCCAGCGCAATCAACCGTTCTAGGCCCTCGACTGAGTTTTCTAGCTCACGGTGCTTGCCGGGGATGGCGAGTAGAAGAGTTTGACAGAGGCCCTGACCAATCAGCCGCTCTAAAATCGGCTGTGCGCCGGGCAGCTTTAGCTCGCAGCGAAAGTGATGGGCCTCAACGGCAATACCCTCTAGCTCCGCAATCCGGCTCATCGCAATCTTCAGCAAATTACCCTCAGGTTCAGTAATATCTTGCTCTAGCGACCGAATGATCCCGAGCGCGCGCTGACTGAGGGCGATATCAGCCGCAACTTGAAGGGCCTGAGGCACCGCGATATGGTCGCGGTGAAAGGCCATGAGTATGCCGTAGTTTTCGCGGTAAACCTGCTCATAGAGCTGATCGAGGCGCTGCAAGGTCTCTTGATTGATCTGCTGCATAATCCGGTGGCGCTCTTCAGCAAACAGATCTTGCAGGGTATAGGTGGGGCTGAAATGCTCAGTAACGGCTAGTACGCTCTGGGCAATGCTGTTACTGGTGAAAGCCGATATTACGGCTGCTTTGGCGTCGCGGTAAGCCGAGCGGCTCGGAAAGGCACGGATACCACAGTGAAAGTCCCAGCCGCCTAGATGCAGAACCGCAAACGCTAGAGGGGTCGTTTCTTGAGTCATCTCGGTGGTAACGTTTACCTGCCCGATGGCCAGCGTCAGCGCACCTAAGGGCTGCTGGTAGTAGTCTTTACGATTGAGGGTGTAGCAATAGAGCTGCTGCTGCTCGCGATCGCTGCTAAACAGCGAGCCCATTGCGTAGTGAGCGACGACCTGCTCCAGCCTAACCTGTGAAGGTCTGACCTGTTTGAGATAGACACCTGCGCCGTCTTTAAAGTGCGCAACATTGCTAGGGGCTTGGGCGAGCTGCTGGACAAACGCGGTCTCTAAGCTGGCCGTTTCTAAGCTGGCCGTGCTTGAACTAGCACTCGATAGGGCTTCTGCTAGCTCTATCGCGCGGGCAGCATAGCGCAGAATTTGAGTGCCTTCGGGCCGAGAAATTTCGTCGAAGAACCAGCCGCAGCTTGTGTACATCAACAGCGTATGGCGCTGCATTTCCAGCAGTTGGAGGGCGCGGGTGCGTTCTTCGCCGGTGAGCGAGTGGCTTTGATGCTTCGCGAAGAATTTATCTAGGGTGTTAGCCGTGCGATCGCCGATCACCCCAACATAGTCATTGCGAGCTTCCCAAGGATCTCTGAGCAGATCGACGCTGCCCCTTTCGTAAATGGCCGAGAGGCGATCGCGCAACCAATCTAGCGCCGTTCTCAAAGGAGCGCGCCACTGCTGCTGCCAGCCGCCACCGCCGCCACAGCCACAGTCATGCTGCCAGCGATCTACCCCGTGAGAGCAGCTCCAAGCAGTCACGGGTTTCAGCTGCACTTCCCAAGTCGGCGGGCACAGGCTGAGGTAGTGGGCGTAGCTCGTCACCTGCCAACCCCGAGCCGGAAACTCGTGAGTCAGGGCATAGGCCAGTGCCTTTTCTGCCCCGTGGCGGTGATGGCCAAAGGTTTCACCATCGGTCGCAACTGAGATCAGCTGTGATCGCCTATCGTCATCAAAATATCGGTTGTCATCGTGAGTAGATGAGTCAGCATGGCCGTGATCCCCACCACTGGGCTCGAAGGATCTGACGGCTTGAGCAAGCCTATCTGCAAACGTCTGCGAGGAGTGCAAAATATCGTCAAAGCCCATATCGCCTGAAATGGGGCCATCGTAGAAGAATATATCGATATGGCTGCGGCCATTCGCCTGCGTCGGCAAAAAGCAGCGATAGGGCCGTCTTGGATCGATATCGCCATGCTCTACGGCTTGCCAGTCCTCGAAGCCGTCAGGGCGGCCAAATCGACGACAGCGGGCCGCCTGTGACGGAGCCAGCACGATAAACTGGATGCCTTCATTGGCGAGAACTTCTAGCGTTTCGTGGTCAACTGCGGTTTCAGCTAGCCACATGCCTTCAGGCTCGCGGCCAAATCGGCGCTGAAAGTCGGCAATGCCCCAACGGACCTGAGTGACTTTGTCGCGATAGCTAGCTAGCGGCAGAATGATGTGGTTGTAGACCTGGGCGATCGCATTACCATGACCCTGATTGCGATCGCAGCTCCGTCGGTCTGCCTCTAAAATGCGCTGATAGGTTTCTACGTCGTGGCGCTCTAGCCAGCTCATTAGCGTGGGGCCAATGTTAAAGCTGATGTACTCGTAGTTGTTAATAATGCGGACCACTTGGCCGCTGTCGTTGAGAATTCGAGCAAAGGCATTTGGCCGGTAGGCCTCATACAGAATGCGCTCATTCCAGTCGTGAAAAGGAGCGGCACTCGGCTGACGACCCACGACATCTAAAGAAGGATTCTCTCGTGGCGGCTGGTAAAAGTGACCGTGGACGCAGATATAGACCCCGGTTGCTGCTGACTGAGTCGGCTCATTCTCGCGCTTTACCGCGGAGATCGATTGAGACTTGACCATATATATTGTCGAAGATTAAAGAAAAAGCAGTTACAGAGTTCGAGACTAAGTTGGCGGGCGTAGTGAGTCCGTTAGTTAAGTTCTGTTAGTTAAGTTCTGTTGGTGAGTCCGTCGAGGGCCTGAGAATGGCTGCTTGTCTGGTTTGAGGCTCTGAGGTACAAGCACTAAAAGCGCTAGAAATAAGCAGAACGATGGATCATTAAATTAGGAACTTTAGTGTAGCTGTATCTTCCCAAAGTGCCACAGAAAATTAACACTTGAAGACGGTTGGCAACAAGTCTGAAAGCCAGCCAATCGCCTTCTCTGACAAGGCTTTTGCAGCGATCCCCTATTTACTCTTAAGAATCCACATCTCAGCTGCTCAATCACCAGTTTTCAAAGCGAGTGAGAAATCTTTTGCGAGATCGCTCTTAAGATCGCTTGGGGATCAGCTATAACCAGCTAACGCATGGCAGCCTCAGCTAACGAACTTATAATAGAGCTATAAGCCATTCCTCCTAAGGTTCTATGACGCAGCCCAACATTAGTACGCTTGCTCAGCAGCTCGAAACCGGCGATCTCAAAGACCGTAAGCTGGCCCTGGCTGCCCTTCGCGATGTGCCAGCAGAGCAAGCCGTGCCGCTGATTAAAAAGGTGTTGGCCGATAAAAACGATCAGGTGCGATCTATGGCCATTTTTGCGCTGGGGATCAAGCAAACGGATGAGTGCTACGGTTTGCTGCTCAATATTTTAGAAAGCGATCCGGACTACGGTATCCGGGCAGACGCGGCCGGTGCGCTGGGCTATCTCGAAGATCCGCGAGCCTTTGATCCGCTAGTTAAGGCATTTTATGAAGATGTCGATTGGCTAGTGCGCTTTAGCGCAGCGGTTTCTTTGGGCAATCTCAAAAATCCAAAGGCGCATGACGCGCTAATTTCGGCTTTAGATAGCAAGGAGGTGGTGATTCAGCAGGCGGCGATCGCTGCCCTTGGCGAAATCAAAGACCTCAGCGCCATAGATAACATTTTGAACTTTGCTCAGGCTGACGATTGGCTGGTACGCCAGCGGCTAGCCGAAGCACTCGGCAACCTTCCCAGCGAAAAGAGCCTGTCGGCGCTGCGCTATTTGGCAAAAGACGAACACAGTCAGGTTTCTGAAGCAGCCAAAATATCGTTAGAGCGTCTAGAAAAGTCATGACGCAAAGTGATCAGTTGATTTTTTGAAAAATTGGGTTTTTGAAAATTAAGTCTTTGAACTCGACATCAGTGTTAAAAGGCTATGTATTAATACGGATAGCTACCGTGAAGAAAGTGTGTCTAGCCGCTGCGAGACAGGGCATTCTTGCAATAGAGCTTTAGTATCGGTCTAACGGCACCCAAGCTAAATGGGGTTCGAGTTAGCATCTAAACTGCTGTGCTATGCAAGCCTCATCAAAAGTAGATCCATGAGTATGTCAAAAGACTACTGTTTTTGTACCTTAGCCGTCGGTGATCGCTATCGCACCCACGCGAAAATGCTGGCAGAGGATTTGCTGACACATGCACCTGGCAAATCTTTTGTGGTGCTGAGTGATAAGCCCAGCGAGTTTGAGCACTATAGCAACGTCCGTGCCTTTGCCCATCGTTTGCAAAGCGTCAAAGGCTACCATGACAAGCGATTTGTTCTAGAAAAAGCGGTAGAGCTGCATGAGTCATGCATTTTTCTAGATGCAGATATTCGCATGCTAGGCCCTGTCTCGGAAGATCTGCCGTTCTCAGAAGGACTGATCGCCCGGTACGGATGCGGTATCGTCAAGCACAACACAGAGAGAAAAGTGAGAAAGGCATTCAGTACTATTCAAGCGGTTGCCGACACGCTGCATCTCGATCTAGAAGATGTTTTTTGGTTCCATGAATTTATGTTCATGTTCAGCCGACAACAGGGAAAAGAGAAAGACTTTTTCGAGGCTTGGCAGTCGATTGCCTATTACTTTGAGAGCCAAGGAATCTATGATGGTTCAGGAAATATAATGGGTTTGGCGGCAGCGGCAGCGGGCTTAAATTTAGGCTTTTATCGGCACGATTTCTTCGCCAACTTCAAAGACAATATTCAAAAAGAAAAGGTTAGAAACGGTGAGGCAGCGGCTGATGCGATGGCGGCTGAGTTTAAGGTTCACAGAGAGATTGAGTATCCGCAGCGATCGCTCCCTCAAAAAGTAAGCAACAAATTCAGATCCAAAATCACTTTCTTCTATCGACTGCTCAGACTGCGCTTCCAGTCAGCCAAAGACGCTGGATTTCAACGTTTGAACTCAGTACACTCTCACAGCTCAACTCTACCTGTTCAGTCTAGAACAGTTTGATAAGATAGCAGCCAAGCGACGCTAGAAGAACTCTGATTCCCACAGAGAAATTTACTTATGTTCTAAGCTATGCGACAAGAGTTTTCAGAGAGGCTAAAAGTTCTTCTTAGAGAGAAGTTTTCTGGTTCATGGAAGGACGGATGGGTTTATGGTCGGCTAAAGCAAGAATTCGATTTGCAGTCCGACGAGCTTAATGCATTAGCGACTGCTTTGAGGTTCAAATACGGCTGGAATTCTGCTGTAAAAGATATCTTAGAAAATCAGTGGCAGGAAGATGAAGTTCGTTGGATGAAAGAAGAGCTAAACAAGGTTCAAAAGCGAGTCTCTTTAAATCAACAAAAGGAAACTTTATCTCAAAAAATAGCTCAACTGCTTCGAGAGCTTGAGGCTTTGGATTATGAACCAAGGCGAGAGTTGTCTGATATTGAGCGAGCACTTATATCACTTGTCCTAAAGATGAGCGCTGATGAACAGCTATGGGTGATTGAGCAGATATTTAACCGTTATAAATTCTGATGTCATAGCAGTCGCTGGTCAGGTTACGGCATATTAGAGCAGCTAATCGGGGTGAGCAACAAAATAGCTCGAAGACCTTCCTTGCTCGACAGCAAGTTTTGAGGGTCTCCGAGCGTATCTCGATAGCAGATCTCGTTTCGAAAAACGCTAATTCACCTTGATTTTATTCCATCCATTCGGTGTGGAAAATACCATCTTTGTCTGTGCGCTCGTAGGTGTGCGCACCAAAGTAGTCACGCTGAGCCTGGGTGAGGTTTTGCGGCAGACGGTTGCGGCGGTAGCTATCGAAATAGTCTAGCGATGCGCTGAAGGCAGGTACCGGAATGCCGATTTTGGCGGCGGTGGCGATCACTTCGCGCCAGGCACTTTGCCTATCGAGTATAGTCTGCTTGAACTCAGGCGCTAGCAAGAGGTTGGGCAGCTTCGAGTCTTGGTCATAGGCCGCCTTGATTTTGTTCAAAAAGGCCGCGCGAATAATACAGCCGCCTTTCCAAATGCGGGCTGTTTCGCCCAAGTCTAGCTCGTAGCCATTCAGCACAGAAGCCTTGCTAAGCAGGTCCATGCCTTGAGCGTAGGAACAGATTTTAGAACAGTAAAGGGCATCACGGATTTTGTCGATAAAGGCTTCCTTATCACCCTCGAAGCTGGCTGACGGCCCCGTCAGCTGGTCGGCTGCAACTAGCCGCTCTTCTTTAATCGCCGACATAATCCGCGCATTGACCGCAGCCGTAATCGTGGGAATGCTAACGCCGATCTCTAGCGCGCTCATGACTGTCCAGCGGCCTGTGCCTTTTTGCCCGGCTTTATCCATGATCAGCTCGACCAATGGCTTACCCGTTTCTTCATCGGTTTTGGTGAAGATGTCGGCGGTAATTTCAATCAGGTAGGAATCTAACTCTTCAGTTTTATTCCACTGCGCAAAAATCTCATGGAGCTGCTCTTGACCTAGTCCCAATGTGTTTTTTAGCAGGTCGTAGGCTTCAGCAATCAGCTGCATATCGCCATATTCAATGCCGTTGTGAACCATCTTGACGAAGTGACCGGAGCCGCCTTTGCCGATGTAGGTGACGCAAGGACCATCGTCAACCTGGGCCGCAATTTTGGTGACAATTGGTTCGATGGCATCATAGGCAGCTTTACTGCCGCCTGGCATCAGGCTAGGGCCATTGAGCGCGCCTTCTTCGCCACCGCTGACACCCATGCCAATGAAGTTAAAGCCGTCAGCCTCGAGCGCCTGCACGCGGCGCTCGGTGTCTTCGTACAGGGAGTTGCCGCCATCAATGATCATATCGTCTGGATCGAGCAGCGGTTTGAGCTGTTCAATGACTGCATCTACAGGCTTGCCAGCTTTCACCATGACCAAAATTCGCCGGGGCCGCTCTAGCGCAGCTACAAACTCTTCTAGAGAGTAGGCAGCTACCGCATTTTTGCCCTGGGCGCGGTTTTTCATAAAGGCGTCGGTTTTTTCGCGGGAGCGGTTATATACCGCAATTGGGAATCCATTACGCTCGATATTGAGCGCAATATTTTCTCCCATGACCGCTAGCCCAATTACACCAAAACTCTGTGCCATAAATTCTCCATTACTTATTCTTTTGTATAGCGACTGCTGGGGCGCAGTTTGTATTCGCTCTGACAATTTGCCTCTGTAAGGCTAGCAGGTCAGGCCGTAATCAGAGCGCATTGCTGCTAAAGCGTGAAAGCTTTAGGTTTGCTCAAGGTTTGATGATCGCACCACCTGATGGATCAGCCCAGACGGGTCAGCCAGACGGACCAGAAGCTAAATCAATAGAACCTGATATGACTTTAAACAAAGCACCCCAATTTTCCCATTAAGGAGAGGAAAAGGTTTTGGCAAACCGGTCGATCTCTACCTATAGGCTGAACTGATACTGACAGGCTGGCCCTTTCTATCACGGGCTACCCTTTGGATAAGTTGCTTGGTTAGGAAAAATTTCCTGAAAGGCGCTTTGACGTTCGGCTTGAGTACCTTCTGAGCTGAGATTCCAGAGGGTTTCGTAGAAGAAGAACGAGACGCCGGAGAAATCGCGATCGCGCACCGCCGAAACCTGCTGAGCAATCTGCGTCATCGGCACCGACCGGCCCCTGAGCCCGCTCAATATGCCAATGCTCGTCGGGATATGGTTGCGAGCAAAGTCAGTCGCATCTTGGCTCATCTCCCAGACAAAGCGACCTAGATCAGAGCGATAAAGCTGGATCACCAGCTCTTCTACATAGCCTTTCTTCAACCAAGTGTCCCAATCTTGCAGGTAGTACTCATAGGCAAACACATGCGGATTCGGCGAGACGGACATCACCGCCTGGGAGCGGTAGGTTTTTAGCGTGGCAAAGACCTCGCCCATAAATTCAGTAATTTTGTCGGCGCGCCAGCGAGTCCAGTCCGCATCGTTGGCCTCTACTGGCGGCAATTGACCTTCGTGCTCTTGCTGGTACAGGGCCACCGTGTAGGGATCATAGCCATATTCATACGGTAGGCCCATGTGATCGTCTACCTGGAAGCCGTCAATGTCGTAATTAGCGGCAAGCTCAGCCACAAGCTCGGCAATAAAGCTCTGAACTTCGGGGTGAAAAGGATTGAGCCAGACGCGCTCGTGATCACCTTCGGGCGTCGTCAGCGTGCCATCGACCTTTTGGGTGAGCCAGTCGGGGTGGCGGGTCGCTAGGGCCGCATCTGCCGGAGCCATAAAGCCAAATTCAAACCAGGGAATGACTTTGAGGTTACGGCTGTGGGCGATTTCGATCAGTTCTTGGAGCATGTCGCGATCGCCCTGTGCCGCTTCTTTGGCCTCCTGCCGCCCGGTCTCCGCCAAATCGGGATATAGCCCTTGCTTGTAGCCCGTCACTCGCTCGGCCACAAGGCTAGGAAACAGCGTATAGCCCCAGTTCCAAACCGTGGGATACACCGTATTAAAGTTGAGATCTGCCAGCTGATTGAGCGCAGGTTCTAGCGCCGCGCGTGAAAACAAAACGTCACTGTCAATATTCGTCATCCATACGCCGCGCAGCTCACGGCTAGGGGCCGTCGCCACGGGCGGTGGGTCAAATCTCACTATCCAGTCGTCCGAGATAGTTTCAACCGTGCGCGGATCTAGATTGGCCCGACAAATGAAGGCCGCACCGTCGGCCAGCGTGGCAATCCGACGAGGGCGGAGCTGATGCAATCTGTCAATCAGTGCGCCCGCTTGGACCGCGCCTTCTGTATCCACAATGTAGCCAGCCGCCAGCGCTGCCGCAACGCCTTCACGGGTATTACGCGAAATCAGCAGCGAATCGCGGAAGGTAGTACTGAGCGCGCTGGTGGCATCTGCCTGGTAGGGAGTGGCTGATCCGGTCGTGAGAATAGCGATCGCCTGATCACGCCTCACCGCCTGCTCTAAGCGGGCCTCGCTCCCTAGCGCCGCCATGAGCAAAGCTTCGCGCTCAGAGCTAGCCTCATCAAACGTGAGCCCCAAAGCTTCATTACTAGCGGTAAAAGCACCTGGAAACGCCCGCAGAACCGCTGCGGAAAATTCCTGTTGAGTCAAGGTGCTATTGGGATAGCGGCGGTTGATATCGCCTTGCTCGAACACCTGCTGTGCCACCAGCGCCTGAATGCACGGCTCTATCGGATGGCCTGAAAACCCTTTGACCGTTGCATTTGCCCGGTTGAACCCAGCCTGGCTGAAGCTGCCGAGTAGAGCTGAACAAAACAGGCTAATTAAGAACGCTATCCCTAGCTGTCTGCGCCGCCTTCGAACCATTGCGTTTAACCCCCGCTGATTTTGGCCTGATAACCTTGCTTGATCAAGAGAGAAACCAGCTTAGTGGCGTGCTCTCCCTGAATCTCAATCGTGTTATCTTTGACCGTACCACCCGAGCCACACTGCGCTTTTAGCGTTTTGGCCAGTGCCTCAAGTGTCTCGACTTTGTGGGCGAAGCCGCTAATGATCGTGACGCTCTTGCCCTTGCGCCCCTTACGAGATATTTGCACCCTTAGATCTTGCTTTTCTGGGGGGAGGTCTGGGAGGGCGCGCTCAGTGGCATCGCTACTAGAAGCCCCGCTAGAAGTCCCAAACTCTGAATAGACAACTCTGTCAGTGGCTTTTGATCCCTTATGGTTGACGCTCTTATGGTTGACGCGCTTTTGTTTGGCCATAGCGTTGAGCAGGCGGTTGGGTCTACAGCAGCCAGTTTACTAGGCTTTATCCGTACTTAGATGCTATCCCGCAGAGGGACTGCTGCTGGCAGCGTGGTTTGTTTGAATTTAGGTGAGTAGTATTTTTTAGCTGGAGCTGAATGCCGTGGTCCCTATTCGTGACGAAAATCCCATTACAATTACGCCCTACGTCACCTACGGGCTGATTGCCCTCAATGTATTGGTGTTTTTCTATGAGGCGACGCTGAGCGGTCCTAATCTAGAGGTGCTGTTTAATAGCTTTGCAGTGGTGCCTAGCGAGCTCAGCCACAGCTTTAATACGGGTATGGGATTTCCTCATGTGACGGAGTGGGGGACGCTATTGAGCGCTGAATTTTTGCACGCGGGCTTTTTTCACGTGGCGGGCAATATGCTGTACCTGTGGATTTTTGGCAACAATGTCGAAGATCAGCTTGGGCATGTGAAGTTTTTGCTTTTTTACCTGATGTGCGGGGTGCTAGCGACCCTGTGTCAGTGGTATGTTGCCCCTAATTCCTCAATTCCGTCTCTGGGTGCAAGCGGGGCGATCGCAGGGGTGATGGGCGCTTACATTTTCCGCTTTCCGGAAGTGCGCGTACTGACCTTCATTCCGATATTTTTCACGGCTTTTCGCGTGCCCGCTTTGCTGTTTTTAGGCTTTTGGTTTGTTGAGCAGGCGTTTTACGGTGTGGCCAGCTTGGGCGCGGCGGCTGATGTCGGCATGAACGGGGGTGTGGCCTACTGGGCACATGCTGGTGGATTTGTTTTCGGTGCGATTTTGGGCTATCTGCTGGGCTTATTTGATAATGAGCAGGGCTACTCAGAAGCGGATGCGGTAGAGAACAATGCTGGTGAATGAGCGATCGCGCTGTAAAGCTTGTGTAGGCAGATGCTGGTCTACACAAGATCTGGCATAGACTTAAATTTTTATTTTTTACTATGACTCTTCCAAATTTCATCATCTTTGGCGTTCAAAAAGCCGGAACGACCTCAATCTATAACTACCTGGACCAGCATCCTCAGGTCTACATGAGCCCGCTCAAAGAGACGGAATTTTTGGGCAGTCAGTCAATCAGCACAGACGATTCTGACTCATCAGCCCCGCAGCTCACACCCGGCGGACGACGGCGAATTTTGAGCTTGCAAGACTATCGCGCCCTGTTCGACGGCGTCCAAGACGAAATTGCCATTGGCGAAGCCTCGCCCAACTATCTCTTTGCGCATGAGCGGGTGGTGCCTCGCGTTCAGAGCTACATTCCAGATGCAAAGCTGATCGCGGTTTTGCGCAATCCGGTGGAGCGGGCCTATTCAGACTATTTGATGAATGTGCGTGAGCTAGTGGGCAATCGTAAGCCGTTGGCGGAGCAGGTTACGCAAAGCGCAACCACTTCTCATACGCTGCTCAAGGGCAAATATTACGAGGGTGTGAAGCACTTTTTAGATGCCTTTGGCCCTGAGCAGGTGAAGATCTTTTTGCACGATGATCTGCGGCGAGATAGCGCTCAGCTGATGCGAGATATCTATGCCTTTATTGGGGTGGATAGCGGTTTTGAGGCCGATACCGGTCAGCGGCAGCAAGAGGCTGAGGTGCCGAAAAATCAAAAGATTAATCAGTTATTGCGGACACGCAATCCGCTGCGCTCAGCTGCCGGCGCGGCGCTCAAGGTGATGATGCCAGAGGAGCAGCGACAAAAGCTGCGATCGCGCTTAATTGCAGCAAATTCTCAGGGCAAAGAAGGCTTGCCATTGTCAACAGAAGATCGCGGGCTACTAGAGGACTACTACCGCGAAGATATTTTACGGCTGCAAGAGCTGCTAGATCGCGATTTGTCCGGCTGGTTCAAGGTTGAAAAAGTAAGTGGTGTCAGTTCGTAAGCGATCTGGCCAGTGACCTCGACAAAGGTCATGACTCTAGACCAGCTCGTCAATATCCAAGTCACCCTGGAGTAAGAGCTTAGGCAAATCCAGAATGCTAACGATGGTTCCCCGATAGGAAAACTCGCCCTGAAGGTATCGCTGATTAATCGGCGAGCTAGATTCAGACAAGCCCAGCATCTCTTGTGGGCGAAGGGGAAACATCGCCTCGAGGACTTCTCCAACCAGAATGCCAGCTACGCAATTCTCAAGTTCCACTACCATCACCTTCGAGTTCTCAAACGAAGGGGTTGAGGTTGGGTGACTCGTTTGCTTGGTTTGCTCGTCAGAAGCGACCTCAACGGTCCGGTTCAAAAACTGGCGGATGTCAATGAGGGTAAGAATGTCGCCGCGCAAGTTCATATTGCCGACGATGTGGGGCGGACAGCAGGGAATGGGGGTCACGGTTTGAATCTCCGTGAACTCTTTGACGGCAGACAGGCGCACCCCGAAACGGGTATCCTCAATGGCGATAATCGTCAGCACTGAGCGCGCATCCTGCTGTTTTTTCGCTGAGCCCTGGCCAATAGGCTGGCTTAAGCTGTAGGCCCGCTGCTGAAAAATACTGTGCTCTTCTGGCGTTGCGTCGGGAGCAAAAAAAGCGGTGTAGGTAGTTTGTCTGCCCTCATCAGGCATCTCTGAGCTGGCTGGCTGGCTAGCTGCTGTCAGGACATTGGCAGCAGAGATCAGCGGCTGGATTTCAACATATCGCAGCCACTGCTCAGGTTCGTTTAAGAGCCAAAGGGAATAGTCAAAGTCCGCTGCATCTTGCGCCTTTTGAGATTGCACTCTGCCGCGTATCATTTCCTTGCGCCCCACCTCGGCAAATTGCGACTGGAGGTGTTCTGGCAGACGGGGCTCTGAGGTATCTAGAACCTGGGTAGAGCGCGCTTCTAGCGAACCAATGCTATTGACAATCAGGCCGATTCGCAGCTGAGACTGCTTGAGCACAATCACACTGTCAGTGGTTTTGTAAGGACTGCTTTCGTATCCCAGACTTAGCTTAGGGTCAAGAATGGGGACAATATCACCCCGCAGATTGAGCACGCCAATGATGTCTTGAGACGCGGTTGGCAGCAGCGTGATTTCAGGTAGCGGAAACATCTCTTCTAAATACTCGCTGCTGATGCTGTATCTAGTTTCATCTAGATTGAAGGTGAGATAAAGCGATTCTTTGAGCGTTGAGTCTGTCATGGCTGATGTCTGGGAATGAGGGGGCTAGTGTTTTTTGAAGGCTAGGTTTGTTGATAGCTAATCGGGGTCTGGCTGAGCAAATTCTGGCTGAGCCGGTTTGGGGTGAGCGGGGGCCGTCGAGCGCTGCTTGAAAAGGGCAAAGGCTGACTGGCGAATGCGATCGCTTTTCGCCGAATTACCTTCTTGCTGGTAGAGATGGCTGAGTTCTAGATAGGCAGCGACCGCCTGCGGCTCGAGGTAGATGATCTTGCGGAGGGTGCGTTTTGCAGCTGAAATATCGCCTTGAGCCGTTAAAGATTTTGCCAAAATGTAATAAGGTGTAATCGCTGAATCATCGATCTCTAAAGCGGTGTGGCAATAGCGGATAGCGGTGTGAAAATTGCCGCTCTGTGCGTGGATTTGGGCTATGAGACACAGCCCTCTAAGATTATTTGGCTGCATCCTTAATGCCTGCTCTACCTGTTGGAGCGCCTGCTGATGAGCCTGCTCTGCTAGCGATCGCTGGGCAGCTTGAAGATAGCTCTCAACAGTTGTGGGGTTGTGAGCAGGAAGAGTAGGCGAGAGCGGTGCGATGGGCGACTTGACATCGTAAAAGCGACCGTCAGAAGCGTCAGAGACAGAACTAGCGCTGCCGGGGTGAACGAGGCGCTGAAAAACAAGAGATTCGGGTAGGGTTTCAACGCGAAAACGCCTAAGGTTTTGGCCGTAGAGTTCGGAGTGACCCGTCAGCAAGTAGCCCAGCGGCTGTAGGGCCCGGTAAAACTTATCAACAACTTTAGCGATCGCCGCTTCGTCGAAGTAAATAAAAACGTTGCGACAAATAATTAGATCCAAGCTGTCTGAATTTTCAGCAGCTCGCGCATCGCGTATCGGCCCTTCCGCTCCGAACGCAAAGGGATCATCTACCAGATTAAGCGGATAGAATTTGACCAGCGCTTGAAACTGAGGATCGATGCGATAGCGATCATTCACTCGATGAAAGTAGATCTGCTTGAGCCGGGTCTCTAAGCCCCTAAACGACCATTCCCGATAGGTGCCTGCTTTTGCTTGAGCAATAGAATCTGCGCTGATATCGACCCCAAAAATCATCACATCCCACTGAGCTAACTCAGCGCCGAGCAGCGTTTTGAGCAAAATCGCAATCGAATAGGGCTCTTCTCCATTTGCACAGCCAGCGCTACAGATCCGCAGCCTTTTTTCAGTGGACTTGCGTTGAATGAGCGCCGGCAAAATATGGTTTTTTAGAGCCGCAAACTGTCCTTTATCTCGAAAGAAAAAACTCTCATGGTTGGTAAGTAGCTCGCTGAGATAACACCATTCTTGCTGGCTCTCAGGCGTATGCTCAGCCAATAGCTGGTAGTAGGTGGCCGGAAGCAGCTGATTGAGAGCAGCAGTTCTAGCTATGATTTGTTGGCAAAAGGCCGCCAGATCTTGCCTTTTTATGCTTAACCCGGTGCGATCCGCAATAAGCTGACTAAACGCTTCAATTAGCCAAGGATCGAGCATAGGCACAGAGGGACAGTCGCGGGAAGAGGCCATAGCGTTCGCTGATAAAGCAGCTTAGGAGAGGAGATCAAAGGCTTGGACAAACTGGCGCAATGCGGGTGCGATCGCCTCTATCGGCAGTACATGAGCCGCCGCGCCTAGCTCAATAGCTACCTTCGGCATGCCGAAAATAACGCTAGTGGCCTCATTTTGCGCAATCGTCAGCCCGCCCGCCTGGGCGATAGACTGGAGCCCCGATGCGCCATCTTGCCCCATCCCCGTAAGCAAAACTCCCACAGCGTAGGGACCATAGTGCTGAGCGATCGCCTCAAAAGTAACCGTAATCGAAGGCCGGTGCCCACCCACTGGAGGCGAATCGAGATAAGTAAACAATCCGCTACGATCTACCGCCAAATGGCAATCTTCTTTTGGGAAATAGATATGGCCGGGCAGAGGCGGCTGTCCGGCTTGCGCAATGCTGATAGATAGGGTGCAACCCCTTTGCAGCCAGTCGATCAATCCCTGTAAAAAGCCAGTGCTAATATGCTGCACGCAGAGGACGGGCGGACATCTTTTAGGGAGCGCTTTAAACACCGTACAAAGTGCTTGGGGTCCCCCTGTAGAAGCTCCGATCGCTATAATTGTGATCTTCTTTTTCAGTTTCGCTGGCAGCGAGGGAGAAAACGCCGTTGCCGGACTAGCTGTTGACGGACTGGCAGATGGTAGATTGAACGAGGGCTCGGGGAGAAGACGCTGCTTTGGCTTTCTTCTAAAAACTTTGACCCCCGCCAGCACTCGGATTTTATCAATGAGCATCTTATTCAGTGTTTGATCATCGTCACTGAGACCAGCTGTCGGCTTCGGCAAAATATCAACAGCGCCTGCCGCTAGCAGCTCAAAAATATGCTGGGCATCATCGTCTTGCACAGAGGCACTCACGACCAAGATTGGCCTTGGATAGCGGGCCATGACTTCCACCGTCATCGCTAGACCATCCATATGGGGCATGTGCAAATCGGTGCAGATCACTTGAGGATCTAGCTCAGGCAGCATTGTCAAAGCCTCTAGTCCATTACCCGCGATACCCACTACCTCAATCCAGTCAGACGACGACAAGATTCTTGTCAGAATCACTTGGGCAAGGGGTGAATCTTCAACTAGCAGCACTCGAATGGGCATGGTTAAATTCGGCAGTTTAGGCCATTGCTTTAATATTTATCGCCGTCTGCCGCAGCCGTTCCGTCTCTGATTTTGTTTCGCTCAGCCCAGACGCATTTTCTCTAGATCCGTGCTCAATCGCGCTCATCGCTTCCACCACCTGATGCATTGCCTCGAACTGCTGTTTCAGTGTCAGCATCACCTGCTGGTTATTGAGCACGACCGTATTGGTAGAGTCCTCAATGGCTTGAAATGCCTTTTCAGCGCTTTTTGCGTTTTCTACCCCTGATCTGACGGTTTTGGTTCCTTCCTCTGTCACCATGACGGTGGCATTAATCGTTCTTTGAATCTCATTCACTAGCCCGCTGATTTCTTCGGCAGAGCGTTGACTTTGATCGGAGAGCCGCCGAATTTCTTCAGCGACGACCGCAAACCCTTTGCCATGCTCACCCGCGCGCACAGCTTCAACTGAAGAGTTGAGCGCCAACATGTTTGTTCGATTGGCAAACTCCGCAGAGAGTTCTGAAATCTTGGCGATTTGACTGGCCTGATCGCTGAGCGCGACAATCTGCTCGGCGATCGCGCCAACCTTATGATCCAAAATAAACATCCCTTCGATGGTCTTTTCAACAGCTTGGCTGCCATCTTGGGTTCTTTGCAAAGCCTTATTGGCTGCGGCCACCGCCGTATTGGCCTGCTCTGTTGACTGCCGTGAAGACGTCTCTAACTCATTCATTGTCGTGGTTGTTTCATTGACAGAAGCCGCCTGTTGATTTGCAACCCGCTCTTGCTGCGTGACCGTCACTGAGATCTCACTGGTAGAAGTGGTGAGATCGTGAAAGGTGATTTCTAAGTGTTTGCGAATCTGCTCGATCAGATAAAAAACGCTAGCCAGAATCACCAAACTGACAATAAACAGCACTAGTGCCATTTGTTTGGATTGCCTGATGTGCTCTTTAGCGTAAGCTTCTGCTGAAAATACGGTTTGATTGGTCAAATCCCAATAGGCTTCGCTAGCTTCTAGCAGCCGGTCGCGGTTTTGCTCTGTTGAGCTCACTCTATAGTTAGCCAACTTATCCTTAAGCTCTTCCCAAGCCTGGGTAAGCTGCTGCATATTGGCTTGAAATTCTGCGTCGGAAAGTTTAACTAACTGTAGTTCTTCGCTGCCTTCGGTCAGTCCAACTACAATTTGATCGAGTTCGGGAATAATGGTGTCAATCTTTGTCTGGTTTTCTTCAGCTAGAGTCTGCGCAGACGCCGAAGCGGTGGTCGGGACCTCTGCGCCTGTTAAATCATCTAAGTTATCCGAGTCTTCGCCTTCGGCGGCAGTATCGTCTGCAAAGGCGCGGTCAGTATCCACAGGCTGTGTGAAAGCAAGTTTTACCAACCGCTGCGTTTTACCTCTGACAATGCCCGTGTAGTTGA
>JBAUIB010000272.1:0-2574 GCA_049680585.1 Phormidesmis sp.
AAAAGAGGTGGAGGGAACGACGATTGTAGTGGTAGATGCCGATGGCCAGAAGTGCGATCGCTGCTGGAATTACTCCACGCATGTAGGCGAGTCGGCTGACGATCCGACGATTTGCGATCGCTGTGTGACTGCTTTACAGGGATCTTTTTAGGCAGCAGTCGGCAACATCTGCACCCAATCAAAATCTTCAGCCGACAAGGGCGGCTGCGGCTGTACGGTGTAGTCAATATCCGCCTCGATATCTGCGTTTTGAGAGACGTTACTCAGCAATGCTTTGAGATCAATCACAGGTTCAGAATCGTTCGCTTCGAGCGGCAGCAAAAACCGTGGGATCTGCTCGCGTACATTGAACGGATAGCGCTCTGCGCTCGGCCGCTCATTTGCTCGGCTTACCAGAATTTGATAGTCCGCTTGCTGTCCACCTTCAATAGGCATGGATTCACCTTGGCGCAGCAAATCTATTTCAATCAGGTGAGTGGCGCTGTTGAGCACTTTCCGCCTTTTCGCTAGATACTGCTTACGGCCTTCCCCTTTACGCTTGTTAGCCGGTGAGAGAATCTCGATCACGCTCAGAACTCGCTTGGTTGAACGTTCTCGAATTTCCAAGTAGCGTTCGGTGACTTCACAAGGCATGGGCAGCAGCACTTTCTCAGGCTTAGTTGGCAAGGCGACTGTGGTTGAACTGTTTGTAGAGCGGCCAGATTGTTCGTATACCGAAGCGTCGGGAATGCCTACCAATGAAAAGTCTATATAAACCCGAGTTTCAACTGCTGCACGATATTTTGGCCGGAGCTGAGGATTTAAGGTTCTGGCGATCTCAACCATGAGCCAAGTATGCAGCTCCGACCAGCGGGATGCACTTTCGAGGTAAGGGTTCATTCCTGGAAATGACGGAATGTTAGACATGGCTCAATCAGCGCGACTGCTTAATAGTATAAAGCCCAGGTTTATTGTCAGGTCTTATTGCCAGGTTATGTTGCCGGACATCGGGCCTCGACGGTAGTGTCTGTGATAGTCATAGCGCTGAGGAGGCGCTACAATCGCTGGGTTCGGCTAAGTAGCCAAGGCTATATGTTTCAGATATCTCAGCAGTCGGTTCATCCGCTAGATCAGCAAATAGGCGAGCGGGTGGCAGCAGAGCAGACGAGTGTCGATGTCGCCCATCGCGGCGCTCAGCTAATCACCTTTGTCGATAGTCAGAAGCGCCCGTTTACTTGGCAGCAAGTTGCCGATGGGCTGATACAAGATGTTGACTTCCGTCAGCTGTGGAATCAGACTTGGGCCGATCTTCCGTTTGATTTTGAATGGAAGCCAGTTCCTATTCATCCCTACACTGCGGAAACGCATCCTTTTTTTGCCATTATCTTTCCTGCCGAGTTTCGTCCGGCTGATCCGACTGACTTTCAGTCTTATTTGAGGGCGATCGCGCCTGACGAACTGACCGCCACCTTTCGCAATTTTTCAGGCGACGCGCAGCTAGTGATTCCTCAAAATACGGGTGACTATGGCCATATTGCGGCTTTTTGTCGCAGCGCACCGACTGAGGTACAACATGTGCTGTGGCAGCAAGTTGGGCAGATGTGTGAGCGGGCGATCGCAGATGAAACTGCCGTGTGGTGTAATACCCACGGTCATGGTGTGCCTTGGCTGCATGTGCGCTTTGACAGTCGGCTCAAGTATTCTGCCTTTCCGCCGCGAGGCAGTATCAGCGCCAATAGTCAGGCGATCTGGTACAAGCAAATTTACGCTCAAACGATCAAACAATCGGGCGCTCAGACGGTGATGGAAGAGTAATGGGCAACTCCTCTCAAACGTTAACCAACCATTCTTCTCCAGAGGTCGCTGCCGGACAGAGTTCTTGGCGGCGGTTTCGACGTGATCGCACCGCTATACTCGGTGCACTTATCCTGTTACTGATCACTACGGCTGTCATCGTGGGTCCGCTCATCTATTCTGTGTCCTATAGTGCAATTGACTTTGCGGGTGCGATCATCGCTCCGAGCTGGCAGCATCCGCTAGGGACCAATGACCTGGGCCAAGATCAGCTTGCGAGAATGCTGTGGGGCGGGCGTGTCAGTATTGCAGTAGGAATTACAGCTATGCTGGTCTCCACTTTACTCGGCACATTGGTCGGGACCGTGGCTGGGTTTTGCGGCGGCTGGATAGACAATGCGCTGATGCGGCTGACGGATTTATTCCTGTCTTTGCCTCAACTGCCGTTGCTATTGTTGATTATCTATTTATTTCGCGACGCGGTCAGAGAGATCGCGGGGCCGGAGCTTGGCATTTTTGTGCTGATTGTGCTGGTGATTGGCGGGCTGACGTGGATGCCGACCGCGCGGCTGGTGCGAGCAGGCTTTTTGGCGACTAAAGAGAGAGTGTTTGTGCAAGCGGCGCGATCGCTCGGAGCGGGTCCGGGGCGCATTGTCTGGCAGCACATTCTGCCGAATGTGATTGGGCCTGTGATTGTGGCGGCGACGCTAGGGGTGGGCAATGCGATCATCACTGAATCGACGCTGAGCTTTTTGGGCATTGGCTTCCCGCCGGATGTGCCGACCTGGGGCCGCATGCTGT
>JBAUIB010000273.1:0-2930 GCA_049680585.1 Phormidesmis sp.
CAAGCCGAAGCTGCATTGACCGAAAAGTTACGACGAGAGAGATCGCTTAAAAAGGTCTTTCAAGCCATCCACAATTCTCTCGATCTGTCTACTATTTTCGCCACCGCCACCGCGGAAACCGTTCAGCTCTTGCCTGGGTTCAACTGCTCGGTCGTCCAGTATTTTCCTGACAAGGGCCTTTGGAAAACCATTACCCGGTTTGAGCATGGCTCGAAGCAGCCCGTTTTTCCAGATCTAGAAATTTTAGACTTAGACAATCCTTTTGCTGAGCAGCTTAAGCAGCTACAGATCGTTCAAGTTAGAGACACTCAAGATATTGTAGATGCTATCAATCAGGTGATTGCTCGATTAGTGCCGGGCGCTTGGCTGCTAATTCCGCTGGTCGTCGAAGGTGAGGTCTGGGGTAGTTTTACCCTGTCTACTTCAGATCGCCCTTTTAACTGGTCACAAGATACTACTGATCTCGCGCAAGCGGTCGCCAACCAACTAGAAGTCGCCATTCAACAGGCCCAGCTCTATCAGCAAGTTGAGCAGGAAAAGCAAAAGCTGCTTCAAAGTCAAACAGCCTTAGCTCAGGCACAGCAAATTGCTCAGCTAGGTAACTGGGAATTAGATGTCGCGACCGGTGCCATGAATTGGTCAGACAATTTGTTTCGGATTTTTGGGTTAGATCCTGCGACCCCTGAGCCAAATCTGGCTTATTCGATGGCGAACTGTGTTCACGTAGAGGATCGGCCCCGACTGAAGCAAGCGCTTACTCGCGCAATCACAGCAGGCGCAGCCTACGAAATTGACTTGCGAATTCATAAAACTGACGGCCATATAGGCTATATGGAAGTGCGAGCGGAGGCCATTCGCGATAGGCAAGGAAAGATTGTCAAAGTCTTTGGCACGTCTTTAGATATTAGCGATCGCAAGCAGGCTGAAGCCGCCTTAGCCGAAAGCGAGCTCCGCTACCGCAAAATCGTAGAGGCCCAGACCGATTTTATTGTGCGATCGCTGCCCGATACGACCATCACCTTCGCCAACCTGCCGCTGTATCGCGCCAAAGAAAAAACCTTAGATGAAATAGTCGGAAAAAAGTGGCATGAATGTCTTAGCTTCAAGGAAGCCCATGTTCGTCGGCAGGTCGCAGCGCTCAGACCAGATCAGCCTAGGTTTGCGATCGAAGACCAACACCAGCGCTCCAATGGCCAGATGCTCTGGATACACTGGCTTAATGAAGGCATCTTTAAGTCTGGACGTCTCGTAGAGATTCAATCCGTAGGACGCGACATCACTGCCCTTAAACAGGTGGAGCAGGCCCTTCGAGACAGTGAAGAGCGCCTGCGATTAGTGACTGAAAATATGAGCGATCTGGTGTGTTTGCACTATCTAGATGGTCGCTATTTTTATGTCACGCCCTCTAGCTTCTCAATGTTGGGCTACCAAGCCGAAGAGCTGATAGGCCACAACATTGATGAGTTCTCTTACCCGGAGGACTATCCACTGATCCAGCAAGCTGCCTGTCGAGCAATCTCAGACGGAGTGCCGATCACTATCACCTATCGCATCTGCAAAAAGACTGGTGACTATATCTGGGTAGAGACACTGGTCAAGCCTGTCACAGACGACCAAGGGCAGGTCATACACTTGCAAACGACTTCTCGGGACGTGAGCGATCGCATCAAAATTCAGCAACAGCTCAAGCATGATGCCCTCCACGACCATCTGACTGGCCTACCGAATCGAAGCTTACTCGTAGAGCGCCTGACCTTAGCGCTACGGCGAACCAAACGTCAGCCCAACTATCGGTTTGCCGTTCTCTTTTTAGACCTCGACAACTTTAAAGTAGTCAATGACAGCCTCGGCCATCTGGTGGGTGACAAGCTGCTGATAAAGATCGCCGATTTACTCAGAACGATGATCCGTGAAACTGACTTGGCCGCGCGGCTAGGCGGTGATGAGTTTGTGATCTTGCTCGATCAGCTCGACGAGATTGAAGAGGTAAAGCAGATAGCAGAACGCATCGTAGGAGCCTTGCAAACGTCTTTTCAGGTCAGTCCTCAGGAGGCTCGCCCAGGAGAAACGCAGGAAATATTTATTAGTACCAGTATCGGTATTGTCGTCGGCACTAGTGGCTATCAACAAGCCGAAGAACTGCTGCGCGATTCTGATTTAGCGATGTATTGGGCCAAGCGCAAAGGACGAGGCGACTACGCTGTCTTCGAGCCAGCGATGCGTCTCAAGGCAGTGCAACGATTGCAGGTAGAGAGCGATCTGCGCAAAGCGATAGAAAACAGTGAGTTCGTACTGTACTATCAACCCATCGTTTATCTCAGAAGCCAAGATATCCAAGGATTCGAAGCCTTGATTCGATGGCAGCATCCGAAAAGAGGACTGTTGTCCCCCACAGACTTTATCGAGATTGCTGAAGAAACGGGTCAGATTGAGGCGATAGGTGAGTGGACTTTGCACAGCGCCTGTCAGCAACTGGCATCTTGGCAGGCGCAGTTCCCCAACCGACCGCTGAAAATAAGTGTCAATCTCTCCGTCCAACAGCTTCAGCCCTCACTGCTGCCAATGCTCGAAGACATCTTGACAAGCTACCCAATCCAGCCCAGCAGCCTGATACTCGAAATTACAGAAAGCGTGCTGGTGCAAACTATCGATGCGACGGTTGCCCTGCTAAAGCAAATACAAGCAAAAGGGATTGAGATCAGCATTGATGATTTTGGCACAGGGTACTCCTCTTTAAGCTACTTGCACCAGCTACCTGTCGATGCGCTTAAGATTGATCGCGCTTTTGTCAGCCAGATCGAACCAAATGCGCGTAGTCAGGTGATTGCGGAATTGATTATCGCCCTAAGCCACTTGCTCGGATTGAGCGCGATCGCAGAAGGTGTTGAAACCCCTCAGCAGCTGAAATGGCTAAAGCGACTGGGCTGCGA
>JBAUIB010000274.1:0-7123 GCA_049680585.1 Phormidesmis sp.
ATGGGCTCAGCTGCATTGCCAGCGCTGATCCAGCTACTGAGATCCAAGCCTTCTCGCTTCGCAGGCTTGATCCGGCGCAGGCAAAGCTCGTAAGCAAAGTTGGGCGCCTGGCTGTGGGTCGCTCCATATTTTTGAATGGCCTGTAGCCAGCGAAGGGGGCGCTTTACAAAAGCCAGAGGAGCCATGATGTAGCAAGGAGCGCCATTGTAAAGCGGCTGAATAAGTCCTTCGACTAGACCGTAGTCATGGAAGTAAGGCATCCAGGTAACGGTCGGCCCTTCGGCGCTATAGCCGCAGGCACGTTTTAGATATTCAGAGTGATGCAGCAGGTTGTAGTGGCTGAGCATCACACCCTTTGGAGTCGAGGTCGAGCCTGAGGTGTACTGCAAGTAAGCCAGAACATCTTTATCGATTTCAGGATCTTTCCAGGTTTCTGCCAAGGCGGGATCGACCTGCTCGGTGTCGATCCATCGCATGGTTTCAAATTCAGGAAAGTCAATGCCAGAATCTTTGATCATCTCAATGATGCGGGCATTGCTGAGAACGATGGTGGCCTGAGCGTCTTTGATGATCTCGCGTAGGCGCGGCAGGGTGCGCTTCATTCGGCCTGCATCTGGTGGCGGGACGGGAATGGCAATGACGCCTGCGTAGAGACTGCCGCAGAAAGCCGCGACGACTTCTACGCCCTGTGGGTAAAGCAGTAGCGCGCGCTCACCTTTGGCTTGCTGCTGTTGAAGAAATGCAGAGATCGCCCGTGCCCGCTCGTCTAGTTCGCTGTAGGTGTAAGATGCGCCTTCGGTTTTCCCATCGACCAAAAACTGATAGGCCAAATCGTCAGGCTGCTCTTGCGCCCTGTACTGAAGCAGCTCGACAATTGTGGAAAACTGGGTTGCCGGTTGCTGAGCCACGCCCTGAGCGGTGATGCTTTGAGTATCTTTAGGAGGAGAATAAACCATTGCTGATGTCGAAGAAGTAGCCATCGAGTAGCGAACCGCAGACGCACTTGTCTTTGACTCATTGTGTCTTTGACGCATTTCGTCTTTAGCGTGCTGCCCAAATGGGGAATAATAAAAATAAGTTGATGTAACGCTGTAGTGATTAACAGTGTGCCGATGTTAACGATGTCCGCTTCTAAGAAAGAATACTGACACACCTTTTCTAGAGGAGAACACCGTCAACGAGTCGCTTTACACAAAAAACAAGCTTTGACAGCTTTTGCATTGTGCGTGTAAACAAATATGACCCTGAGCCGATAGTCCCGGATAGGTTGGCCAGATAAGTTAGCTAGACCGTTGGTTTATTTCGACTAACGCTTTTATATTTCCCACTTAGATTTCCCAGATGTGAAAGGGCTGTAACCTTAGTCAATACATGCACAGCGCCGTTCAAGTTTGGCAAATTCCGCTGCGGGTGTCAGAGAATACCTTGGCTGATTATTTTGAATGTCTTGACCCAGATGAAAAAGCTAGAGCTGATCGTTTCCGGTTTTTAGACGATAGGCGGCGATTTGTGGTGGCACGGGGCGCTCTACGCCACCTGCTGGCCCGTGAGCTGAAATGTGCTCCTGATGCCGTTGAGTTTTACTATGGCAAATACGGTAAACCGATGGTTGAGAGTCTTGCTGATCGGCATCGGGATGACTGGTCTCAGAGGAGCTGTAGCTTTCACTTTAATCTCACTCACTCGGGTGAGCTGGCGCTATGTGCGGTGGGCTACAAGCGAGCAGTGGGTGTAGATATTGAAAAAATGAAACCGATGAAGCGCTTGGAGAGCATGATGGAGCGGTGTCTGTCAGCTGTTGAGCAAGCTCAGGTAGAAGCTGAAGCTGAGTGCGATCGCACCCGAGCCTTTTTACAGCGCTGGACGTGCAAAGAAGCCTATCTCAAAGCGGTTGGTTTGGGACTCACGCAGTCGATGCAGACGGTAGAGGTCGATGTTATTCAACCGCGTTTGGTACAGGTCCCTGAGCAGTGTGCCAAAGGATGGCACTTGGCGGTGCTCGCACTGCCAGATGAGTATGTGGGCGCTTTGGTCGTAGCGGGTCAGGCAGTTGTGCACATGCAGCAGTGGGAACATCTGTAGCACGGCGTTGTGGTAGCGCGACGTTATGGCTCTGGCTGCTTGACGACAATGACAGACTTTACAGGCCGTTGTAGCGGTGTGCTATCAGTATCTACTCGGCCTGCATACACCTGCCCGTCGTAGTAAAGAGTCGAGGAGCTACCGCCATCTAGATTGAGAAGCTCGACCACGCCCAAAGAAGCCGCAAACGCTGTGAGTTCGGCTAGGCTCAAGCCGGGGCTTGTCGTCGCGTCTATGTACTGAGCAGCCATTAGCAAGAGAACTGAGCCATCTGCTTTGAGGGCTATTGCACTACGTGCGTTCGGCTGCACACTGCCAATTGCATCCCGCACTAGCACGCCGTTATTGTCGTAATCGGTAAAGGCTTCCATCGCAGCAGTATCTTGCGGCAGTAGCTGGGGCCCTGCCCCTAAGGCACTTTCCAGCTCACAGCCACTCGGTGGCGGGGCATCGTGAAAGGTAATGTCGTAGTGCAAAAAGTCAGAAGATTGGCAGCGGTAGGCCCGAAATTCTGAGCGGTTGAAGATTTGAGGCAGGTAGTCTTGCAGCGCCGGGTTATTCGTCAGCCTTTCGTTCTCTCTAGGGTTGCCGACGCTTTGGCCTTGAGCGGTGAGGTGAGAAGTGGTTTTGCCATTTTGCGGATCGAAAAAGCCGCCGTTGATCGCGGCAAGCGCATTTTCGCGCTCTGCAAGGGCTTCGACGGTAGTCAGCTCGTCTGCGACAGCGATAGAAATAGAAATTTCTGTGGGGATATGGACAACGTGTACAGTCGCTTGGGGCAGGTCGTAGGTTTGGTATTGAAGGGTGGGTATCTCTGCGGGTATCTCGGGTGCGATCACCGAGGCCGTCGTAACTGGCTGCGTGACTACTTGGGCAGATTTTTTAGTTAGCGCTGGATTTTCTGTCGTATTCCAAAACGTGAGACAAGCAATGCCTATGCTCAGACCCACCAAACCCCACAGATAACTATTCTGTAGGCTGTAGGGTTTGTCAGAGGTCTGTTTATCCGGCGGCATTGCGTACTTTCTCACTGTAGTCTTGGGCTCGCATTTGGCGGAAGCCCTGGAAGGCAAACTGTCTGGCCCAGCCTGGTAAGTACGATAGCATCTGACCCACTTTTGCTCGGCTAGAAAGAACACCGCTTGTCTTTAGCTCGTTGATCAAGGTTCTGCCCTGCTGGGTTTCCCCTTTTTCGATCAGACGCATGGCGAGCACTTGCTTAAGACCTTGAAGTTTGCCGATGCGAGCTTTTTCTAGATCGGGCCGTTGGGGAAACCGGTAGCTCTCTAGGCAAAAAGACTTGGCTTTGAGAAAGTGAATGTCTTGCTTAAGGCTGGTTTGTCCGCCGTGGAAGCGGTATTCCATCAGGCGTTCAGGGATGAAGTAGGCACTTTGGTGGGCGATCGCACACCTCACCAATAGATCAAAATCCTCACAGCCGTCCGCCTCAAACCGCATAAAATCGACCGCTTCTAGCGCCCGTTTGCGGAACAGCGAAGAACCGACCTGCAAGCTTTGGTGTAAAAAAGTTTCAGCTAATAGATCATCAATTACACCGTGGCTCAGCCGATCTTTTCCCCACTTAGCCGAATTAGCGGCTGTCGCTTCTTCGTCACGCTGATTGCGAGCGTTGATCACCCAGTGATCAGAGCAGACAAAATCTACATCAGGCTGGGTATCGAGAATGGCCACTGCTTTTTCTAAAAAAGTGGGCGTCAGCGCATCGTCGTCGTCAAACTTGATGAAATATTTGCCTTGGGCCGCTTCATAGCCAGAGCGCATGTTGCGGCTACGCTTAATATTGCGCGGGTGACGGATGTAGCGAATCCGAGGATCTGACCACCGGCCAACGACCTCAGCGGTGTTGTCTGGGGAGGCATCATCGCAAATCAGCAGCTCAAAATCTGAGTAGGTTTGACCCAGCACGCTTTCTACTGCGTAGGGCAAAATGCCAGCGCGATTGTAGGTAGGGATGCAGACGCTGACCTGAGGGCGAGCAGTGGATGGGCCGGTAGAAGAATCGTTAGACACAGGACTATGGTGATTTAAAGTGCTTGAAAAAGTGCTTAGAGGCGGGCTCGCAGTTGCTAGCTAGCGTACTGGCTGATTTGGCTATCGGTCTCGATTAGATGTAAATATTCGGCTTGGGCACGCTAAATCCTATAAGAATATCTTGAAGATCTCTCACCGATAGTCAGCGAATTTCAAAAAAGCTGACATGATTTCAATTGAGACTGATGCTGAACTTGATTTATCCGTTGATTTACTTACTGGACCTGATAGGCATTCATTTATGACTGCGGACGCCGAAACCTCTTCTTCATACTTCCCACAGGTCTCTGTGGTTGTGCCTATTTACAATGGCGAGCCAGATCTACCTGGGCTGCTAGAGTGCTTAATGGCTCAAACCTATCCAGCGGAGCGGGTGGAGTACTTGCTGGTAGATAACGGGAGCCGCGATCGCACGCCTCAAATGCTATCGGCTGCTGCTGGCACATTCGCCGCTCAAGGACTTACCCTCAAAGTCCTCAACGAGCGAGACATTCAAAGCGCCTATGCCGCTCGCAATACAGGTATAAGAGCGGCCACTGGAGAATTTTTAGCCTTTACAGATGCTGACTGCTACCCTCAGAGCGAATGGCTGGTAAAGCTGATACAGCCTTTTGCTGATGAGACAGTTGGCCTAGTCGCCGGAGAAATCTTAGCCCTGCCAGGAAAAACGCTACTAGAAAGCTACGCAGATCGCAAACACATCATGAGCCAGAAAGATACGTTGGCTCATCAGTTTTGTCCCTACGGTCAAACCGCTAACTTGGCTATTCGGCTAAAAGCGCTGGAAGAAGTGGGTCTATTTCGGCCATATCTGACCACGGGGGGAGATGCGGATATTTGCTGGCGCGTACAGCGAGAGAGTGATTGGACCATTCATTACGCGCCGGATGCGGTGATTTTGCATCGTCACCGGCAAACGTTCAAAGAGCTGTACAGTCAGTGGTATCGCTACGGCACGTCAAACCGCTATCTGCATGAGCTACACGGCGTGAAACTGGCTTGGCCGCTAGCCAACAAAGAGCGCAATCGCAGCCTTTTGCGATGGGCGCTGAAAGAAATGCCGTTGGCCGCAGTGAACTGTATTTTTGCCAAAGGACCTGCGGTCGATATGCTGACGGTGCCTTTGGATCTCTACTGCTCGCGGGCTCGTGATTGCGGTCAGAAAGAAGCCAAATTGCCCGATGAAGCGCGGCAAAAAGCCCAATTGCCAGCTCTGCCGGTTGCCGATTTTCACAGTTAGATTTTCACGGCTAGATGTCATGGCTAGATTTTCATGGCTAACAGAGCAGACCTAGAACAGCCCGCTAAACCCTAAATTACGTTGACCATGAATATCTTGATGCTCTCGGCCACGTTCCCCTACCCTCCGACCAGAGGCGGAACATCGGTTAGAACGTTTAACCTGCTCAAATATCTCAAGCAGCAAGGTCACTACATTGCGATGGCAACGCTTCGTCCGTGGGATGCCACAGACGAAGAAATCACAGCACTAGAGGGCTGGGTCGATAGTTTGGCTGTATTCAAACGGCCTTCGGAACAAGAACAGGTGCCGGGAAAATGGGGCAAGGTGCAGCGCCTGACAAATTTTGCGGTAGAGGGGACACCGCCGAGCGTCATCACAACTCGCTCATCGGCAATGCAGGCTTGGGTTACCGAGCAAATCGCCAGCGGCAAGTTTGACGCGATCACCTGTGAGCACAGCGTGAATGAGGTTTACGTACCCGCCAACATTGAACGATACATTCCAAAATCTGTGGTGAATATTCACAGCTCTGTATACGGCACCTGCGTTCATCAGCTTGCAGCCGGGACCGCTGAAAAGCCTTTGCGCGATCGCCTCAATCTCCCCCTGCTAAAACGCTACGAGCAGCGCTACTGCCAAAAGTTTTCCGATCTGGTAGTCACCACTGAAGACGATCAGCGCCAAATGACTGAGCTGAGTGGCAAAGCGCACATCCATGTGATTCCCAACGGGGTTGATCTAGAGATGTTTACACCCCGTGCGAAGGATCTAGGGGGACAGAGTCTCGTCTTCATCGGCGCAATGGACAACCTCCCCAATATTGATGCAGTGACTTTCCTATCACAAGAAATTTTCCCCCAGGTGCAAAATTCTTACCCGCGCTCTACGCTGTTGTTGGTTGGTGCGAGGCCGACAGCAGCAGTAAAAGCATTAGGGGATTTACCCAATGTGGTGGTGACAGGAAAAGTCCCTGAGATGACGCCTTACTTGCATGAATCGACGGTGTGTGTGGTACCGATGCGGACAGGCTACGGGATCAAAAACAAAACGCTAGAGGCAATGGCTGCTGGCATTCCGGTAGTGGCGAGTGATCGCGGCTTAGAAGGGCTTGCTGTAGATGGCGATACGGTGCCGCTGCGGGCACTGCGAGCGAATACGGCGAGTGAGTATGCAGCGGCGATCGCTCGCCTATTCGACTCAGCCCAGCTCCGTCAGACATTATCTGAAAATGGCAGGGCGCTGATTGAGCAGGAATATACTTGGGCGATCGCGGGCCAGCAATACGAAAAAGTGCTGAGCGCATAGAGCTGCTGGTCCTATGCTTACCAACATTACACAAACGAAAACCCCTCCGTTGACGAAGGGGCTCAGCCATATAGCTTTATCTACACAGCTTTTGGTGTGACCTTTTAGTAAGCGTCTTGCAGCTCGTAAAAGTCAGGAGAGATGTAGTCCTTTCGCAGCGGCCAGCCTTCCCAGTCTTCCGGCATCAGCAGTCGTTTTAAGTTGGGATGTCCCTCATAGACAATCCCAAACATGTCGTAACACTCACGCTCTTGCCAGTCAGCAGCCTTCCAAATCCAATAAACCGACGGAATGCTCGGGTTTGCTCTAGGCAGAAAGCACTTGATGCGCACCTCAGCCGGAGAATCCGCGTCATCACTCAGCTTCGTGAGATCGTAAACGCTGACTAGCTCTTTACCCGGCCCTGAATCGTAGGCACTCTGGCAGCGCAAATAGTTAAAG
>JBAUIB010000275.1:0-8149 GCA_049680585.1 Phormidesmis sp.
AGCGCCATCGATGAATCTGAAACCATTTGGGCTCGGCTATCCAGTCACCTAGCTTGCGGGCATTGGCGCGCAGCAGGACGGACGCAGCCGGCTGTAAGTCACCTGCGTCAATATATTGCCGGGCAAAGTCGGCCTTGCTATGGATGACGACCACAGGCGTATCTTCTGAGCCCGCAGACGAATCGCGCTTGCTGCTGTCAAGGCCAATCCAAGCGGTCGAGGTGCCCACCCGATCACTCACCATCCAGCCGTTAGGACTCAGCATTTCCGTGTCCTTGAGATCGCCGCTACTATAGCCTGCCAAAACGCTTAAGCAAGGATGGTAGTCTACAGCGCGCAGCTGGGCGATCGCCGCTGATATGGGCTGTCTGCTAGACTCATCACCGGCAAATGTCTCGAGCAGATCGACTGCTTGAGGCGCTGGAATGGCGATGACGCATCGCTGCGCCTGAATCACCTTACCTCCTTCACCCTCAACTCCCTCACAGGTAATTTCCCACCGGCCCTCGCTAGATCGAATGCCGACGGCCTTATGATCTGTCAAAAGCGCTCTGTCGGCAATCAAGTCTTGGGCGAGGTATTTGGCGATCGCACTCATTCCCTCTGCTGCCACGTACAGCGCGTCCGTCTCTACCGGTGTCAAAATCTCTCTTTGGCGAATCTCATAGGCGCTCACTGGCCATTGCCTCAGCACACCTGCACTGAGCAGTTCAGCCGTCAGCGCCTTTAAAGCAGGTGTCTGGGGGCTCCAGTAAGGCAAGCCATGATCTACTCGCGTATGATTGTCCACGCGCCGCGTTGCTAGCCGTCCCCCAACGCCCCGTGACTTATCGAGAACACATACTCGATAGCCGCCTGCTCTAAGCTGACGGGCGCAGGTAATTCCCGTCAAACCTGCTCCAATAATGGCCACGTCCCACATAATCAACCTACCTGCTCTTATACTTATTTATAAAGTAAAAAGCTTGTTCAAATCGTAGCGGGTAAAGCGAGTGGATGAATTAAGAAGTGGATTGGAGCTAGCAACTGATGACGAGTTGCATATGATGATAGAGCTTCTATTTCAACCCAAGTTCAATCCTCTAGACTATTTTTACACGCCTCAGCCGGTAGATATCAGCAAATACAGTCGCTGTCAGCAAATAGATCTGCTAGAGCAGCGGTTTCGCTATCTAGCTGCCGACGGGCTTTCAGTTTTGCAAAAGCGCACTGAGCAAGTGAGCTACCGGCAGACGCTGCTGCGAGTCTGCCGCTATCTTAAAATTCGCAACTATGAAGGGCTGCTAACCGCGGATCTTGAGGCTGAAGTATTTTTGGTGCTGATTGAGAAGGCTTGGCAACAGCTCCCGAAAACCGAGCAGCAAGTCGTAGAGCGAGGGCTGCAGCAGGCGATTGCCAATACCCAAGAATTTGAACAACTCCCTCGTGTTCTACAGAAAAAGCCGCTCTCTCTGTTGGCCAAAGGCGGTAGTGCAATCGCCCTAAGTAACGTCATTCGGCCTTGGCTGCTTGAGCAAATCGCTCGGCAGTTTGCCCTTCATATGGCTCGCTATCAAGTTGCCAAGCAAACCCTAGTCAAAGGGGGCTTGAGTGCGGCTGCTCAGATCCAGTCGCGGGCCTCAGCGAAGATGGCGGCTCAAGGCATGGTGACCTCATCGGCTCGCTATGGGGCCGTGCGGGGGCTGCTGGCCTGCATTGGCCCAGCGCTATGGACGCTGTTTTTGGCAGATTTAGGCTGGCGAGCGGTGGCGACCAACTATGGCAGGGTGATTCCAGTGGTGTTTGCGATCGCTCAAATTCGCCTGACACGGGCCGACTCTCAATGGGAAGAGTCTCAATGGGCAGAGCTTGCGTAGGCTCAGGCATATTTAAGAACATGCGGTATAACGATGAAACGAGAAGACCATGACAGATACGCCTTCAAGGAATTCACCCAATCCTTCATCGGAAACGAAGCCAGGTCGATCTTCTAATCCCTACCGTTCAAATCGTTCGGATCGTTCAAGCGACACCCCTTTTACAGCGCCTTCTGCTAGACAAGCTCAGCCGACTAGCTATTATGAGCTGCTAGGTCTTAAGCCCAATGCATCGGTACAGGACATTCGCCGCGCTTACCGAGACTTGAGCAAGCTGTATCACCCAGATACGACTGAACTGGAACGCGCGATCGCCACCGTCAAATTTCAGGCACTTAATGAAGCCTACGCTACCCTCAGCAGCCCTGAAAAACGCCTCACCTACGACTATAAAACTGGCTTCTCGCGGATTTCGGTGATGCAACCCCTCGCTCATGACGGCTCATCTGCGAATAATCAGGGCGCTAAAACTCAGAGCTATGCTTCCAATGCCTATTTAGACCCCACGGATCGCCCCCTCTCTGCCGGAGAGTTCTTTGCCCTGTTCATTTTGGGCATTACCTTCGTAGGCTGTTTACTGCTAGTGCTGATGCTCAGCCTCACCCAAGCCAGTGCGGTTAGCCCGACCAATCCGTCCCCAGCGACTGCTGCCAACGAAGTCGTTTTGGAGGAAACTGCGCTGCACTTTCCTCCTGCTCAGCCTGTGCCAACACCGCCTTCAGCATTTTCTCCAGAGCTACCGACGGGCCCTTGGCTAGTCCCCAAAGCCCGCAAATCGTTTGAAGTGCCGCCCGCTGCACCCTCTATTTCATCTTCTCCTTGAATCCCATGATGCCTGCTAATACGCCCCTCTACAGCCACCCGCTGCCTGAAATCGAAGCTTGGCTGAGCGAGCAAGGATGCGATCGCGACACCCAAAACATCAGCAAATGGACCTTTTCTCGACCCGACTGGTCAGCAGATCTGCTGCTCGATGTTGACTCTATCGTTGTGAGCTACCGCTGCCCAAATGGCCGCGACGTACAGCGCAGCTTCAAGTACTCTCTCAGCCGTAGTGACTTAGAAGATGTCATCTTTTCTGGCCCCTAAGGCTCGCAGCGCACAACATTCCCAAAATCAGCTGGATTGACGCTGGCACTGACCTTGCGAGCAAGGATAGGCTGAGCGATACGTATCAGCGCGTTTGCCAAAGAGATTGTAGCGGTTATCGCGCACAAATTCGTAAGCTTTATCGCCCGTCGGTTTAACCCCTGGCATCGCTCGATACGCCTGGACAAAAACAGCGCCCATCGGCAATAGTCTGCCAATTTCTTCAGCCGCGTCGCTTCCTTGCCAGCGCCCGTGAGTCATGCTTTCAGTACCGCTCAGATCAATCAGCAGCATCCCCATTTCGCACTCGTCAGCGCTCACATCCAACGTTGCCAACATCGGCTTATCCTGCATCGGCACGTAGCTGAAGCGCTGACCTTGATCTAGCTTTTCTAAAAGCTGTACTAGCGTGACACAGAGATTGCAGTTGCCGTCGTAGATTACAGCGTACATGGGTTCTTTAAAGAATTTGTGTAACTAGGGTGGAAATGTCGTCTGCCATACAGATTAAAACGAGAGAGGATGAAACGAATCGTTTCATTCCTTAACCTATCCTTTACTTATTGTCGCTAGGTTTCAGTCAAAATGCGACTATGCATGTTTGATTTGTAGCAGGCACGCATCGGCAAGTATTTCTCAACTTTCAACTGGTATAAAGGAGTGATAGGTTTCATGCAATTCAACGCTCGTCCGGCTCGTCTAGCGTACTCTGTCTCCGTATTAGCGCTAGCTGCTAGCCTCGCTGCCTGTGGCGGTGGCGCGACTACAGCTGATAGTGATACCGCCGCAGAGGATACCGCCGCCGCCGAAGGTTCGTCAGATATCACTGGCGATATTCAAATTGATGGCTCTAGTACAGTTTTCCCTATCTCCGAAGCAATGGCGGAGGAGTTTCAAGCAGCCTATCCTGACACTCGCGTCACCGTAGGGGTTTCGGGTTCTGGTGGTGGCTTTAAGAAGTTCTGTGCTGGCGAAACCGATATCTCCAATGCTTCTCGCCAGATCAAGGATGAGGAAATTGCTCTTTGTAACGAAGCCGGGATCGAATTTATTGAAGTGCCGATTGCTTACGACGGTATTACCCTCGTTGTCAATAACGAAAACGACTGGGCTCAGTGCGTCACGGTCGATCAGCTTAATACAGCTTGGTCGCCTGAAGCAGAAGGCACCGTGGATAACTGGAATCAGGTAGATCCGTCTTTCCCCGACGAGCCGCTAGCGTTGTTTGGCCCAGGAACTGACTCGGGTACATTTGACTACTTCACTGAAGAAGTCAACGGTGAAGAAGGTGCTAGCCGAGGGGACTACACGGCGAGTGAAGACGATAACGTGATCGTCACAGGCGTGGAGTCTTCTAACGGCGGATTCGGCTACTTCGGCTATGCCTATTTCGAAGAGAACGAAGGTGCACTTAAAGCGCTAGAAGTAGAGAACGAAGATGGTGAATGCATAGCCCCCTCCTTTGAAACCATTGCAGATGGCACCTACAACCCTATGTCTCGGCCGCTGTTCTTCTATGTGAAGAAAGAAGCGTATGACAATAAGCCTCAGGTACAGGCGTTTGTCGACTATCAGCTAGATCCTGCCAATGGTGAGCTAGTCAAAGAAGCTGGCTACATCACGCTACCGGATGAAGATATTGCGGCTTCCAAGGCGCGTATTGACGAAAACAAGCTAGGCAAAGACCCTATCTAGGGGCGAGCTGCGCCTAATCATTGGTCAAACTATTTGACTCAATATCGGTCAAACTGATGTGGTTGAGCTAAGTGAGCTAGTCGGCGCTGATCTCGCTTAGCCCAGCTGCGACAAACGTTTACAACGTTTAGGCAGAAACTTGGGTTTTAGCCAAGCAGCAGCTAGTCAGTTTCTTAAAATTGTCAAGCGTCTGTCCCACATACGAGGTTCTTTTGCATGACAGCTGATGCTCCTTTTGATATAGCACCTGGCAGTTGGCAGCCGAAGCGCGATCGCGCCAGACTTATCCAGACTATCGTCAAAGTTATCTGCGGTTCGTTTGCCGCTATCTCTGTTCTTACCACGCTGGGCATTGTTGGAACGCTCATTTTCGAGGCATTTGCCTTCCTACAGGAAGTGCCCCTCTCCCAATTTTTAACCGACACTCGGTGGACGCCTCTGTTTGCCAGTAAACAGTTCGGCATATTCGTGCTGATCAGCGCTACGGTGATGATTTCGGTGATTTCTATTTTGGTGGCTTTGCCGTTAGGCTTACTGTCCGCTATTTGTCTTAGTGAATACGCAAAGCCTGGTGTTCGCCGCGTGCTCAAGCCAATTCTTGAAATACTAGCGGGTGTACCCACGGTGGTATACGGCTACTTTGCACTGCTGACGGTCACGCCCTTTTTACAGCGATTCATCCCGAACTTACAGGGTTTCAACGCGCTGAGCGCCGGACTGGTACTAGGCGTGATGATCACACCGATGGTGGCTTCTCTGAGTGAAGATGCCCTCTATTCAGTCCCTCGCAGCCTCAAAGACGGCGCCTACGCACTGGGTGCAACTAGGCGCGAAACAGTGACATCAGTGATTTTGCCAGCGGCGCTATCCGGCATTGTCTCTTCGCTGATTCTGGCTGTATCGAGAGCCATTGGTGAGACCATGATTGTCACCTTGGCAGCTGGCGCCAATCCAACTCTAGGCTTTAATCCGTTTGTCCCGGTGATGACGATGACAGCCTACATCGTTCAGATTACCGCTGGAGATGCACCTCACGGCACCATTGAGTACAAAACCATTTACGCGGTAGGCATGACGCTGTTTTTGCTAACGCTGGCACTCAACGTCTTTAGCTTCTGGTTTGTACGTCGCTTTAGAGAAAAGTACGAATAAGCGCCGCTGTTCTCATGTCCCCTTCAGTGTGAAGGGTAGCCGCAAGCCCCTCAAAGACGTGGGTAAATCCTGACTAAATGTAGACGTTAAACGCAGAGCAAGGTTTCGTAATGGACTCAAGAATTTCATCTAGGCCCGTTCCAGGCGACGCTCCCAAAAGTCAGTTCGACTCTAGCCTTTCTAATCGGTACATATTAGACCGGGCATTTGAGATCGCTGCCTGGGCAGCAACGGGTATTGCCGTAGCCATTCTGGTATGGCTATTGCTGACGATTGTGATTGATGGCGCTACCACGCTCAACTGGAATTTTATCAACAGCTTGCCTTCTCGCAAAGCCGAAAGGGCCGGCATTTTAGCCGCGCTAGCAGGTACCATATGGCTCATGGCCATCGTCGCAGCCGTCTCTTTCCCGGTCGGGGTGGGGGCTGGCATTTTTCTCGAAGAGTTTGCGGCCGATAATTGGTTTACCCGCCTAATTGAGATCAACATCGGCAACCTAGCAGGTGTGCCTTCTATCATTTACGGCCTGTTGGGGCTGGCTATATTTGTCAGAGTCTTAGAACCCATTACGGGGGGACGCAGCGTTCTTTCAGGCGCACTGACGCTATCGCTGTTGATTCTACCTGTGATTATTGTGGCTACGCGAGAGGCTTTAAGGGCTGTACCTAGCAGTATGCGGCTAGCGGGCTTTGCGCTAGGAGCCAATCGCTGGCAGGTCGTATGGAGCCATGTATTGCCTGCAGCAATGCCCGGTATTCTCACAGGGGTGATCTTGGCACTCTCTCGTGCCATCGGTGAGACTGCGCCGCTGATCGCGGTGGGCGCGGCAGTTTATATATCGTTCTTGCCAGAAGGTCTACAAAGTCAGTTCACAGCTCTACCCATCCAAATTTATAACTGGGTTGGCCGCCCGCAAGAAGAGTTTCACAGTATCGCGGCCTCCGGCATCATCGTGCTGATGACGGTATTGCTGATGATGAATGCGATCGCAATCTATCTACGCAACCGTTTTCAGAAAACCCTGTAAAAGGTCTAGTAAAGGCATCATGCTAGCTGAAAGTTTCAGTTAAACCTAACCTTCACTCCCCGCTACCCTCACTCTCCGTCAAATCCACTGTCACTCGCATTGTCATCATTATGGCTTCTCCTTCTTCTTCAATTGCAGCGGTCTCTAGCAAAGTAGCTCTCCAGGCCGAAAAGGTCTCGGTTTACTACGGCAATAATCTAGCGGTCAAAGACGTCTATCTCGATATTCCAGAGCATCAAGTTGTTGCCTTTATCGGTCCTTCTGGCTGTGGTAAAAGCACCATTTTGCGCTGTTTCAATCGGATGAACGATCTCATTCCCAGTGCGAGAGTAGAGGGACGTATTCTCTTCGACGGCGAAGAAATCACTGGCAAGCAGGTTGATCCGGTCGAGCTGCGTCGCCGGGTGGGCATGGTCTTTCAAAAGCCCAATCCCTTTCCAAAATCCATTTATGACAATATTGCCTTTGGCGCCCGCATCAATGGCTATCAAGGAGATATGGATGAGCTAGTCGAGCGATCGCTGCGTGGCGCGGCGCTATGGGACGAGGTCAAAGACAAGCTCAAAGACAGCGGTTTAGGGCTCTCAGGCGGGCAGCAGCAGCGGCTGTGTATTGCCCGGGCGATCGCCATCGAGCCTGAAGTGATCCTGATGGATGAGCCCTGCTCAGCGCTAGACCCCATCTCTACAATCAAAGTAGAAGAGCTGATGCACGATCTTAAGCAGCGGTACACCATTGTGATCGTGACTCATAACATGCAGCAAGCGTCGCGAGTATCTGATCGTACCGCCTTCTTCAATGCCGTTGAGACAGATCAAGGCGGCAAAATGGGCTACCTCGTGGAGTACGACAAAACCCAAAACATCTTCAGCAATCCTAAAGAGGAATACACCCGCGACTATGTCTCTGGTCGCTTCGGCTAAAAGGCAGTCGTTATCTCTAAACCGATCGGACCTAAACAAACGCAGCCCTGTAACCATAGAGAGGTGCAAGTCACATATCTCTATGGTTGCATTGTTTTCGGCCTGCTTGCTAGCGCTGCAAAAGCAGGAAAACGGCTTGCAGCCCGCCGATTACAAAGCCCAAGATTCCACCGAGGTTGACGATTGCCTGCAATTCGTTGCGCACAATTGTTTGAATCGCTTTCTCCAGATCCTGTGGGGAGGTTGCATTGACCCGCTCAATAATCACCTGATCAATATTGAGAATGGGGATTGCCTGCATCACAATCACCTCCAGATCGCGCTCCAAGTAGCGCTCTAGTATCAAGGCAAGTTCATGGCTGACTGAGCCCAGTGACTCAGCGATGACAGGAGACGTCTGGAGACG
>JBAUIB010000276.1:0-6902 GCA_049680585.1 Phormidesmis sp.
TAGACGATGGCGGTGCGATTCTGGTTCTGACGGCCTGTGCCCATGACTTTTGCGCTTTGCGAGGGATGCTCAAGTGTAGAGCAATTGCTGGGCACTGGCGCTAAGGCACTAATTTTAGATCTACGTGTTGTGTGAAGGCTCAACGGGCGTTATTTCAAGCCTGAAGGACATTGATGTAGTGGGCCATCGGGTGGTGCATGGCGGGGAGGACTATCAGGAGAGTGCGATCGTTACGCCAGAGGTCAAGGCCGCGATCAATCGGCTTAGTGCGCTTGCGCCTAATCATAATCCAGCAAATCTAGAGGGCATTGAGCTGATGGAAAAGCTGTTGGGCGAGAAGGTGCCTCAGGTAGCTGTGTTTGACACCGCTTTTCATAGCCAAATGCCTGAGGTGGCGTCGATGTATCCGGGGCCTTACGACTGGCGCGAGAAGGGAATTCAGCGCTACGGATTTCATGGCATTAGCCATGAGTACTGCATGCAGCGAGCGGCGCAGATTCTAGATCGGTCAGTGGACGAGCTACGGCTAATTATTTGTCATTTAGGAAATGGGGGGTCTTTGGCAGCGGTGAAGGATGGCCGCAGCATCGATACCACTATGGGCTTTACGCCTTTGGAAGGGCTGATGATGGGGACGCGCTCAGGGTCGGTAGATCCTGGTATTTTGATTCATCTGATGCGTCAGGGTAAGTCGGCGAATGAAATTGATTATCTGTTGAATAAAGCCTCTGGATTAGAAGGTATCTCGGGTGTTTCTCATGACCTAAGAGAGATTGGAAAAGCAATTTCTCAGGGAAACAAACGCGCTCAGCTTGCGCAAGATATGTACCTTCATCGGCTCAACGCTTGTATAGGCGCTATGTTGATGAGTCTTGAGGGCGCTGATGCGATCGCATTTACCGCAGGCATTGGCGAACATGCACCCCACATTCGCGAGGCGGTTTGCAAGGCTATGGCATTTTTGGGTGTCGAGCTGGATTCAGCGGCGAATGATGCCTCTCCTGTTGACCGAGATATCGCAACGGCGAAGTCTTCTATGCGGGTGTTGGTGATTAAGACTCAGGAAGATTGGGCGATCGCACAAGCCTGCTGGCATCTCGTAAAGTAATGAGAGCAACCCATACCTGCAAAATCTCTTCTAAATTCTGTTTTGATTGACGTTAGCTGGACTACCTATCGAACGGCCAGCATATTGGCAATAGAATATACGTTGCTCGTTCCATCGTTTCAACACGGCTGATTCCCTTGACTGCTCGAACTTTCAGTGCCCTATTCAGTACGTGCTAGCCATGCTAGATGGCGTTCTAAATTTGTCCCATCACTAGCCAACCTATCCAGCCTATCTGGTGAGCGACAACAATGATCCAAAAGGCAAGCTGATAGGCTGGCTTACGGCTTTTATGCCGCAGCTTTTGCTGAGCGATATAGCCGCCTATCCAGCCGCCTGCTAGCTCACACAGGTGCAATGTCTTTTCATGCGTTCTCCAGCGTCCTTGCTTAGCGTGAGATTTGTCGTCAGCATATAGCCAAAACGTTGCAAAGCTCATGACGATGTAGAGAATAAGCGGCAGCGGATTGTGCGTTTGCCAAGCATGATAAATTGATCCCATTATTGGAATCGTGGACAAAAGCAGAACCTGCAAAGTTAGTAACTGCCATTTCAAGTTGTTGCTATGCGGTTGATGCGGTGAGGTTGACTGACCTCTAGCGCCAGAGATAAAAGCGTTCTGAGCGCGAAATTTTTTACCATCGGCGATCACACGATAATAAACGGTATCACCGACTTGAGGGCGACGAGTCATCTCTTTTAACGCAGAAACATGCAAAAAAACGTCTTTGCCGCCGCTGGCCGGTTGGACGAAGCCAAACCCTCGTTCGTCATTCCAGTGGGTTAGCTGACCTCGTTTCAAACCAGGGCTCATGCAATCAGTCCTACCTATTCATTGGCCTTTGTCCTAAAAGTTACCCGCGTTAAGACTGAAAGCCGACAGATCGGTGTAATCAAAGTCTTGCGATATCCGCGCCCTAGAGACTAGATCCCCACATCGGTATCGCTAACGTCTAAGGCTTGACTTAGCTTTTTCAGGCGATCGCGATCCAGCAGTTCAATGCGAGTGCCATGCATCGTAATCAGTCCACTCTGGCTGAGGCGGTAAAACGCCCTAGAAATAGTGGCTGGGATAGTGCCTAATAGGGCAGCTAGCTGGCTTTTGGTCACGTCTAAAGTGAGGATGTCTGAATGGTTATTAGCGTTACTTAGATTGATGAGGTAAGCAGCTAGGCGCTGTGGCACGTCTTTAAAAGAAAGTTCTTCGACTAGCCCGGTGAGGCGTCGCAAATGTACAGATAAATTAAGCAACAGCTTGATCGTGATGGCAGGATACCTTTGGAGTAAGTCTAGAAATTCCAATCGAGGAAAGAACAGCAGCACTGAGGCTTCTAATGCTTCTGCTGAAGCTGGGAACCTTTTTCCATCCAATGCGGGAACTTCTGCGAAATAATCTTGCTCGCCAAAGATGTGAAGAATTTGTTCTTTTCCGTGAGTAGCCAGTTTGAATACCTTGACCCGCCCCGCCTTTATAATAAAAAAGCCACTGGCTTCACTATCTTGAGTGAAAATAATTTCTCCCTTTTGATAATGGTGTAGCCGAGAGATTCGTGAAATGTGGGTGATGTCCGCTGAGGGAATATCTTGAAACAGTGGAATGAGTTTTAGCCATTGCCCTAATTCTATTGCACTCAATTCCTTCCCTCAACTAGAAGACTGCTTACTTTGATCCTTAAATGCGGCGATTTGGTGGTCGCTTTTTTGGGCTCAAATGCAGATCGTGACGGCTGATTTGACTTAAGTCAAGGTGCTTTGCGATCACCCCCTTGTAAGCTAAGCCCGTTAGCAAAATATCAAGGCAATACATGACAACGTTATTTGAAAAGCTAGGTGGCGCTGAGGCGGTTGATTTGGCAGTAGATAAGTTCTATGAGCGCGTGTTGGCCGACGATCGGGTCAAACATTTTTTCGTTAATACCGACATGGCGAAGCAGCGAGACCATCAGAAGGCTTTCTTAACCTATGCTTTTGGCGGCAGCGGCCAGTATAACGGTCGCTATATGAGAGAAGCTCATAAGGACATGGTGGCTAACCAAGGCTTAGCGGGAGAACATTTTGATGCGATCGCAGAAGATTTGCTAGCCACGCTCGAAGAAATGGGCGTTTCAGCAGAGCTTAGAGCTGAAGTCGCTGCGGTGGCAGCCGCTCCACAGCACAAAAAAGATGTTTTAAACCAGTAAGGCTTCAACACAACGTTAGGAGAAAGCTCAATGACAACACCGCTTTTGCAAATGCAAGCTTCTGCTCTAAAGCTTCACGAGCAGCTAGTCTATCCAGCATCGGGTCTTCGTAAACAGGTGCTGCTCAAGGACGACAACTGCCAGTACATGCTGATGCGTCTGGCGGCTGGCACGGACATTGCAGAGCATTCTACGCCGCGCAATGCCACCGTTCAGGTTGTGGCCGGACGAGGCGCACTAACCATCAGCGGTCAGCGTATTTCGCTAGAACCCGGTGTGTTTGTTGTTATGCCAGCGAGCGAGCCCCATGCCCTACATGCTAGTGAAAACCTAGCCTTTTTGCTGACATTCTCTGCGCCAGCCGCTTAATTTCTCCTCACGACTGTCAAAATAGAGATGATCGCACTATTTCAGGGTGATCGTCTCTAATAAAGTTTTCAACTGTGCAGGTGCGGTAGCGGTGATTATCTGCGCACCAAACTGCCGCCACAATACAGCCTCAACCAACGTGGCTTTTCGTTTTTCACCGAGATTAGGCCCCCACATTTCTAGGATTGAATTATCTTGGGCTTTCCATCGATCAAAAGTCTTAGCCAGCTGAGAATCTGACTCTAAGACTTGCAGTCTGTCGGAGTTTTTGCTCGCACTTTTCGTTTCGGGCGACAGATATACCCCTAACTTAATGAGCGCATCACCCGCTTGCGCGTCCGCGCCTATTTCCTCCCAATCAATGATTAGATCTGGACACTCATTATGCCATCTCTCAATGGCACTTTGCGACGCAGCTAGTTCAGCGTCAGACTTTCGAGTGCTTTCCCCCCTACCTTTAACGCTACGGCAATCTGGAAAACAGACAACGACGGTAGATTTCCAAACGGCCCCAGGGTGCAATTGCTGAGTGCAAAAGTGAACAGCCTCATCACGACACCCCAGTTCGTCAAGTCGTTCATTCAATTTATTGCGAGGATTGTTGTTCATAGTTTTTTTGAGATCTTGTGATAGTCCCTAAAGTAGTCAGTTCTGGGACATTCTTTGACTTAGGTAGGATGTAGTGGATTTATCGTTCCCTCCGTCACAAGACGCTTTGCAAGTATGCAGAAATAAGCCACGCTTAAGTTCTAGCTGACATACCTAGCTGTTCCACATTGCCGTACTCAAATACCGCTCGCCGCCGCTGGGTTGAACCGTCACGATGAGCTGTCCTTGGTGCTCTGCTCGCTGGGCAACCTGCAAAGCCGCATACAGAGCCGCGCCGGTCGAAATACCGCTGAGAATGCCTTCTTCTTGGGCTAGCTTGCGGCCCCACTCATAGGATTGAGCTTCAGTCACAGTGATGATTTCATCTACTAGGTCAATCCGCAGCACATCGGGAACAAAACCCGCGCCCAGCCCCTGGATATCATGAAGTCCGGCGGACTGACCGCTCAAAACGGCACTACCGGCAGGTTCAACCGCCACAATTTTGAGGCTGGGCTTTTGTTGTTTCAGGTAGCGTCCGGCCCCGGTCAGCGTGCCGCCCGTGCCGACCCCCAGTACCAGGATGTCAATTTGTCCTGCCGTGTCCCGCCAAATTTCTGGCCCTGTGGTTTCAAAGTGAATCTTGGGATTGGCGGGATTGCTGAACTGTTGTGGCGAAAAACTCTGGGGAACCGTTGCTAGGAGTTCATTGGCTCGTGCGATCGCCCCAGCCATATCTGCCTCTGCCGACGTTAAAACAACTTCTGCACCATAGGCACGAACAATTTGCTGACGCTCCTGGCTCATATTTTCCGGCATGGTGAGCATCAATCGATACCCTTTAGCCGCGCAGACCATAGCAAGACCAATGCCGGTATTGCCTGAAGTGGCTTCCACAATCGTTGAAATACCGGGCTGAATCAGGCCAGACTGCTCTGCGGCCTCGATCATGCTGATGGCGATCCGATCTTTGACCGATGAAGCCGGGTTTAACCCTTCTAGCTTTAAAGCAATCTCGGCCCCGCAGTTGAGCTGCTGCGGTAATCGAGAGAGCCTGATGAGAGGCGTGTGACCAATGGCTGCGGTAATGCTGTTGTAAATAGGCATGGCTTGTTGCGAAGATTAGGATGAATAGACCATGAGCTGAAAACAAAGAATCGTCAGCCCCGCCATTAAGCCCAGGTGGGGCAAATTGCTGACCCAGGGGCGATGGGTTGTTCGCAGCAATGGATACACTCCAAACGCTAGGCCAGAGATCAGGGTAACCCCCTGGAGAAACGTCGCGACCTCAGGGCTCCAGGTGAGCGTCGGTAATCCTGGATCGATGACGCCAAAGGTTCGAGCAATTACGGGTAAAATTTTCCCTGCCTCTGTCATGGCGGCGGGAATGTAGTGAGCCAGATTAGCCGCCAGGGTAAAGGGTAAGTAGGCGTAGATGACCGTGAGATAGTTAGGCATATCTGGATCTAGCCAGCGAGCCAGCCCGTGAATCGAGCAGACCAACAGGGCGGGTGCGCCTAAGAGGGCGACAACAACAGGAATACTCAGCCACAAGTGGGCGGCATCTACGGGCAGATCGCCCCACCCAAACCACGACAGAATTTGGCTGTCGTGGTGCATGAAAACGCCTCCCAGTAGGAGAAGCAATAGCGCCGCTTCGGCCCAAAAGCCCTGATGATCTTCTAAGAGATCTGATGCGGGAAATCTTAGATTGACCTGCACCGAGCGATGGGGACAGGCTTTGAGGCAGGTCATACAGAGTACGCAGTCTCGGTTGTCTTTTAGCTGGGCCGGATGAGAGTAGAGGGGACAGCCATCCGTTGCTTGTCCTTCGGTGGGTAAGGCTGGTTCAAAGCTGACGGGGGTGGCGGGACTGCCTTTGTAGCAGCCGAAGGTACTGCACTGACTGCCGCACACCTGCTGGGTCGATCTCACTTCTATTATAGAAAGCTTGGCAAACATGCCGTTCATCCCGCCAATAGGACAGAGATACCGGCACCACAGTCGTCGTTCATAAATCAGGCTGCCGATGACAGCGCCTGCCGTAATGACAATCAAGAGCCAGGCCGATAAATAAGCCGTATGGGGTAAATCCCAAAGGTGTTCCCACAGATAAATTGCGGCAAACCCAGCAAACAGCAGCCAGGCCCCCCAGCGATTCATCCATTTAGTCGGCCAGGGCAGTAGTTCACGTGGCCAGATCCACAGTGAGAGCTTACGTATCCACTCGCCAGTAATCATAAAGGGGCAAACTGCACACCAAAGCCGACCGACAAAGGCAAACAAAAACAGATAAACTGGCCACCACCAGGCCCAGAAAAAGTTCAGGGCCATATTCGCATCTCGGGTTTGGGGGCCAATCAATCCCATCGTAGTGACGGGGATAAACAGCACCATCACCAGTATCCAAAACTGCTCTGGCCACCATGCACTCAACAGAAATTGGCGCAGCCAGGGCAGTTGGTTGAGTAAATCAACGCGAAAGGCGTTTTTCTCTGACTGAAGCGACCACAAGACCTGTTCAGGAATGACGGTTTGATCGGGCGGCGTCATCACCACTGCCCGCTGGAGAATGCCAGCTAGCTCTTCTAAATTGCCAGGATAGGCGTAGCTGATCAGCCGTCGCCGCTCGCCTTGGTCAAGCTGTAGAGGTGGGC